>JAAOMR010000339.1 GCA_018853935.1 Acidithiobacillus ferrivorans
TCTCTGGTTCAAGTCTTCGAACGCGTTGAGTTTCGCCTATGGCACAGCAGTCACCGGGACCATGATGATGACTACCATCCTCGTCTTCTTCGTCGCCCGCCACAGTTGGAAATGGCCGTTGTGGAAAGCAGGCCTGTTCTGCGGCTTCTTTATTCTGCTGGACGGGATATTTTTCGGGGCGAATCTGCTGAAATTCGTGGAAGGCGGATGGTTCCCTCTGGCAATCGGCCTAGCGGTATTCACCACTATGTCGACATGGCGGTGGGGCCGAGGAATTCTCGCCCGCAAGCTGTATCCGGATGACCTTTCGGTTGAAGACTTTCTGAGTGGCGTCACCCCTGGCGATCCTATCCGTGTCCCGAGCACGGCGGTATACCTGACCATGCGCGAGCGGGCCATCCCGCATGCCATGCTGCATAACCTGAAACACAACAAGGTGCTTCATGAACGAGTCATCATCCTCTCCATCAAATTTGAGGAGGAACCCCGCGTCCTTCCCGCGAACCGCGTGGTGATTAGGGATTACGGGCAGGGGGTGCGCCGGCTCACCGCCCGGTATGGATTCATGGAGCACCCCGACATTCCGGAGATTCTCAAATCCGCTGAAAATTCGGACAACCCATGGAATCCATTGGATACCACTTATTTCGTTTCTCGCCAACGGGTTATTCCAAGTGCCAGCAGAACCTTGTCTTTATGGAGGGAGCATCTGTTCGCCGTCATGCTCCGCATTTCCGCCAATGCCACCGACTTTTTCCGGCTCCCGCCCAACCAGGTGATGGAGTTGGGTGATGTCGTCGAGTTTTCGCATGAGGTTCCCGACGCGCCAAAGAAGGGAAAAGCCATGTAACAATATGGACTCCGCGAAAAGGACGCCATGGATCGGCGCATTATCGACATCATGCTCAAGGAGCAGGAGAGGACAACCGGAATGGCAAACACAGAAAAGCCCGCTCCAGACTCGGTCTGAACAAAGCCAAAGATCACCACGAGATCTGATTCGCATCTGAACCAAGGCAGACCCTTGCCATCCACCTTTTGGTGAAGGTGGTGCAGGCAAAAGAAAGCTGGTTGCAAATGCAACATAAGTTGTTATAATTGTTTCATGGCATAGGAGGCGCACCATGACTCAAGCAGCGGTCACAACTGATAGAGAGAGCAAAACCCATGACCGGTCCGTCCTGGCAAAAATGCTGATGCAGGCTTTCGACCTCTGGATGGTGGGCAATGAAGATCAACTCGCCTTGCTGGGTTTGGCGGCCGACAATCGTGCCGCCCTCAGTCGGTACCGCAAAGGCGAACCCCTGGGCGCAAACAGGGATCTGCTGGAGCGTGCTGGCCATTTACTCGCCATACATAAAAATCTGCGATTGCTTTTTCCGCATGATAGGGACCTGGCTTATCAATGGATGACTACGCGTAACCGCGCGTTCGATAATCGGACCCCCGTGGAAGTGGTACGCGAGTGGGGGTTCACCGGATTGTTGATGGTGCGGGCCTATCTGGACCGGGCCAGGGGCGGGTGATTGGTGGAATCCTTCTTTGACGGTCTGACGCTGGCAGACACGCACCAGACGTTGATTCGCAACATCATCAGCTTGCGGGTGTCGGAGGATCTGTTTGACGATCTTTCTGACCACCATGACGACTGGCTCGTGGCACAGCGGTACGAAGCAGCCGCCAAGCCGCACAACCATGTCTCCCAGACGCCTGCCATTGACCGCCCCTTCGAGGAAGCTGGATGGTTCGCAGCCATCGGGTTCCCATTTAAAAGCTGGGCGGCAAGCCGGTACAGTGATGGCTCTTTTGGTATCTGGTACGGTGCTGATACGGTGGAAACATCAGTTTTTGAGACCGTATATCACTGGAAGGCCAGGCTGTTACATGATGCTGGATTTGAGCAGATGGTAATTTCTGGAAACCGGGAAAGCATTGCTGGAGATCGTTTGATATATGGTGTCCGGTGTGATGCCGCCTTGGTGGACCTGCGCCCACGTGTCGCCGATTACCCGGCGCTGATTGATCCGGAGAGCTACCATTTTACGCAGCCTATGGGCGCACGATTGAAGGCGGAGGGACACCCCGGGCTGATTAGTCTCTCCGCACGATGTGTCGGGGACGTGTATGCCGTGCTTAACCCAGACGTGTTATCCAACCCCAAAATCCAGTCTTATCTGACCTACCGACTCACTAGGCAGGGAGTGCAGGTGAGTAATGGGTCTTGTACCCAGCAAGGGGCGAATGACGCATGGATGTGTGTCCCCTGAAGGGGGCAGATCGGAGAAAAAACTCGATGAGCGACGAAAAAACCTCGCAGGTTGCAACACTTGCCTGGGTTGACATCCTCCTCGCCCTGAAGCGACGAGGAGGAAATCAACGCTTGGGCAGGATAACGCTTGAAATAATATGAATTATATGTATAATTCATATATTGCCATTGGAGAATTCATCATGCGTGTAACCACCGCTGATTTCATAAAGCACTACGGATCATTGGCCGACCGGGCGCTGACAGAGCCGCTAACCATCACGAAAAACGGACGTGATCGTTTGGTACTGGTATCAGCTGAGGAATTTTTCCGACTGAAAAGTCGTGATCGTCTGGCCGTCCTACCGGCGGAACTGAGCGATGCCGAACTGGAACTGACCGCTAAGGCTGAGGTGCCTGTGGAGTATGCGGCGCTTGATGCCGAAATGGTGTTGGCAAGGTGAGAGCCAGAAAAACTAAGCATAGTTGAATGGATTGGCTTACGTTCGACGAATTTCAGAGGCAAGGATGCGCGTAAAATAATTGCAAATAATGACGAATAACGGTACTATAGGCAAATGTTTACAAGCAATCCAGCTTCGGTCCACACCGGGAACAGATCACCCGCGACCTGCGAATGGCTTTCCGGGGACGCGGCTTTGCGCAAGATTCAAGCGCAAGCCCGCTATTTCTTCGAGCCTGCAGAATTCGCCAGACTAACAGGCCGCGATCCTGGGAGCGTGGCCTGCAAGCGAGCTTTGGATCGGTTGTCTAAACTTGGTCATATCGCTCTGGCGTCCAAGCAGCCGGCAGGCTGGGTCATCGTGCCGCCAGAATATGAGCACTATGGCGCGCCTCCAGTAAGCTGGTGGCTCGGCGATTGCCTGACAAAGATAGAGCCAAATTATTACGTAGCCTTGCTTTCAGCGGCACGTCACTGGGGATCCGCGCACTATGCCCTGCAAGACACCCAGGTCATGATGAGTAAACCGCGCCGGGAACTCCTGGTTGGCCGCCAGCGAATTGTTTTCTTCTCAAAACAAGCATTAGCATCCACCCCAACCGTTACCATTCGAAATGGTGTAGCTCCATGGCGGGTCAGTACCCGGGAAGCGACGCTGCTGGACCTGATCAGGTATCAGACCGCCATCGGTGGGTTGGAAACTGTGGCGCGGATCGCTAAGGATTTCTCCACATATCTAGATCGAGGGCAGATGCTCGTCGCGCTGGATGCCTTGAATCAGACCGCGGCTGCGCAGCGCCTGGGCTTTCTGTTGGAAGCCCTGAATCTGCCTACGCCGGCGCTTGCGGTCGAGACTTGGCTTTCGAAAAAGCACAAGGCGCTGCAAATCTTGGATCGATCGTCAATACCTGTACAGGATATATCAGTCTCTTTGTTGAGCACCCGATGGGGAATTCGTTATCGTTTGGAAGACCACCGCAGTCTGGAATCGCTTAAATGATCACGGCGCGCGAAATAGTTGCCTGGCGTGCGCAGGCCGACTGGAACAGCGATCTAATGGTGGAGCAGGACTACCTTTTGAGCCAAGCAGTACAAGCTATTTTCGAGGACCCGTTCTTACGCACGCAAGTTGCCATGCGGGGCGGAACCGTACTGCATAAAGGCCATTTGGCTCCAGCTGTAAGGTATTCCTCCCATGTCTTGGCGAATAGTAACGCTCACACTTCGTGGTCATCCCGCACCTGGATGGTTTGGGTTTGGGGTGTGCGTGGAAATTAGGACCGGAATATGCCGCTAAAACCCGAGACCATCGATAAACTGGCTCGAGCGGGCCTCAGTATCCTTCATCCAGCCCCCAACGCCCGCCCAGGCCACCGCCCCATCTTCATCAGCAAAATCGCCGCCGGATTCCCTTCTCCCGCCGATGACTACGTGGAGCGCCGTCTGGATCTCAATCAGCACTGCATCCACCATCCAGAGGCCACCTTCTTCCTGCGCGTCAGCGGCCACTCCATGACCGGTGCTGGCATTCATGACAACGATATCCTGGTGGTCGACCGCAGCCTCAAGCCAACACACGGGAAGATCGTCATCGCCATCCTGGATGGGGAATTCACCGTCAAACGCCTTTCCAGACCAGCCGGCTTCAGAGGCCACCCTACCCTCCTCCCGGAAAACGACGATTACCCCTCGATCGAGATCAAGGACGGCCAGGAACTCGAAATCTGGGGTGTGGCCACCTTCGTGATTCACGCCCTGTAGCCCGCGTCATGACCATCGCTCTGATTGACGGCAACAATTTTTATGTCGCCTGCGAGCGGGTCTTCCAGCCCAAACTGAGAGACCGGCCCATCGTCATCCTGTCCAATAATGATGGCTGTATCGTTTCCCGATCCGCCGAAGCTAAAGCCATGGGCATCCCCATGGGCGCGCCCTGGTTTCAGTGGAAGCCACAGTCCGCCCGACTCGGTATTGTCGCCCTATCCAGCAACTACACCCTCTATGCCGATATGAGCGCGCGAATGATGCGTATCCTGAAACGCTTTTCTCCGCGGCAGGAGGTGTACAGCATCGACGAGTGCTTTTTGGACCTTACTGGCGTCACCGACGATCAGCAAACGGCACTGGCGGCCACCATGCGCGCCACCGTCGCCAGGGAGATCGGCATACCTGTTTGCGTGGGCATCGCCAGCACAAAGACCCGTGCCAAACTCGCCAACCATATCGCCAAAAAAACACCGGAACTGCAAGGCGTTTGCCATCTTGACCAACTTTCCGTTCAGCAACAGGCGCGCCATCTTGAACACTGGCCGGTAGGTGACGTTTGGGGCGTTGGTCGTAAGATCGGCGAAAAACTGCAGACACTGGGGATCGCCACCGTGGCCCAGTTGCGTGACGCTGACCCCAAACGCCTGCGACAGCGTTTCAGTGTCCAGATCGAGAGAACCGTCAGGGAGCTCCGGGGGGAGCTTTGCATTCCATTGGACACGGGCCATGCACCCAGAGACAGCATCCAGTCAGCGCGGTCGTTTGGGCAACCGGTTACCGCTATGGAGGACTTGCGCGCGGCCATCACCCTGTACACCACCCGCGCCGCCGAAAAACTCCGAAAGGATGGCAGTGTCGCCGGAGCCATGGAGGTTTTTATCGGTACTTACCGCCACCGCGACGAACCACAATATCACCCCGTCCATAGTGTTCGCCTGACCGTCCATACCAACGACACCCTGCAGATGGTCCACTCGGCCGTCTCCGCTCTGCAAACCATATACCAGCCCGGATACCGCTATGCCAAAGCCGGGGTCCGATTAATGGATCTGCACCAGGCTGGAAAGCGGCAGGGGGATTTTTTCGGTATGCCACTGGAACAGGGTGAACGGCGGTCCAGACTGATGCAGACGCTAGATACGATCAACCAGCGATTCGGGAACAGTGCCTGCCAACCTGGAATATCGGGAATCCGTCAAAGCCAGCCATGGCAGATGCAACGGGGGACGCTATCGCCGCAATTCACCACGTCCTGGAGTGAACTTCCGGTTGTTCTGGCGAGGTCGGATAGTGCAGAACCATGACACCTCTTTCCGCAGGAGCAGCATGCGAACGTCATATTTTTTGGAGCAAACCGTGATGCAGATATAATCTGCTGAACCATCTTCAATCACGTCACGTGTCTGGGGTAAATCATGCCGAAGAAAAAGATCATTGCCTTTTGTTTGTGTCCGCCCATCTGAACGGGTGCGCAGCCCTCTCTCCGCAACCGAAAACAAGTTCCTGTATGACACAAATCTCGCGCAGCGACTATTTGGGGACTATGGCGGGTGGGGCGGTCAGGTGATCGGGGCGAATGCCGAATCAGTTCTCCGCCTAAAACCCGGCCTTCCGAGGTAACGATAATCATATCAGAACACCCCCTTCCTAACCTGCTGCCACGGTAAGGGGGATTGGGAATTTTTGAGCAAAACAAGGGCGCGCTCAGGTACATGCGGTTTCGAACCACACCGGCCAGTCAAAGGGAAATAGCAAATGCAGTTTTGGCAAACAAAACAAGAATATCAAGATGCGTTAGGGGTTTGCCGTAAAGCAAGTCCATCAGCTTGCAGTATTTCCACCGCAACCATTCAGGGGGCCGCATGAACATTGAAGCCACGAGCACACTCCCCAACTTCCTGGGTCTACAGGAAACGGATTTTCACCTCATTGATCGCTATGTCAGCGTCCTTGAGGCGGAAACGCCAGCGCTTGCCCGAGACTTTTATGACTATCTGCTCTCGCATCCCGTTACCGCCGCCGTCTTCCGCGATTTCTCCAGCGCTCGCCTGGACGCCCTGATCAAGAAACAGGCGGAACATATCAGTGGACTCCTGGTCAGCCACCTGGACAAACCTTGGCGAGAGTCCATGCGCAAAATCGGGG
Organism: Acidithiobacillus ferrivorans; assembly: GCA_018853935.1. Taxonomy (GTDB): domain Bacteria; phylum Pseudomonadota; class Gammaproteobacteria; order Acidithiobacillales; family Acidithiobacillaceae; genus Acidithiobacillus; species Acidithiobacillus ferrivorans. Next base: position 6,624 of record JAAOMR010000339.1, read on the forward strand.
CACTACACCACAGCCTCGGCATCGACCCCTCCTGGGTCGCCGGCGCTTATATCCTCTACTGGCGATACTGGCAGAAAGTGCTCCTGGAAAGCGTTCCAGAAACCGACAGGGATGCACTTCGAGACGCCTTGTTCCGTCTGCTAATCGGCGACCTCATGGTCCAACTCGACGGTTATGCCCGAGCCTCCCGCGAGACCGATGCCGATAGGCTGGCCCTCTTCGGTGTCTTGCTGGGGGTCCTTGCCGCGCCCCAAGGGGCGGCGTCCCCCCGCCCGGAGGAGTTGCTTCAGCAGATCTGTGAAGCTCTGCCGCGGAAAAGCGCCAGTGTGCGTCTGGCCAGTTATGTCGTCAGCGGAACCATGGGAGATACGCTCACCCTGGAATGCATGGCGGGCCTTTCGTTGCCCGCACTGGAGATACTGAAGGCGACCGATGACCCCTGCTGGATGGCGTTGGAAACCGGGCAGGCCGTTATTCAGGCCGTAGCAGATCCAAGCGCTCCGGCGTGGATGCAATCCCTGCACAACCGGATAGAGGAAATTGGGATTTTCCCCTTTGGTGCGGAGGATCTGCGTGGCGCGATCCTGATCGGCGCTCACGAAAAAGGATACTTTCGTCGGGTCGGGTCAGATTATTTTTATGCGTTCGCTCATCTCGGCGAGATGGTGCTCCTGCTGCGTAACCAGTCGCTACGCGATCCTATGACGGGCTTACCGAATCGCACACTCTTTTTGGACCGCCTGGAAAACGCGCGTGCGCAAACGATACGGAACGAGCAATTCCTTGGTGTGGCCATCCTCGATCTTGACGGATTCAAGCAGGTCAACGATCGACTAGGGCACCCGGCCGGAGACGATTTGCTGTTGGCCGTGGTGAAAGGACTGCAGGGTGAGTTGCGCGCAGGAGACACCCTCGCACGCATGGGCGGCGACGAGTTCGGGCTGATACTGCCCGGCCTGAATAGCGTGGACGATCTCGAAGCTCTTTGTGACCGACTCCTTGCCACCATCCGTAAACCAA
>JAAOMR010000034.1 GCA_018853935.1 Acidithiobacillus ferrivorans
CCCCGCCGAGAAATAGGCAGCGTCTATTGGCTTACCGCCCCCCAGGCTCAGGTAGGCGCACTCTCCGGCTTCGGTAAGCGCGCCCAGCGGCCCGGCGTACAGCACCTCCTCTGGAGATTCCAGCATGGCGAGCAGATCGTTATTCCAGGTCGGGTAGAATTCGCTCTGCAGCAGGAGATTCATACCGTTGTAGCCGGTGCCGTTACAGTTGGGGATGTTGAATATATTGAACATCCAGAGTAACGGCCAGGAAAGAATATGCACATTGAAATAGCCGGCCTTGGTATTACTGATACCCTGACTGGGCGCATCGGTATCACCGACGCCGCCAGCGAGGCCAATACCGCCGGTGTTTTGGCCACCAATGTCCAAACCTCCCATGGATGGGAAGCAAAACGGGTGGGACACCGCCTCAATCAGTAGCGATGGTTGCCATAATCCAATGGTAAATCCCACTGAGCCAAGCGGGTTTGCTCGAGTCGGTGCGCAGGCACACGCGACCGTTTTATTCGCGTTTTGCGGGTCTCCCGAATTGCCGCCACCCATCAGTTGACCGGCTATTCGAATCGGGAACATCTGATCCCAGCACACGCCGCCGATTAATTCGTTCCAGATGCCGGCGTTCGGGCAGGTGAAGTTCGTACCAGAGGCGAAGCCGGTAGCCGTGAGTGCGCCGCTCAAGGCGAGGATAGCGGCCGTTTGGCGGAAAAACCGGCGGATGGCACGCATGTTATGGGTTGCTCCTTGATATCGGTGCAGAATGATTTGGCAGGGACGAGGTGGGGGACGTGCCCAACAGGGGGATAGCGGGGACCTGAATACGCAAACGATAGTGATCTACGCTGATCAGGTCTGGCACGGCCCGGACACCGAGTCGCGCGGCCAGGAGAGGCCCCAGTGCGAGGATGCGCTGATTGAACTTGGTGACCAGCGACTTATAGCTCTGTTCCGTGGTGGGTAATCGGGTCACCATCAGCACTACATCCGAATAGGTTGACGACCATGCGAGCGCGTCCTTTACCTGCCACGGCTGAGCCGGGTTGAAAATGATAAAATGTTGGTAGATGACAGTCGGATAGTATCGCAACGGATTTATCATGGCTCCTCTTTTCACGAGGGTTCCGACGCCTGGGAATGAAACTGTACGATTCGAAATGACCGATGGGTTCCACAGGTAATTGAGCGGTTTTTTGCTTTCAGGAAGATGCACGGCCAACTTTTTGCTCATGATGACCATGTTGTTCTTCAGAGCGGTCTCCTCATGTTTTTCCCAGTTATAGTGCTGCGCTTTTTGTTTTATCGTATCAATCAGGTTGGGTTCCGCTATCTTCCATATCTGCCCGAATACTTTAGTGCCAGACCCCTTGCCGTGGTCGATGCGGGCGACCGCCGAGCGGAGCCCATATCCTGCGCCGACAACGGCGCCCCATTGCCCTTTTGGGGTTTCGTGAATAACGACTGGCACGCGATTAACCTGATGCTTCGTAAATAGAAGCGGATCAACTTCAATGGTTGGCTGTTCTTTGTTCTTCGGGAACAATTTAATCAGCTTTTCGTCCATATCTGGAAGGCCTGTCGGTTTTGGCTGCCACCCGCGCAACACGAAAACGGTGCTATGCAGGAGTGGCTTGTCGGCAACATCGTTGGCGAACATGCGGCGCAGAACACCGTCCGGCATGGACAGCGAAATAAACACCAGAGTTTTTGCGTGCGCCTCCTGTATGGCCATGGATTCGTGGCCAACGAATTCCTGAAGTGACTTGCCGCTCATGCCTGGCGGTATGACAGGCACCCCATTTACCGTGGTGCGTAGCAGGTACTTACCGGATGTCGTTTTTTCGAATGGAGTATAGGTTTTGTAGGTTTTGTAAAAGTTCTTGTCCGTCCGTTTGGCGGCGGAAAGCTCGCCGTCATAGCCGTGTTTCATGGATTTTGCACTACGGGTAACCGCAAGTGCTGCCTGAATAGGGCTGGCCCCGGAGATGCCGGATTTCAGCGCTGTCTTGGCTTCTGCGGTAATCGACCGTGTGTTCGCCGTTATTTTCGCGGCGGACGCATAGATGGACGGTATATCAACTGGAGCATGGAGCATGTAGTGGCCTTGTTTTAATTAATGTGTAATGGTGGCGCCGGCTCTGGTTATGGCGTTGAAGGCTTGAGTGTTGATCGCGAATACACCTACCATTCCTGCCTGAGGCATATTGACAATGAGAAAAGGTGGTTTTACTACCTTTATGGACGGCAGCATGCGCGCCACGATCCCCGCATCATTCGTGCCAAAGGTGGTGGTGGCACCCGGGAATTGATGCTTTACGGTATCACCCAAGCGATCTATACGGCCAACATTAGAGGCCGACAATATCCAGGGGGCATATTTTCCGTAAGGAATAAAATGAATGTCCATATATTTCATGGTGCCTTTCTTGATAAAGTGCCGGGCCACATGAAGCATCGCCACCAGCGCCTGCTGTCCGGGTTTGGTGGCTGGATCAAAAACCACATCGAGTTGATTGATGCTGCTGGCCAAGCCCACGGTGGCGGCAGGCAGTTTGGCCGCCATTTGAGCAACTTCGTTGGCTTTGATACCTACTACTATGCCAGATGTGCTGCCAATATATTTATTGCCGTACATCTGGGTGATGTTTTGGCCTGTTTGCAGGTTTTCCACCAATCCGCTGATGAAGTACTTCCCGTCCGGAGTCAGAAAACCCAGTGCTTTTCTGCCGTGCAGCTCCATGACAATTCCGGTGTAGCCATTCTGGGCGGAAAACACTTTGGTGATTTTTCCGGCCTTTTGCTGACCCATCATTTGGTTGAGCCGCGCCAAACCCGGGGCCTCCGCTGAAGCAACGGCGGGGAACATAAGCGCGGCGATTGCACCACCAAGAACGAATCGCCTCAATAAGTGCATTGAATAGGAATTGCTGGTCATTTGGCTACTCCTACAGATTCAACAAAAGCCTGCATATCCGGTGGCTCGCCGGCCTGCGCATGGACTTTACCGTGAACACCCTTCCAGATCACAAATGGCGTTCCACCCAGCCCGTTCTTGGACATCCATCCACTATTGGCACTTACTTCCGCCTGGATGGTTTTCGGAATGAGCTTACTGGGGACGGTCGCACCTTCTTCCGTTTCGTCGTTGAAGGCTTTTTCGTTTTGCAGAAGAGCCTGCGCCGGATTTTTATTCATCAGGATCGTGGCCGCTTTGGTTGGGCTCGAATGCTTCAAAAATCCAACGAGCGTCACATGCAGCAGGATGTCGCCTTTGTTTATGTATGGCAGCATCGCTTCCCAGGTTTTGTGGCAGAAAATACAATTTGGATCCATCACTATCCATACATGTTTCTTTGCCGCTGGGTTACCGACCGTGAACCAAGTGGTGTGACGCATGGACTGCAGGAGGTCTGCCGGTTTGGAAACGGCTGGGGCCATGGACGCAGCGGGGAGGTATTTCTGCGCATACTGTTTGGAAAGATTGTGGCCGGCAGCGTTAAAAATGCCTCCGACGAGAAAATATTTGCCGTTTTGGCTGGTATACATCAATACGTCGCGTCCTGAGCCTCCGACTTCTACCGCGAATCCGTCAAGCCCCATGGCTGCAGGGAAAGCGTGCAGAATCTTGGATTGGCCGTTGGACAACTTTTCGATGAGCGCGCGGCCAGCCGCATATCGGTCATGAACCGTAGTGGTTTTATGACCTGCTGGAACGTGCGGTATTAATGTGCTTGGTGTGGTCGCTGTGGTCGCTACCGAACAGGTATGGCTGGTGGCCGTGTTACAGGTCACTTGCGCCAGAGCTGGTAATGGGGCCGCGAGGGCGGCACAAACAACCGCCCCGCGGGTCAGGAGTGGAAAAAATGGATGGTGGATGCGCATGATTAGCCCATCAACATCGGGTGGACCATGCCAACACCGCCGGTTGCGATCATGATGCCCTGGATCACCTGCGGCCCGAAGTACAGGACGAGGGCGAAGGACAGACCGATTACGACAAAAACCACGCTCTGGCGGGCGACAGCGAAACCGGCGCCGACCAGCAAGGCCACCACAGCCAGAATGGTGCCCAGGGTACCCTGCGCCCACCCGATGATCTGCTGCTCAAGTTGGCCGAAGGCTGCCTGGCCACCGGTACCGGCATGGGCCATGCCGATGGCGACCAACATGAGCAGCATAATCCCTGTGATTGTCTGCTGCTGCGGGTTTTCCATGAACGCATGGAGATGGGACTTCATGACCTGCAGGTTCATACGTATTTACCTCTCTTTCTGTCAAAATAACGGATGGCGTCCGTCTGCACTTTTACTCCCGAAGCGAGCAAAATCTTAATCTGTTGGGGCCGCCATTGGGGTTTGGCCTTTGTGAGGGGCAAAAACCCATTGCTCTGGACTTACGATGGTGTAGACATAACCCGGAAAGTGCAGATTGCCTTTGTGGGACCACGGTGCGATCCACACCCGCAGAACATGCGGTTGGGATAACAGGGGTTGCGGTCCCTTATGTGCCTGATACTCCTGAGTCAGCGGTCCAACCTCCCCTCCCTGGGACAATATGGACGCGGGGGAAATGGCTGGAAGGATGTCCCGTTTGGACGGTTTTTCGTGGAGCAATTTAATCGCTCGCCGTTGCTCTTCCATCGTCTCATTGGTTGGATGCACCTGGTCCCGGTTATTGGTGACGCCGTAGACCTCACGAGGTGGGGTGCAAATGCCGCCGTGTTTGCCGTCGCAGGGGTTTGTGGTGGCGCACCCCGTCAAAGCGATGGCCATCCCGGCGAGAAGGATTTTTTTGTACGTCATCATTGTGGGTAGGCTCCTGTGTTAGCGGGGTATTGGTTCTGTTGGTAATTCGGTGAGGCATAGGGCCCGCCTTGCGCATACGGTCCTTGCGCATACGGTCCGCCCTGAGCGTATTGCCCCTGGGGATACGGACTTTGTGTTCCGGGATAACCGGCCATTTGGAGCGGTGGCATATTGCCCTCGATGGAGCCAGAAGGAGCCCCACTGGATCCGTTCATGTTCTTGGCAACGGCAGCATTGGTAAGGGCGATTTGCTCCTTGGTGTTCCCTTTCAGGCTAATTTTTGTGCCCGTCTCGAAAATGATGGAAATGCTGATGCCTGGATTGATTTGAATGGACGGCTGCATGGCCTGGGCCTGTTGTAGATAGAACCTGGATATCTGCCCGGCAGCGGTGGTGATGCCTCCGGAGGCCGCGGAGTAGCCCATGTAAGCTGGGCTGGGCATCTGGAACTGTTGCGTCATTCCCGGATTTAGTTGCAGTGGGCTCACCATGTTGGGTCGTCCGGCGCCGCCGATACCCGCCAGCAATCCGGCCAGCAAACTCTTGAGCATGATGGTGCCCTGATAGGATATCTCTGTCCCTTTCACGCCTACCAAACCGTCGCCACCCACGACATAACCCTTGATCGGCGCAGAAATGACGCCCCCGTTGGCGGCAACGCAGGAGAGCATATTGGTGCGCAAGTACACCCGTTTTGTCACCATGGAGCCATATCCCGACGCTATGATGGAACAGTTCTTGATGCTGGAACGGTAACCGTTTGGCAGGATGGCGCTTTTCTTGACGCGGATATCCACGATTTCCGGATTATTGCTCGATCCGGCTCCGGTAGCGGCATCCACGCCATTCAGCGTGACACCCGTAATAATGGTGCCGGCTGGCAGGTAGAGTGCATTCTTGCTATTTACCTTGACCACATTGCCACCCAGCTTTTTGCTTACTTGCAAAGAGGCAAGCTTGGCGGGTGCTGCTGGCGGAGTTATCCCGTAAGCGGCTGATCCTGGCGTACCAGGAGATGGAGCACCGTTCTTTTGTGGTCCCTGTTGCCCGCCACCGTCGAGCACGACAAGGGGTGCGGCTACGCTCGGGGCCGAAGGCGCAGCCAGGGGTACCGGTGTCGCCGTCTTCTGCGAACGCATCTGGCTGATTTCCCCTTCAGTAGCAGATAACTGCTGTTGAAGGTTCGCTAACTGCTGAGACATCTGCGGATTAGCACTCGTGCCCTCTATATTGATAGGGTGCATTCGCATTTTCGCAAGCATTTGAGCGCTTAGATGCGATTCCTCTTGTCTGAGTTGCGTCGCACTGACGTTATTCTGAGCCGCGACAATCTGGGTTAGCCGGGTTATTTCGCTGTTCATACGTGTAATCTGGGCTTGCCGTGCACGGCTGCTCATGTTCTTTAGATTCGTATTGAAAACCGTGCTACTTTCAACGGTTCGCTTCTCTGCCATTTTCAGCCCTGGGTTTTTTTGTGTCGCCAGTACGCTGCCTGTGGCGATAAGCAGTACCGTAATTAGCAAGCCAGCCATTTTGACCCGCTTCTTTTGCTCCGGAGTACGGGAGCGCCACCACTGTTTGAAATTTGTTCCGGCCATACGTTACTCCTTACCCAGAAAGCCAATCGTACCTTTCAGATGATGTGTTTCATCGGAAAGAACAAAAAGGCTAGTTTTGCCATGTCCGGCAATATTGCCGCTGGGCCAAAATGCAATGGCTGCAACACCCGGGTGATAAAAATCGTTTTCCGATAACAGGACCGGTTTGGCGCTGGTATTGCGCACCTGGAATTCCGTCAGGGTATGGCTTCCACCGACATACCCCGCTATGGCATGAATCGCCAGATTATTCACTTTTTGCGCACGTGGAAGTTGCCTTTCTCGCGCGTACCCATTAGGAATTTTTTGCTGTGCAGCAATTTTCATGATGGATAGCAGGTGTGCAGCACGTGAGGATTGCGTCAGAGTGGCGGTCGTAACCACAGGGTTTGGATGCCAATGCATGATGGTGAGCTGGTAATTGCGGCCTGGGGTCTTTTTAGGCACAAATGTCAGGTTGATTGTTGGGTCTCCTGGTTGCAACCCCGTCAATATGGCACCCACCGGATGGCTCGGGACCACCGAAATGATGGCTTTATCGCCCAAAGCAATGAACGTGATAAATCCGGCTTCAGAGTAGATGAGGCGCGGATGATGAAACGGCGTCAAAATTTCATTCGGCGCATACCCTGAAACGGTGATGGCGATATTGGCGAGCGGATTATTGCCAACCACAATATTGTCTGTTCCGTCCTGAATAACGTGAGATCCCTTGACGTCGGCAAACCCTAGTGAGGCTGGGTTACTTGGTGCCACCGTGGCAGGGTTCGATAGTGCGTTGGATGCCGCCATATTGTGAGCGCGCGCCTCCGCTGGGAGTGGGGGGGGCATGGGGCTGTTGGAAAGTGTTCTGGTACCCGTAATAGACAGCACGTTGCCCGGACCGGTGGTACTGGGAACCGGTGCATGCAACATATCGGCTGGTGTTGGCGCTGGTCTATACAGTCTGCCTTTCGCGCCTGGAAACAGCGGTGCTGTGCCCGTCTTTTGGGTTGAGGCGGGATTCTGCGGAACTGGAACAAACCCCGTAGCATCCTGCCCGGGCACCGAAGAAGGAAACGGTGCCGGCTGGGCGGGCGGAGGCGTCATGGGGCTATTCATGGGCGGGGTGTTGGGCGCCTGTGGCGGTGGAGTAAACCCACCCATATTGGACTGCGCGTTTTGGCTGAAAACATTGGCCCATGCCGGACTGGAGAGTGCCAGCAGGAGAGCGGTGAGAAGTGCTTTTCTGGACATTTATTGTGCTCCGTCGGGTTGTTTGGCGATGGGTGTTGCCAATTGCTTGGCGTGGTTTTGCATCCACGCCAGGGTATGTGGAACGCCAGAATAAAGTTGAAAGCCGGTAATGACAGGCTGTCCTTCGACAACGTGGAGGTTGATCTGATAGGTTTCCACGTTGCTGGCTGTGTATGTTCCTGATGGGGTAATTTGATGTTGCCATCCCGTGACAAACACCGTGCTGGTTGCAGGTTGCCAAATAGCTTGTCGAGCTTCGAAACTGGTCACGACGTGGTATTGCACTTCTTGAGCACGTTCGATAAGGATCGCGTTTTTGATATTTGGGTATACTTTTGGAGAAACCAGCATGCCGATTCCATGGGTTACGAACGAGGCGTTCGCTGGAGTGAGATTACCGACCAGTTCGGCGGCATACAGTGCCCATGCCTTATAGAATTCCGCATTGGCCGAATCGTACCCAACCTCCAGCTGTTTGGTGAACCGTGGTGGTGTCAATACAACCCGTTCGTGGAGGGTGGCGAGGCGGGCGGAGATCATGACATTGGAAACCGAGAGCAAGGCTACCGCGGCCAACAAATAAACGTTGGCCCGCTTGGTGCTGTCCCAGTGGTTTTTAAATAGCCCCCATCTCATTGAATGATCTCCTTGATCGCACCGTTATCAAAAATCCTGTTCATCGGGGTGTTTAAATGTCTATAGGCCAGATGCATTAATGCTCCATCCAGGCGTCGCGATTTCCAGATACCGAAGAATTTCACCACAATCAAACCCATGACGACGGACGCTACCAGTTCTCGCATTATGATCCCGCCGATAATTGCGAACGTGAACACAATAAATTCGTCCAGGTCCCAAAAGAACATCTTGGGCTGGCTATCTACATAACGTGGCATAGAAACATATTTCATGGCTTTCCCCCTGTGGCACTATGCGGTGGCAGGAAGCGTGCAGTTGAAATGCCGGTAAGCGCGCGCGCGGTTAGCTTTTCGGTGGGTTGAAACGTGCTGGTGGAAACGGCGTGCCTGGAGCAGCGCCACCAATCCGATCCCTGAGCTTTACCCACCGCACAAGGCACGATGGTTTTTCGGCAGTGCCATGGATTAGACGTAACATGTGTCACGTGACTCATGCGCAGAGGAAACGTTTTTTGGGGGGCATTTGCGGATGAATGTGGCGAGATGCTGGTCACCTTAACCAATGCTGGTAGTGAATTGGTTTTTTGCAATTGTGAACTGTGCGCGTGTGTATTTGACAGGATGATGGCTGGTATCCATGCGTCGCGTACTCGTGTCACTGGAGAAGCCGGCATAAAGAACACCTGCCCCAGTTGTGGTTGTGGTTGTATTTTGGTGAAGCTCTGAACGGTTCTTGGCATTACTGGTGGTGAGCCGACGAAATTCGCGCAGCCCGAAAGCGCCGCCACTGTCGCCAGCGGCGTGAAACCCAGCATGAGACGAAATAAAAGAGCACCGCCCCGGTTATCGCTCTGGTCCACTGGAACGTGGAGAAGGCGTTTGCTGCAATCAGGCTGTACCAGTGTTCCGGGATGCCGTGACCATAATCCCCTGACGTACAAAGAGAGGGGACCGCGAAATAGCCGCCTGACGGCCATGCGCCGAAGGAAAGCGCCGACAAGAATCCGGTGGCGATGGGGTGCTCCGCTTGCCAGGAGATTACCATCCTCTGCGGATCTTTTGGCATAAAGCCGTGGCAAGGATGAATAAACGCCTGAAAGTGCGCGGTGGAATAAAAGACCAGTCCGGCGATAAAGGAGACAACGAGGCATAGGATAATTCTCCGCATTAATTCTGACTCGGATGAACAGCGCGTGGGGTGTTTATTTTTTGACCAGGATGCGTTTTTTGCCATTCTGATCGGTAGAAGAAATCCCAAACGGTCATTTTGCAGCGATAGTCGATATTTTCTGATGCGATACGCGTGTTCTTCCCATAGTCAGTACCCATAGCCCTTGCAATGGACGTAACACCATCGCCCATCCATGCGACTGGCGTACATGTTCTGTCGATTCGCACGTCACCGTTTGGGCCCATAATGACCCATATGAACCAACCTAAAACGACAAAGAAGAAGATTTCCTCGAAGTGTTTCATGGGCAATTCGCTCCCATTGTTGGCAAAAGTGGTTGTATTGTTTGGGCTGTCGCAGCCCCCCAAATTGCTGCCGGCATGGCTGTTTTTTGGTCACAATAGAAAACCGCTAGTGGTACTGGTTTCTGGAGGCGCGCCAGGACGTCGGTGTTGGCGTCGATCTCCTCCATCATGGTCATATTTCTATCGAGAGGAGAGCCGCCGTGGTGTTGTTTTAAGCTGTATTGCGCAAAGTTTATTCTCATGGCAACCGCAGGATTAGGCGCTGACAGGATGTACTCAGCACGTTCGAGCGACGCAACCCCATTCATGGCAACTGGTGCCCAGCGGATGGTGATCCCACCGGCGTTCACGAGCGGCATGACGGACTGGTAAAACGTCATGGCTTTTGCGCTGTCTGGGTCGAAATAGACCGTTACAATTGGGCCACCGTGTCCCTCCGTAAAACTATTTTGCACGTCCAGCGCGGACACCATGGCCGCGGTATGTGCCGATACAGGGGCTGTTGAAGCGGGGAGTGTGCTAGCTGTTGGCGTGGTAGCCACCAACGGACGTGCGTTTGCAGAAATAACAAATCCGCTCGGGCCGGAAATGGTTTTGCCGTGCCGGTTGACAATTTGTCCCAATAATACGAGTTGTTGGTGATTCAGTACCCAGGCAACTCCATACGTGGGGCCCATATTCCCGCTAACTTTGTAAACAACTCCGGTGATTCCTGATGGGCCAGGGAAGGTGGACACAGCCATGGCCGTCCCATTGCTCGCGGTTTGCACGAGATCCATGGCGTGTGTGTTGTTCTTCGCGCCAGAGGCAAGAGGTTTTGTGCTGGCCGGCTTGGTGGGCGGTGGCACGAGTGTGGGCACCAGGCCGGTGGGGGGCGTTAACGCCATCGCCGCAGGTTTGCCAGCCACAAGTGTAGAGGGGGAAAGGGGCGGAATTGGTTTGTTCACAGGGTGTGGCGATTTACCCGTAGGAGCCCGTGGTGTGTGCATGGCTACGAGTGGCGCGGTAGATTCGTTTGACGATGCCAGGTAAAGGCCAGAAATTCCCAATACGGCAATCACGGCGACGAGCACAGCCACCTTTTTTTTAGGTGGCGTCTGTTGCCATCCCTGTGTGATTTTTTGAATACCGTTCATCCAGTTTTTTCCCCTCTGCGTTGTGACCGCTGCACTGTGCGCAGGGCGGAAATGGCTGCGTCCACGAGTTGCTCCTGGGTAAAATGGGCGGTAGAACTGATCCAAAAAGGGGGAACAACCTGATCACGTCCTTGCGGGTTGTGAACCACAGGCACGCAAACCACGCCGCGCAGTCCTGTGGAATGCAGAATGCGGGGATAGAACATTTCCAGGAATTGTTGGAGGAATTGTTGTGGTGGCAAGGACTGTACAGCGATTGTGGCCAGTTTGGTCAACTGTTCCGGAGACTCGTAGCCTTCGGCAAGGCGCTGTGCAAAATCGTCAATGGGTCGAGCTGTATCGGGCACAAAAAATCTCCTGTTGGAAGTCCATCAGGAGATTGTGATTCAGGCGGAAATATTTGCAGATTACAAGCTTTGCTGTTCCAGGGCGGTGAAATCGGTTGGCAACCCTCGACTTAACGACCTCGAGTTGCCAGATCAAGATCCCGCATCATGATCTGTAGCGGGAAGTACCGATTGCCGCGTCGTTTGGAGATGGACCAGAATGGGTGGAAGCAAAGCAGGGAGACCAACAGCTCCGTTGCGGAAAGTGCAACAAGTGCTAACGCCCCGATACGAACTATTTGTGCAAACGCACCGATCTGCGTGTGTGCCCATACTATCCCTAGTGATCCTGATGCCGTTATAGCCACTGAAATAAGCATCACCGTGCAGTAACCCAATATGCCAACCCATCCAAGAAACGTCGGCATGACCCAATAACTTAAACGTGGCTCCCAGCCAAAGTGTTCACGGCAGGACTGTAGAAATGCGGCCTTGTCACCGTGAAACAACGGTTCTGTTATGCGCACAAGCCATTTTGCGCGGTTACCGGAGGGAAGATAAGCGTCGGCGTAGGCAAAGAGGCAAAGCACGATCAGGATGAGCGTAACCCCCATAGAGAGCATCGGTGCATAGGGTATGCTTTTCCTTGAAAGATAAGCGGCTGGATGTGTCCATCCTGCTACGGCATTGGCGGCACACCAGGCGAGAATCATCCCAACGCCACAAAACCCGGTGAGCATGCGCAGGATGTGGAAGGTGGACGACATGCGAAAACCGCCATAGACCCGCAGATAATAGGCCCTTGCGATCTCCATGATGCTAAACTGCGCGGCGGTTAGATTGCCGAGTGCCTTACGCAACGATTCGTTGGCGCGCCGTCCTAGGGAAAGAATGATGGATGTTAACCCGGACCATAAAGCTCCCAAAATTTCCATCCATACTAGCAAGCCCGGCGCGAGCACTATGAATGTAACAAAAGCTTCCCCTGCTGCCAAGGGCGGCGGCACACCAGAACCTGGGCTGGTGTTCGCATAATACATGAGGGCTGCGGAAACCGCGCCAGGAATAAGTGGAGCGCCAGAAAGGAAAATCCCAGGCAACAAAACAATGAAAAAATCAGCCAGAACCATCATGAGCATACGTTGTCCTCCAAGCCAAGTTATAAATGTGGTTCAGCCCGGAGAGAATATCCCGAGCTGTAGCTGACTATGAGATCATGAGAAACCAGAACGGCAATCAATTGGATAAATCGTCGCATGAGCTTTTGCGTCGAGCCGTGGGGGAAACGAATATCTTCTTGTGCGGTGAAGGCTCTACCCAAGCATAAGCGTGGTCGTCGGCATCGTCGGTCGCATTGGGCCGTGGCGCAATCTTGACAAAAGGGGCAGGCATGTTAAGTGCCCGGGCTTCGGCAATGGTTACGGCGTCACTTATTTAGAGAAACCGTTCGAAGCGGTCGATATGAATCGGACCCGGTTGGTGCTTTGGGATCAAACATTCTCCTGTTGGTAATTCCTCCAGGAGAATGTATTTCGGGTGGAAATAGTCACGGATGCAGATGGAGAATACTTTCGTTGGAAACTAACGCGGCGCGTTGGTGATGGGGCAGCTTCCTGAATTTGCTAACACGTCCACATGCCACATGGAAGGATCGGAGTTGTCTCAACATGGCACAAAAAGCTGGGTCATCGGATTCAGCTGTGGCGTCTGGGATGGGGATAATAACCACGGGAACAGCGACCATGTTGAGCGATTTGGCGGCTTCGATGGTGACAGCGCCGTCCATCTCGAGTACCCGTCCGAACTGATCAATAAGTACAGGGCGAAGACAGCGCTGGTAGCTGTGGATCATGCGTGCCATGGCGCGTACGAGGGCCGGGATTGGCGTGTCTAACAGTACAAATTCGGATAGTGGCCGGAAGGAAAGGGCAATTGGTTCGAGCGTGTTTTTGGCAAGCAACTGATTATCACGATGCATGCATGATCTCCGGAGGTGCGTGCCGATTTCGTCAACGATCTGACGGGAACGGCGGGGGGTTATCTGTAATTTCTGGGCGAGCTGCGTCGAGAAATGACTACACAGTTGACCATCCTCATTCAGATATTCGTTCATGAGGTTGATTGCGGCACGGTAGGTTGGTTTCTGATAAATCGGCATGGAACGAAGCATATCCAGCGTTGCGGCAATGTCTGTCTCGAAAATTGGTTTTGGAAGGTGTTCATCATAGGGGGGGTGTGATCCCAATGACCCGGCAAGATATGCCTTGCGGTCCTGGAATGATTCAAAGTCTTCATCGGTCGTGTTTTTATTCTGGTGATCGCGGCGTTCGTTTCGCCAGTTGTTGCGCAATGTGTTTTCAAACTGATTAATAAAGAATGTAGCAAAAGCCGACCGTTCCGGATCCCATTTCTGGCGGCAATCTTCCCAGACAATCCATGAGTCCTGATGTAAGTCTTCTTCTGAAAGAAGGCCTGCGAGCAGTTGTGGGCGTGCCTTACTGCGGATGAGGTGAGCATACTGTTTCCAGAGTGCATCGAAATCTGTCTGAAAGATTTTTCCCATGGTGAGTCGGTCTTCTAGTGAAGATGTGTGTGGCGAACGCGGTTTTGGTGACGTGGGTTGGTGCACAATGGTCTCCTCATGGTTATGGCTATCAAATAACCGGGTGCTCTACTGCAAGATGGAGTTTGGTTGCCCGCGAAACTGGTCCGGGTGTCCAAGAGATTAATGATAGAGTGCGGGGCGATTTTGTCCATCGGTTCACCTCACGAAAAAACAGGGTTGTTGTCACGTGACACATCATGGTTTTGTAACGTGACCGCTGCCGTTGCCTGCAATAAGGGCACAGAGGGTTTCGCCGGAGATAAACCGGACCCTCCCACTGTGCTGGGCGCCAATCCGCGATTTCTGTCCCGTTCTACCGGTATGTACAAAGAGCCCGAAATCTACGCGTCGAGCCTGGAGTACGGCGTCAAAGTCCTCAACATGCGCAGGGTTGATCGTGTCCCGGTAACGTTTGCACTGGATCGGACGCCAACGGCCCTCATAGTGTACGTGACCGTCTATTCCCCCGTCTCCACTGTACCGCCGGTTACGTCGAATGGGGTAACCCATGCGATGGAATGATTCGAGGATGAATTCTTCGAAAACCAAGGGATCCATGCTGCGTAGCGCGTAGTAAAAACTTTGTCGGCTGGTGGTGTCTGTGTGTGCGGCGTGACTGGCCAGTGAACGCAAAGTTTTACGGGCCGAAGCAATTTTGTCGTGATGATCGCTGGGTAAGAACTTTTCGCTGAAGCGGAGCCGTACTGTGAGCCACGTTCTGGACCAAAATCCGCGATCCCGGCGTGGGATACTCATACAGTTGACGGTGGTTGACGTTGTTGTGCTGGGTGATGCTTTTCTCATGTGGTGCCGCCTCCCAAAAGGAATAGGCACTATGTGGTGAGTGGAAGTGGGGGATGTGACAATGTACTTTGGGAGGCATTGACCGTCTCCCTGGTTGTCACGTGACAACGCGCGTGACCGGCTTGGAAGCATCGCGCTTGACATCAATGCCTCCCAGATCTACAGTTGCAATATCAATACATTGATTGTATTCGTTTTCATAGTGTTAGGCGAGAGAATTAAAATGGACTTCGCAACATTTAGAGCGGTATACCCAGCTCAGCAGCCAAGGGCTGATAGAATAAAGAATCAGGATGAGGTGAAACAGCTTACAGTAAATGATGGGGTTTTTAATTTTGATAATTGTTCGGGCGCGTCTGCTACTAAAAGTTTAGTTCCCAGCGCCGCCTATGAACGCGGTTGTGTATATTTGTGGGTAATCTCTCCGACAAGCGTGCCATACATAGAAGAAGATGCCAGAATCGGTCAAACTTTAGAATCCAGATGTGTAAAACATACAAACTTAACTGGCGGTAATCCTGCTCATAGTGGTGGTGAGTTATGGTTTATCGATAATTTAAAAGTATTAATTGGCGGGGCGTCAGGCCGTTATGGGCCAGACACTGAGACCCAACTGATGGACGCAGTCCTGTCTTTTAAGAATGAAGGATACATTGTCGCAAGTATTGGATTTGACGATGACACCGGATTTCCTGCGAAAATCCTTATTGGAGAACCACAATGGGTTTAGATAAAATTAATTTTAAATCTCAAGGTGCCGTATATGATAAAGTTTTTGGCGAGGACAGTCGCGGTGAAACGCCAGAGGAACGGGCTTCCACATCTATAAAAGTCTTCGTTCGCAGCCAAATACAGCTCGCCTTTGACAATCCAAGAGCCAAAGGTAGGAGATTGTCTGCCATAGAAGCATTAAATATTTTCGGCTGGGATATTCTTGCCGGGTTAGCTGATGACGATGTAGTAGCCACAGTAATATATCGAGACGAACCAGGGAAGACCATTAAAGAAAGAAGGATAGAACTCGGTTTGTCTGATGCAAAAGTTGCGAGCAGCATTAAATTAGATATCGAGAGTATTCGCAGCTTGGAATCCAACAAGAAGACTATTCCCATACGTCACCTGGAGGAAATCGCTCGACTTCTTTCCTTGAATGAAGACCAATTAGGGTTACAGCAAAATTCTGGTGCGGACCAGTATCTTGGTGTGCGGTTAAGGACATTGCTCGGCAGTCAAAATGAAGCGCCAACCAATATGTCATCATCCTTGGTGTTGGGCCTTAGCGAAGCTGCATGGGTCATTAAGCGTCAGTTAGACCTTATGCGAGCCGATTTAGAATCCCCAATAATTGGCCCAAGAAAAAATGGATTTGTACCTAACGGCAACTATGCTTATCCCGCGTGGCGGCAAGGATTGCATTTGGCGCATTTAACTCGTGAATTATTGGGAATAGGGCCGCATGACCCAATAGCAAATATGAAAGAGTTAGTTGAGCATACATTATCCATTCCTGTGATACAGGCTGACCTACCTGGCAGCTTCGCTGGAGCAACTATTGCCAATGGCGGTAGGTCGCGTGGAATTGTGCTGAACTTGTGTGGAGCCAATTCAAATGTATGGGTCAGAAGGAACACTTTGGCTCATGAATTATGTCACCTATTATGGGACCCAACGGAAAGACTGAATCAGTTGCGTGTAGACAACTTTGGCGATCTAGACAAAGATCCGTTTTTAGGAGTAAGCAGCAGTAGGGACGTTGTAGAAATTAGGGCCAATGCATTTGCTGCGGAATTTTTAGCGCCTCAGTCTGCCATTATGAAGCTCTTTGTTGACTGCGGATCATCTTCATTAACAATACAAAATGTCATGAACAGATATGGAATCAGTTTCACATCTGCATATTGGCAAGCGGCAAATTCAATAGGTGGCACATTTGATCGATCCGAAATGCACAATATTGACAGCCAACCTACAGACGATTGGGTCGCCAGGGAAAGCTATACCACGGATTATTTTCCTCTTAAAAATACGCCAATTTCTCGCAGGGGTAGGTTTTCTCGCGCCTTGATTGATGCTATGGAACAAGGGAGAATATCCTCTGATACCGTGGCATCTTGCTTAAATTCTACAACTGAAGAGGTTGTCGCCTACGCTCCAGTAATAAAAGATCTTTTCAATTAAAATTGCCAACGAAAGCAAGAAATAGGTTCTTTGAATTTTTCAGATATACATTATTGCCGTCAATTACTTCGGCATTCTTGCCTTGGTGATTGACTTTTAATCGGCCCAATGTTCTGCCGCCAGAACAGAATACGTTGCAGGGATGGAAGCGTCCAATCTTAAGCTGCGATTAGGAAATACGCGTCCAAAAACAACAAAATAGGATGGACACCATCCCAGCGGAAATTCCGTCCCAGCGGGCCACTCGCATGAGGTGATATAGCAGGCCAGGCAACCCGCCAATCAATAACAGTAAAAGCAGCATGAGAGCCGGCAACATTACATTTGGAACATCAACGACTTTTGTTATCGCCAAGAAATCCAGTACTGTTAGGGCCAAAAATGAGAAACTGTAGATTACCCATTGCCAGAACGCCAAGGGGAAAAGCCAGCAGAGCAGAGAGCAATGTGGCTCTTCCTTGAAATTGTATATTTTCCTGGCCGTGCGCTGGAATGTTTTTAAAGATGCTTCAGCAATATTGTGGGTAGCCATCCATTTGCGTTCCCTTTTTGCTAACTGTCTTTCTACGCCAGGCAAACTAATTTCTATCAAGGAAGCAGTTAAAAACAAAAGACTGAAAACAAGAAAGAGTATTGCGCCCAAAAAAGCAACCGCTTTCTCTGGAAGGTTGTCCATGTGGAGAATTTCTATCACGACAAAAACGTCAAAAGATACGAGCAATACGGAAAGATACCACGCCAGATAAAGGGCAAATCTAACCCAGACAATCCTGGTCCTGGAGTTCGACATTAGAACCACTTCCTTAAAGTACGACAAGGAGAGGCGAACTATTTCCTGTTCCTGCGGATCCGATGGGTGAATCGTGAGTGGACTACCCCACATTTGAGCAAAAACCTTGTTTAAATGCAACGCAATCAATATTTTTGACATAACCAGCAAAGCGCCAATAACCAAGACAACCTGCACAAACATAGCATTTCTCCCATCTCATGAGCAACAAGCAAGTATGTCGGAGTGGGAAACCAATGCGCAGACAGCTTGGATATCCGGTTAGAGGAAGGCCCGCACCTTCAGTTGCGCAGAGTGCTTTCCTCTATAGCTGTTCACATCGAGCGTATAGGCGATGTGGCAGGCATCTCCGATAACGGGATCCTTGCTATCGTCCTGGCGAAACCTGATTGCTTCGAAAATATTGTTTCCGTCACGCAACCGCAAGCGCAACGTCCTATCCTCCTGTCCGATGCGCTTGGATTCCACCACAGTGAAAGTCCCGTGAAACAGCGGCGGGGGAAAACCCTGTCCCCACGGCCCGCCAGACTCGAGTAATTCGGCGACGTCGAGATGAATGTCTAGTGGGTCTAGAATTCCGTCGGTAATAATGGTTTCCTGCAGGGCTTCATCCGGCACCGTAGCGAAGCACTCGCTCAGGAAGGCTTTCTGGAATTTACCGAAGTTTGCTGATTCAATGGACAGGCCAGCCGCCATGGCATGGCCGCCGAACGCCCTGATCAAACCTGGATGTGTAGCGTGAACGTGCGCGATCAGATCTCGAATATGCACGCCGTCGACCGATCTTGCGGAGCCTTTCAATATATTGGCATCGCCCCCGGGGGCAAAAACAATGGCGGGTTTTTGGTGGCGCTCGCGCAAACGGCTGGCCACCAGCCCGACGACGCCCTCGTGACCTTCATGGTCAAGCAGGCAAATTCCTTTCTCATGTGAATGATCGGTGTCTGGATCCAGGCGTTCAAAGGCCAGAATCGCGGATTCCAGCATGGTGTTCTCAATGACTCGGCGATCACGATTCAGTTGATCAAGTTCCTTGGCGATGGCCAAACATTCATCGGTGTCACGTGACAGCAGGAGGTCAACCCCCCTGCGCATATTGTCCAAACGTCCGGCCGCATTGCATCGAGGTCCCAAAGAAAACCCCAGTGCTTGTTCCTTGATGGTTTGGGCGTTGACTCCGGCGACTTCCATGAGGGCTTGAATGCCAGGGCGCGCCAAGCCTGCGGCGATACGACGTAGCCCCGCATGAATCAGGATACGGTTGTTGTGTTCCAGTGGAACCACGTCAGCGACAGTGCCCAACGCCACCAGATCCAGGTACTCCGGCATGATCGACGGTTTGGCTGGTACGTGTCCCTGCTGGACGAGCCAGCGCCAGGTTTGACCAGCGAGGTAAAAGGCCACGCCGACACCGCAAGTGCTTCGGTATGGGAAGGTGCAGCCGGGCTGATTAGGGTTAACGATCATGTTGGCGCGTGGCAGTTCATCACCCGGGAGGTGATGGTCGGTGACAATGACGTCCATTCCATGCTGTCGTGCGGTTTCAACGCCAGCAATGGCGGAAATGCCGTTGTCCACGGTAATCAGGAGTTGGGCCCCGGCCTTGGCGGCGATATCTGAAATAGCCGGGGAGAGCCCGTAACCTTGAGTGACTCGATCAGGGATGATGTAGGTGGCCAGTCCGCCCATTTTATGGATGAAATCCACCAGCAGGGCCGTTGACGTGGCGCCGTCACAGTCGAAGTCCCCAACTATTACAATAGGTTGACTGTTTGTTATCGCAGAGCCCAGTAGAGCAGCGGCGTCTGCCAAGCCAAGCATGCTTGCGGGTTTTGCCATGGCGGATATAGACAGATCCATATCTTCGGCGGATTGCATGCCTCGGGCAGCATACAACCGGGCAAGCACCGGATGAATGCCCGCCGCTGTGATGGCGTTGAGTGAATCATTGGGTACGGAGCGTTCAATCCATCGCATGGTGCTGATCTCAAATCTGATGATGCCATGATCATGGCACAAGAGGCAGAATCTAAAAGGATCTGAGATTACGAGACAATGTCGCCCTTCCCCGGCCCATTATGTCGTTTCTGATAATAACCATAATCAGAAATTATTAGCCTCTTTCGCCTGTCTTCCGACCCGCCTTATACTATAACCTTGACCGGAGGGATTCATGACCGTAGCCGAAGACGTTAAACAGGCCATACAGGCTTTCCTTGTTCCTGAACTTGACGCGATCAAGGCGCAGATTGCAGAGGTTCGCGGTGTGCAAGGTCAGATGAGTGAGCGATTGAGCGAACAGGCCGCCCAGATATTGGCACAGCGACGCGAGGTCACAGAAGCCATGGCGCGTTTGGAATCGCGCATGGATGGACGTATGGATCGGATTGAAACCAAACTAGAGGCTGTCAAATCTGATTCCAACACACGGATTGACCGCCTTGACGCAAGCCTAAACGTACGGATGGACCGGATTGAGGATAAGATGGAGCGCCAGTCCGACAAGATGGATCAGATTATCATGCTCCTTTCTCCCCAGAACCGCGCCATTGGCTGAAAGAACACCTTAATGACCATCACGAAACAAAAGCTCGCGGACCACCTGGCGGACTCCGCAGGACTAACCGGCAGAGACAGCAAGACGCTGGTCGAAGCCTTATTCGACACCATTCGCGCCACATTAACCACATGCGGCGAAGTAAAGCTTTCCGGTTTCGGTAATTTCACTCTTCGTGAGAAGCGGCCGCGCCCCGGGCGCAATCCAAAAACGGGGGCACCTCTTGAGATTTCCGCCCGCCGTGTCGTGGTCTTTCACGCCAGCCCAGTGTTGCGCGAACGGTGCGACAGGCAGGCGGCGTCTAAAAATCCTGATGTTCTTTCACGTCAGCCGATGGGGTATTTTTAGTCGGCAAACCTCCAAGAGATGCAGGCATTCTTTCTGGCGAGGCCCGTCGAGGCAATTTGCCAGACGGTGTCTGGCAAGTCTCACTCCGCAGGTTGCGTTTGCCTGTTCGCTCGGCGGTGTCGAGCACGGACAATAAAGATCCTGAAGGCATTGTAGGTGGGGGGGTAAGCGGTCGTTTCGCGTAAAGCATCATTATATGTCGCATAGCGCAACCTGAATGCGGTTGTCTCTCCCTGATCCAGCAAGCCGGCTGGCGCTATCCGGTCATTTTTCTGAACATTTTGGTCAACAACCAAGCCAGCTACATCGACACTCTTCGCTAGATGGCGCACAAAATTTCGATACGCTTCCTGCAAGAGCGAAAACCGCCTAATATAGACATTGGGGCCGCATGGCGTTTTAAACCCTCACCGATGATCGATACCAGAGGAGCGCCCAGAATGAATGCCGTTTTACCTTCTATCATCTCCGAGTTTGAGACCTCAGATCAGGAGGCTAGCTATACTGCGTGGCTGCGTACAAAGGTTGCGTTGAGCTTGGCTGATAAGCGACCCAGTATTCCGCATGATGAGGTGATGGCCGAAATGGACGCGATCATCGCGGAGGCGGAAACCTCCGCTCAAAGGAAATTCTGAGTTGTTACCCATTATCTGGCGAGCCTCGGCCCGCGATGACCTGGCGAATATCATTCGCTACATCGCCAACGAGAATCCGCCAGCGGCACGGCGTAGAAAACGGCATCCACTATGGTAGTTCGCCCCCATATCCGCCCTATCATTGACCTTAATGCGTTTGAATTAGGTACCACTCTTTCCACCGGAGAAGTTGGGCAGGATGATCTCGCGGCGATCCTCACCTTCCTCAACGAGTACAAAGAATCCCCCAATACGCTGCGCAACTACGCGCGTGAATGTGAGCGCCTTTTGCTTTGGGCACAGGATCAGGACAAAACTCTCGCCGATCTCGGGCGTGAAGATTTTGATCGCTATCTAGCCTTCCTGGCCTCCCCTGCCCCGGCTGACCGGTGGTGCGGTCCCAAGCGCCGCCGCGATTCAGCGGAATGGCGCCCTTTCGTAGGCCCACTGAGCCCGGCCGCCATATCCACCGCGCTCGCATCTATCGGTTCCATGATGGACTATTTGGTGGCCACCGGTCACCTGCCTGCAAACCCCCTCGCCCTGATGCGCATGAAACACAAGAAAATGCTCTCCGGGCGCCCTGCCCCGCTGACCGTGGAGCGTTTCATCGATCCGCAGATGTGGAATGCCGTGTTGGAGGCTCTGGAAGGTATTCCCAGGAGCACTATCAAAGGTCAAGCCCATTACGAGCGGATGCGATTTATCCTCTCCCTGCTCTACCTGTTGGGCCCCCGGGCCAGCGAACTGGAACATGGCGTGATGGGCGACTTCCGGGAACAGCGCGGACGTTGGTGGTGGTATGTTCTCGGCAAGGGCGGCAAGTATGCGCGGGTTGCCGTACCAGACGATATGGTCGAAGCTCTGGCGCGGTACCGCAAATATCTCGGATTATCGGCAGCGCCGTTGCCGGATGATCGCACCCCCTTACTCTCGGCTTTGGACCGATCATCAATGACGGCCCGACGCATGAACCAGTTGTTGAAAAAGATCTTCTGGTCTGCGGCGGTCATTCTGGAACCGGATAGTGCCATCAAGGCGGACAAACTTCGCAAGGCCTCCGCGCACTGGGGTCGGCACACGGCCATCACCGCTAAAGTGGACGCCGGCATGGATCCGCGTTACGTGCAGAAAGATGCCAGGCATAGTGATCCGAGGACCACCGCACTCTACACCCACGAGGAAGACGACAAGCGTCACGACGACGCCCAAAAAGTTAGAATCAACATGAGCATTGAAAAAAAATAAGTTATATTATTTATAGTTAGAGCTACATCCTAGACTTAACACAAAGCATGTGATTTAGTCAGCTTGGTAATGTCAGCACCAGTTTCTTCGGTCTTTCGTGGTGTCATGGCATTTCTTTTAATATTCAAATAACCGACACAAATCTATTGACACCCATCCTGAAACCCTTCTACTATCCAGAAAACCTCCCTAAGAGGACAACGGGATGACGAACGAGACAGGGCTGGGTGGCGCGAAAGGCGGTTGGCGGACAGACGACGAAGATCATTTTTTTGAACTGATCGAACAGCCGAAGTACATGATCGGCAGCGTCGCCAAGATGCTGAGAGTTAACGACCATGTCGTCCGCGATACTATAGCGCTCATGGGGCTCGAACTGGAGCGCGGCGATACCGGACGGAAGCCTCGCCTGTTCACCACCGATAACATTTTCGATATTGCCGATTTCAGGCGGCGCCGTGGGCTGCTTACCTGGGATACGCCCACGGCGACGGTCGTCGTCTATTCCGCCAAGGGTGGGGTCGGAAAAACGACCCTGGCTGCCGAACTTGCTGTGCAATGGGCATTCCGTGGACTGCGGGTACTCGCCATCGATCTAGACACCCAAGGCAACCTCACGCAGATGATGGGGTATGACCCAGAACTAGAGCGCGATCCTGAAAGTCCAGTTTATAGCCCTCACCTGGTCGAATATAATTTTGGATCGCTGTTCACCATACCTCCCATACTCCCAGCCCCTGTTCCATTGTTGGAAGTCATCAAGAAACCGTATGGCGAGAACGGTCCACACCTCATTCCCGCCGATGTGACTCTGGCCAATCTGGAGGATGCTCTGCTCAACGCGCAGGTTCGTGATTTTCAGGTTCTCAGGTTGCTGCAGCGCGGGTTGACCAAGCCCGTGCCACAACTGGATCTCAGCGGGTATGACATTATCCTCTTTGACGCGCCCCCAAGTACCAGCATGCTCACCAATACCACCTTGCTGGCCAGCGATCTATGCATCTCGCCGGTAGCTCTCGACGCGCTGTCCTTCAAGGGGTTAAGCATTCTCGGTGGGCGGCTTATCAACATGCGGGAACAGGTTGGTCGCTCGCCGTCCGTCGTCGCTGTCCCGACTTTCTACCGGGATAACAGGAGGCGCGTGACGAAAGTCATGGACCGACTGAAGGAGCATTACGGCAAGATACTAAGCACCGGCATGATTCGTGAATCGGAGGAGTTCAAGCGGTCGAGCATCGAGCGTGAAATACCAATTTCGCTGGCGTACCCCGGATCCAAAGTGGCCATACCGGATTTACAGGCTATTTCCGATGAGATGCTGGGCCTCATTAAAAATATTATGGAAAACCAGCGGGCACAAAGAGGGGGTGAGTAATGGCCAAACAACCTTTCCGCAGAATGGGCGTCATCCATCCCATACCGCCTGCCGGATCAATGCCGCCGCTGAGTGAACGGGTGATGCAGGAGACGGGAGATGTGGTACAGATGCCGGCAGAGTCGCCTGTTGAAGCGATGCTGCCTACTTCAACATCCGGAGCAAGTAAAGACGTCGAGGAAAGCGCCACCCATCCGGACAACGTCGCCGTCGATGGACACGCTTCTGGAGAATCGCACGATTATCAAGTGGATATTTCCCTGCTTTATCCCGGACGATTTCAACCCCGTTTTTCGATCAGCCAGGAGGGTATCGACGACCTCGCGTCGGACATTGATCGCATCGGCAAATTACTCAACCCCGTCAGCGTCCGGCCGGATGATTGCGGTCGTTACGAAATCATAGCCGGCGAACGCCGGTGGCGGGCCTGCACCTTGTTGGGCTGGCAAAAAATCCCCGTCACGCTCATTGGAAACGACGAAAAGATGGCCATCATGGCCTCCCTTTCGGAAAACATTCAACGCCAGGATCTCTCCGAAATGGAGATCGGCTTTTACCTGAAACGCATGCTGGATGAGGGTATAGCTCCTACGAAGCGTGAATTGGCCGTGAAAGTCGGCATTGATCGTCGCTCGCTGTACAAGTACCTGGCGTTTACCGAGCTTCCGTCGCCCCTTCAGCAAATTGTTCGCCAGGGGCCGACGTTATTCGCAGCGTCAGCAGCGGAAACCATGGTGGATCTCTGTCGCAACGGCTACGCGGATCGTGTTCACCAGGCCGCACATCTCATCCTGCAAGGGAAGCTCAACACCAATACCATGCGCGCATGGGTGACCGGACATGACCGGTCGCGTGATCCCGACCGGCGCCCCATTGTCCGTGATGGTGTCCGTGTGGGCACCGTATCGTTCGGCAAAGATGAAATGCGTATCCGGCTTTCCCCCGGCATCCAGGACATCCCCCAGGAAGAGCTTGCAGCCATGATATCCGCCGCCATCCTTTCCAGATCCGAAAGCGATGTGATGACGCTCATGAACGCAAAGCCACAAGCGGCTGTTGAAGAAGTGCTTTCTGATATTGCCGCAACCGATAGCTCCGTAATCATGGAAGATCGTGATGATGAACGGCTATAGACTCCAGCACATTGCTCGCGCTTTCGCTCGGCCCGCACGCAGATTAGCGGGGATCGTCAGCAAACATACGGTTTCCGCTGAAGGTTTAAGTGTGCCGATCGGCACACTTTCTGCTATCGATCACATCCTGGAGCATCGTCCACCGATACCATGCCCACTTGACCATCACCCAACAGGCAGCGTGAAGCTGCCTTTTTGCTTTTATGGGGCCACGCTACCGTTTCAATCCACGCCTCTGAAGAGGCGAATGAAGGGGGAGATCATGACTTAGCCTACGCCATCAAAAAAGAAAGCCGCGGTTGGCCCCGCGGCTTCTCTTCTTTGTTACTCATGTTTGACCGACCTTCTCGCTGAAGACCAGCTACTGCCTGACAGTAAGTAGCATATTCCCGAGAAAAGACCCCGTCAAGCATCTACTGGAGTTTTGCCGAAATTCAACATCTTCGGCTGGTTCACTGCAGTCTTTTTTCAGGAGAAAGCCTTCATGCAACAGCAAATCCATTATTCCGTTTCAATCCATGCCACGTCGTTCCGTACGGTTACTGCGCAACAGCCG
The DNA here is from genome assembly GCA_018853935.1 of Acidithiobacillus ferrivorans. Lineage (GTDB taxonomy): Bacteria > Pseudomonadota > Gammaproteobacteria > Acidithiobacillales > Acidithiobacillaceae > Acidithiobacillus > Acidithiobacillus ferrivorans. The sequence continues at coordinate 25,442 of JAAOMR010000034.1, forward strand.
AACGCCGGCCACACCGATATACCGCCCGTCCCATCGTCTACAACCAGCGCGCCCCATCCCTCCGCCCTGACAGAGCAACACGCCGGACTCGCCGCCGTCAGGCCGCCGCAAAACGGATTCAAGACGATCAAGGATGCTGCCAGGCGCGACTTCTTCACCATCCGGGCCGACGCCATTCAGGATGGTGTGCTTTCGTTGCTGGACTCACTGGCCGAATACCTGGTCTGGGACGGGATGGACAGAAGGTTACGCGCCATAGCCTCCGCTACTCACACAGAACACCCGGAGGCTGTCGTCAGCGTTCAGCAGATCGCCAACGACATAAAAGCCCGGGTCGGTCACGACCTCTGCGAACGCACCATAGAACGTGCGCTGAAGAAACTCTGCGACGTTGGGTTACTCTCCGCCACTGCGCGCTTTCATCAAGGCCGCAGGCAGGCATCTTCCTACATATTGCTCTATGCGCCGTCCATGTCGTCTCGTCTGGAAAACTCCCGGCGTGGCGGCACTCAGAAATCACAGGCTGTGAGCGATACACCGACTTCTAGTCCGTACAGGACGCAGGCACTGGACATCCAGGAAGCTCCATACAACGCGCTTACCCGTATCGGCGACAGGATTCCCGCTCTTTCCGTGTACTCTGACAACACAGAAGAAAATATGGCCGCCAAAGATTCACGATGCGATGCGTTTGTTGCCACTTCTTCAAATTCCGTGTTACCAGGAAACCAGCCAACAATCGCCACTGAAAATGATTATGTTCCTTCAGGCTATAATTCTTCCGCGCATCCGCCTCAACACAAACAGGATGGCCCGCTTTCTGATTTTCGCCAGGGTGTCACGACCCGTTCGTTTTCACCTGTCAGATCGAAAGCCGAAGTGACGGGCGACGGGAATAACCGGATTTTGACCCAATCCAAAGTGTGCCGATCGGCACACTCGGCAAACGAAGTCGCAAAATGCGCTGTTCCCGGCGGAATCGTACCTGTGTCACTCCACCCGACATCCATGTCACCCCTTTTTAATAAAGAAAAAGAAAATAAAAAGGTTTTTAAAAATGTTTTTTGTTTTTCAGATTTTTCTAAAAAAGAGACCTCGCCAGTAGATACCACGGAACCAGTACAAGAAAGGATCAATGGCTATTACCTTGACGTCACACATCATGCTGGTTGGGTATTCAGCGAAAATCAGGCATTGCGGAAATATATCGGCGATCTTTCAAGATGCCTGTTTTTTAAAGGATACCGGACGATGGAATCCATGTCTGAATGGTTTCAGAAACAGGAACGAAACCTTCAATCAGGAGAACTCTCCATCGCTGATATTCTTACCGAGGCAGGTCTCACGATGCCGCTGCCTATGACCAGTATTGCACCTGATTGTCGATATGGCGCGTAATATGTGGCTGGAAAAATTTGGAAACTCGACTCGAAAGGCCAGATCTCATTGGCAAAGATTAACCACAGGCACGCTCTATTTCGGCTGGAAAACGTTCTATTTTCCGTTCTTGATGAGGGACGACGGCTACCACCCCCTGGATGAATATTCCATAATCAGCGGGATTTGGCCCATGAGAACGTATGGCTATTGCGGTTCCCCCACGAATCAGAGCCACGTGCGCATTCCGGCGATCGTGGGCAGTGATTCCGCTGATCGTGGGCACCCCCGAAAAGCGTACATTCTGGTCACCGCCATTTTATGCTCAGGTGGTCACGATGGGTCAACTTTTGGTATTTC
>JAAOMR010000340.1 GCA_018853935.1 Acidithiobacillus ferrivorans
CAGGCGGGTTCGGCAAATTCCATCACCAGCGCGACGGCGGCATCACCGTCCCCGATGTTGTTGTAAGACAATTCCTTGCCCTGCAACTGACGGGCGTCCGCCAGTCCGCCGCCGCTGCCGTCGCGGTAGAAGGATGCGGTCTGATGGGGGTTTTCGCCGTAGCGCAGATCCTGGACTTTCTCAAATTGCAGGGACAGGGTCTGCGGGAAGGTTGTCCGGTTGCCATCGGGACCCAGGCTGGAGAGATAGTTGGCAATAGCACCGTCATAGCGCGCCGTGTGGGCGAAGACCTTGGTCGCCAGACGGAAGCGGGTGCTGGCACCGACGCCGCCGTAACTCTGCTCCATCTCCTGCAGCACGGCGGCATAGTCATTGGGGTCGACGAGGACGGTGACGCTCTCCCAGTTCTTCGCCGCCGCACGGAGCATGGTCGGGCCACCGATATCGATGTTTTCGATGGCTTCTTCCAGCGTGCAATCGGTGCTGGCGACAGTCTCGGCGAAGGGATAAAGATTGACGCAGAGGAGATCGATGGCGGGAATGCCATGTTCGGCCATTTGCCGGATGTGACTATGGTTGCCGCGCTTCGCCAGCAGTCCACCGTGGATTTTGGGGTGCAGGGTTTTGAGGCGGCCCTCCAGCAGTTCCGGGAAACCGGTGTAGTCACTCACTTCTTGCACCGCTACACCATCGGCCATCAAGACCTTGGCGCTGCCGCCGGTAGAGAGTATTTCCACGCCGAAATCCTGCAGTCGCCGGGCAAATTCCACGACGCCCCGTTTGTCGGAAACGCTGATGAGCGCCCTCGTTATCTCACCCATAAATTCCACGACCTCTGAAAAAGTGGCAGTTCAAAATAAAAAAGGCACGATCAGGAGACCTGTCGTACCCAAACCTCCTGATGGAGGGAGCGTTCTGATTCGCGCTGCGCTGATTCAGCTCAACTGAATGTCCACATTGTAAAAGAGGCGCCGCCGCTATGCAAGCACGGCCAAGCCTCGGCACTCAACCCGACAGGCCCAATCGCATCTCTCAGGATTTCCATCTGCGTGAAAAACCACCCAGATGGGTTGCTGTGCGGGGGTGCTTTTTGATAACCTTTTTAAAAGGCACAATAGTATGAAATAATACTGTTATATTTATAGTGTTTTAATTCTGTTGCCCTGCTTAATAGCAGGGTCGGTATCACCGCATAGGAGCCCATAATGTCCCAGTTGTTGTATGACGACGGAACGCATAAATGCATTGCCTTCACTGATCTGGTGGAGGGCGAGGGGATTCAGGCCAATCAATTCCTTATTGTCAATAATGGGGAAGGGATGCTGCTCGACCCCGGCGGCAACCTCACATACAAGAACCTGCTGGCAGAGATGGCGAGCTATTTCCTGCCGGCGCATCTCGATTATGTGTTTGCCTCTCACGAGGACCCGGATATTGTTGCCTCTGCCAACGGCTGGCTGCTGATCACCGACGCGAAAATTCTCATCGCCAATGAATGGACCCGTTTCCTGCCGCATTTCTGTTCGAAGGGGATGACCGCTGGGCGAGTCATCGGCATTCCGCCGCAGGGCATGAAGATCAATCTGGCGGGTCAGACACTCTTTGTCGTGCCCGCGCACTACATGCATTCAGTGGGTAATTTCCAGGTTTACGATCCGATAAGTAAGATTCTGTTCTCTGGAGATCTGGGCGCTAATCTGGTCAGCGGGCATGATGCTTCCAAAGTGATTGAAGGTGCGGAAGCGTTTCAGACGCATCGCGCTGCATCAGGCATGGATGACTTCCACCGCCGTTATATGGGAGGTCAGAAGGTTTGCAGACTCTGGACTAATATGGTGCGGGGTATGGATATCGAGTGGATTGTGCCGCAGCATGGCGCATCCTTTAAAGGACAGGAGACGATCACGGCCTTCCTCGACTGGTTCGAGGGGTTGGAATCTGGGCCTGATCTATTGACCCAGAAGGACTTTCAGTTTCCTCTCCCCGAGAACCTCTAAAGGAGGTGTAGGTTGAATCAGGACATGTTTGACGATCTCAATGCACAACTACACGTCATGTCGCCAGAAATACACGGTGCCGCGTTGATCTCCAACGAAGGGGCGGTGATTTTTCAGGAGGGAGAAACGGTAGCGGACCAGAGCATTATTGGTATCGCAGGGGCTGCTGTTATGCGCCTTGCGGAGCATATCAGCGCTGGTCTTGCCGAGTGCCCGGTGCAGGAAATCAGCGTTCGCTGTGACCGCCATGCAGCGCTTTTTGTGCCAGTGGGAGCGGATGCGCTCCTGATGCTGGTACTCTCAGCGGATACGGATACGCGTCCTTTGGCGGGGGCCATCCCCGCTATGGTTTCTGCGTTGAGCCAACGAGTTGTATCATAAGTCATTTTTGGTTTTTATCGAAGTCATCATGATTTCGCTCCTTTTGCGAGGGATCCCCTTGCTCCATGTGCGGTGACATATCGTTCATGCAACGCGAGGTTGAGTTTCACCACATTGACCACGGGTTCGCCGATGAAACCCAGCAACGGTTTTGTCGTATTTTGTTGGACCAGGTGGCGCAACGTCGCGATATCCATTCCGCCAGCCTGCGCTATGCGCGGGATCTGATAGAGCGCCGCCGCGATGCTGATATCCGGGTCCAGACCACTCGCGGAAGCGGTTACGAGATCCACCGGAACCGGGCCTATCTCGGCAGGGTCCTCAGCCTTGAGGGCTTTGATCCGCGCCGCCACGTGCTGGGCCAGAACAGGATTGTTCGGACCCAGGTTGGAAGCGCCGGACCCGGCGCCATTGTAAGGCACTGGTGAAGTGGCCGAAGGGCGGCTCCAGAAGTACCGCGCTTCGCGAAAATACTGACCAATGAGGCTGGAACCCACGACCCGTCCATGCTGACGAATGAGAGAGCCATTGGCCTGATGGGGAAACAGCACCTGACCGATACCCGTCATGGCCAGGGGGTAAATCAGGCCGGTCAGCACGGCTAGAATCAGGAACAGCAACAGCGCGGTTTTGATGTCTTTGATCATGGCGTCATCCTCCTACAGTACAGCCAGTAGCATGTCGATCAGTTTAATAAAGATAAATGGCGTAATAATGCCGCCCAATCCGTAGATCCACACGTTGCGGCGAAGAATGTGCTGTGCCGAGTCGGCACGGAACCTGATGCCTTTGAGGGCCAGAGGAATCAGAAAGGGAATGATGAGCGCGTTAAATATGACCGCGGCCAGAATGGCATGGGTGGGTGAACTCAAGTCCATGATGTTCAGTGCTTCCAGTTGGGGGTAAGTCGATACAAACGCCGCCGGGATGATGGCGAAGTATTTGGCCACATCGTTCGCCACACTAAAGGTGGTGAGGGCGCCGCGGGTCATCAGCAGTTGCTTGCCGATCTGGACAATCTCCAGAAGTTTGGTCGGGTTGGAGTCCATGTCGACCATGTTGGAGGCCTCACGCGCCGCCTGGGTACCACTGGCCATACAGAGGCCCACGTCGGCCTGGGCGAGGGCCGGGGAATCGTTGGTGCCGTCCCCGGTCATCGCCACCATATAACCTTCATTCTGGTATTCGCGGATGCGCGCGAGCTTGGTTTCCGGTTTGGCTTCCGCGAGATAGTCATCGACCCCCGCTTCTGCGGCGATAGCGGCGGCGGTCAAGGGATTGTCGCCGGTCACCATGATGGTACGGATACCCATCGCCCGCAATTCCGCGAAGCGGGATTTGATGTCGGCTTTGACGATGTCCCGCAACTCAATGGCACCCAATACCGCGGCGCCAGAGCAGACCACCAGGGGTGTCGCCCCACCGCTCGCGATATTCTGCACCACACCGTCCAGCTCCGTAGGCCAGATGCCGCCCAGTGCCTGGACCCAGGTCTTCATAGAGTCTGGGGCCCCCTTACGCAACTGTTGCCCCTCCCAGTCCACCCCACTCATGCGGGTCTCAGCGGTAAACGCGATCAACTGGGCGTCCGCCGGTAAACTGTCCCGGCTCTGCGGGTAATGTTTCTCCGCAAGCGTCACGATACTTTTGCCCTCAGGCGTCTCATCGGCCAAAGAGGCGCGGCGGGCCGCCTGCGCGAGGGTTTCCTGAGTGACGGCTAAAACGGGGTAAAACGCCGCTGCGGATCGGTTGCCGTAGGTAATGGTGCCGGTTTTGTCGAGAAGCAGTATATCTACGTCGCCCGCCGCCTCAATGGCGCGCCCGGAAGTTGCTACTACATTAGACTGCAGCAAGCGCACGATACCAGCAATGCCGATGGCGGGTAATAAGGCCCCGATGGTGGTGGGAATCAGGCAGACCAACAAGGCTACCAGCACCGTCAAGCTGATCACTGATCCGGAGTGGCTGGCGTAATGCACGCTATACCAGGAAAACGGATAAATGGTGATGGTGACCACCAGAAAGACGAGCGTCAAAACGACCAATAGTATGCTTAAGGCGATTTCGTTAGGGGTTTTACGCCGTGCCGCCCCCTCCACCATGGCGATCATTTTGTCGAGGAAGGTGTGTCCGGCCTCCTGCGTCACCCGGATGATAAGCCAGTCCGAGATCACCCGGGTACCGCCGGTGACCGCGCTACGATCCCCACCGCTTTCGCGGATGACGGGTGCACTCTCGCCGGTGATGGCACTTTCATCCACGGCCGCCACCCCTAGCACCGCCTCGCCGTCCGTGGGTACGAGGTCTCCTGCTTCTATCAGGACAAAGTCACCGCTGCGCAGACTCGCGCCGGGAACCTCCTTATAGCTCGCCTCGCGTAGTGGTTTGGGCAGCTTTTTGGCCGTAACTTCCTGTCGGCTCTGCCGCAAACTGTTGGCCTGGGCCGTGCCCTGACGTTCGGCCAGTGCTTCCGCAAAATTAGCAAAAATCAGTGTGAGCCAGAGCCAGAGGTCGATCACGCCGGTAAAGGGTGCCTCACTGTTCTGCATGATCAGATCATGAAAAAAGAGGGCCAGGAGGAGCCAGGAGCCGATGTAGACGACAAACATCACCGGATTACGCAACTGACGACGCGGGGAGAGCATGCTGAAGCTGTCCCACAGCGCACCCCGGCTCTGATCCTGCCAGTTGATCGGAGATGCCGCATGTTTATGATGGCTGGATTCCATGAATATGATTCCTCAGTGAGTCAGGCTGCCAAGGGGCGCCAGTTGATCTGCGATCGGACCCAGCGCCAGTGCCGGAAAGAAGTTGAGGGCGCCGAGTAGAAGGATGACCCCCACCACCAAGCCGATGAAGATCGGGGTATGCGTCGTCAGGGTGCCCGCCCCAGCGGGAATCTTCTTTTTGTCCGCCAGCGCGCCCGCCAAGGCCAGCAGCGGCAGATAGGGCCAATAGCGACCGAAGAGTATGGCTATCCCGGTGATGAGGTTGTAAAAGGTCGTGTCATTGCTCAGCCCATCAAAGGCGCTGCCATTATTGTTGGCGGGACTGGTAATGGCATAGAGGATCTCGCTGAAGCCATGCGCCCCGGGGTTAAGGGCCCCGGCACGTCCGGCGCTCGTGCTCACCGCGAGCGCCGTACCGATCAGGACCAGCAAAGGCATGACGAGGATAGCCAGTGAGGCCATTTTGATCTCAAAGGACTCGATTTTTTTACCGAGAAATTCCGGCGTGCGCCCGACCATCAATCCGCCCAGGAACACCGCGAAAATCATGAAAGCGAGCATCGTCGCCAAACCCGTCCCGACGCCACCAAACACCGTTTCCCCCATTTGCATGAAGAAGAGATTAATTCCACCGGATAAGGGCATGAACGAGTCATAGGTACTGTTGGCCGCGCCGGTGGAGGTGGCGGTCGCAATGCTGCCGAACAGCGCCGACGCACCGGCACCAATGCGATCTTCTATCCCTTCCAGATTTCCACCACCGGCGAGGCCTGCCATATTGGCTTGCGTGGCCCCCAGATGGGTAAGCAGCGGGTTACCCAATAGCTCAAAATGTTCACTGACCACGGTTAAAGGAACAAAAAGCACGAGCGTGGCGATCATGATGGCCCAGGCTGTGCGTTTGGCCTTCACCATGTGACCAAACATGAACACCAGGGCAGAGGGAATCAGAATCATGGCCACCATTTCCAGGAAGTTGGTGAAGCCCGTGGGATTTTCGAAAGGGTGGGCATCGTTCATATCGAAGAACCCTCCCCCATTGTTACCCAGCATCATGATGGCTTCCTGAGAGGCCACAGGCCCCACATGAATCATTTGGTGAAGGATGGTCTTGCCGCCCGAGACAAAGG
>JAAOMR010000341.1 GCA_018853935.1 Acidithiobacillus ferrivorans
TCAAGGGACGGGTGGATATGCTGACTACCGGTCTCCAGACGCCATTAGGCATTAAAATCGGCGGAACGGATCTCGATACCCTGAACCGCCTGGGGCAGGAACTCCAGACCGTCCTGCGCAAGGTCCCCGGCACCCAGAGCGCCTACGCCGCCCGCGTCACTGGTGGCCGCTACATCGTCATCCACACCGACCGCGCCAAGGCCGCCCGCTACGGCCTTTCGGTGGCGGATGTGAACCGTCTCGTGGAAACGGCCATCGGTGGCAAGGTCTTGACCACTGCGGTACAAGGACTGGAGCGCTTTCCGGTGGATCTCCGTTACCCCCGGGAACTGCGCCAGTCCCTGACCACCCTGATGGAAAGCCGCATCGCAGCTCCCGATGGCGCCCAGATCCCTCTGGCCCAGGTGGCCGATCTCCGGATCGAGGGCGGGCCTGCCATGCTTACCAGCGACAACAGTCGCCTGAACAGCTGGATCTATATCGACCCGAAGCCTGGCACCAACATCGGTGCCTATGTGCCCCGCGCCAAAGCGGCCATTGCGAAAGCCGTCAATCTCCCAGGAGGTTATACCGTCTCCTGGGTAGGCCAGTATCAGGTCATGGAGCAGGCCGCCAAGCGTCTGGAGCTGGTCATTCCCGCCGTCATTCTGCTGATCGCCCTGCTCCTCTACTTCAATTTTAAAAACTGGGTGGAGGTAACTATCATCCTGCTCACCCTGCCCTTATCTCTGGTGGGCGGCTTCTGGCTCGTCTACTGGCTGAACTACAAGCTCTCGGTGGCGGTGGCGGTGGGCTTCATCGCCCTGGCGGGCGTGGCAGCGGAATTCGGGGTGGTGATGCTCCTCTACCTGGATCAGGCACTCCTCCGGCGGCAGGCCCGTGATGCTTTGCAGACTTGGCATGACCTTCGGCTTGCCGTCATCGAGGGGACCATGCTGCGCCTGCGGCCTCTGGCCATGACCTTGACCCTGGTGGTGGGTGGCCTCTTACCCATCATGTTCAGCCACGGCGCCGGTGCCGATGTGATGAAGCGCATTGCCGCGCCCATGGTGGGCGGCATGTTCAGCGCCGCGTTACTGGCGCTGCTGGTAATTCCCGCCCTTTACGCCCTGTGGCAGAAGCGGCGATTGGGCCTGCGATGATGAGACTACGGATGAGGAGGAAGTAATGATGTTGGCAACGGACACCCGCTATATCCTGCACCCTGTCTGGGACCCGCTGCTGCGGGCACTGCATTGGTGGATGGCGCTTGCCATGATGGCGCAATTCACCTCAGGCGCGACCCTCCTGGCCCTGGGTAATGACATGTCCGACGCCCTGATGGGGAAGATCGACATCATCCATTATGTCGGCGGCTATGCTTTCGCCGCCGGACTGGTGGTGCGCATCATCTGGCTCTTTGTCGGCCCGCCGACGGCGCGCTGGCGCGACCTCCTGCCCCTGACGTCAGCCCAGCGCCGCATCTGGCGGGAAACCCTCTCCTGTTATCTGAGCGGCT
>JAAOMR010000342.1 GCA_018853935.1 Acidithiobacillus ferrivorans
GGGCGGATGATTGCGAGCATAGTTGCAAATAATGTGAGCACGAAGGCCCGTCAGTTGCAGTTAATGTGAGCCGAAAAAGCCCATGGATTGCGAGCACGCCGTTTTCGATTGCAAGCCGCTACACGTAAGCCCACCCCAAGCTGGGGTGGGCTTACGTCCCTGCATGCTCATATTTTGAGATGATAGGGCCAGCCAGTCTATACATGCTGTCTACACCATCCCTGATGTTGTCTTGCTCGGAGAATTAGACGATCCGCACAGAAAA
>JAAOMR010000343.1 GCA_018853935.1 Acidithiobacillus ferrivorans
CTGCCGAGCTGGATGCCGGGCAGCGCCGTGATCTGACCCATGATTTTGCGCAGGCATTGGTGGAGCGTTATGGCGTGGCGGCGGACCTGGCCATTCACGCCCCCGACCGGGAAGGCGACAACCGCAACCACCATGCCCATATTCTCACCACCACCCGGCAGGTCAGCCGCGCCGCCGATGGCGGGCTGGCCCTGGGTGCCAAGGCCCATATAGAGCTGTCCGACAAAGCCCGCCGGGAGCGTGACTTGGGTGGCGCCGCCGACGAAGTGAAGGCCGTCCGGGAGTTATGGGAGCACACGGCCAATGCCGCACTGGAGCGGGCGGGTGTGGAAGCCCGGATCGACGCCCGCAGTCTCCAGGCGCAGGGGGTAGACCGGGAGGCGACCCAGCACCTGGGTCCGGTAGCGTCCGAGATGGAGCGGCGAGGGAAGGAGT
>JAAOMR010000344.1 GCA_018853935.1 Acidithiobacillus ferrivorans
TGCGGATTTGCTACGTCAGGACCTGCAGGCCATGGTGTCGGCAGACAACCCGTTTCTGAGTGAGTATGCACTGGATTGGCTCCAGGCGTTTGTGCCTATTGAAAAAAAGCTTAGGCATTTTCAGAAGATGATGGATGCGGATTTCGGTCACGAGGCATAAAACAGAGGTGCAACAATGTCTGGTATAACAAATTTCATGGGTCAACAAGAAAACATTATCGCCGCACACCAATCCGCTCTGCGGATGATTTCCGCACTGGCGAAGAATGGACTGCAAACGGACGGAGCACGCCATAAACAGTATCTTCTGGAAAAAATCATGGAGGTTGCTGATCCTGCACTGTTGGAGCAGATGCAGGCAGATGGGGCGTTTGATCCCGGAATTCTGGCGGAATGCCCCCAGACCTGAGCTGCTGCCGGTCACACAATGGGGCCCGGGCGTGGCATGTGCACACACCGCATTGCAGAGGGAGTCAGTCATGCACATTGAGATCGTGGGCGCGGATTTGCCATTGATGGAAATCACGCGGGTGGTTCGACGCATGGCGGAAGAATTGGGTTGGGAGGCGCATTGGGACGGAAAGCGGTTTCAGGTGCGCGAGGGGGGTTGCGCCCCGGCGGGGGGTTGCGCCCCTGCAAGGGGGTGTCATGAAGATGGTTTGGATGCTGTTCATGCTGGCGGTGACGGTAAAAGCCGCTATCGCCGTTACCGAGCACCCGCGTCCGGTGTTTGACGCGCTGCACGAATCGGGAGAGACGCGGGAAGTGGCGGAGTGGGCCCGGATGGAGGTGGCCTTTTTCGCGTCAGCGCTGGTTCGTGTGCGGGCTATCGTCTGGATGGCTACGCGGATTTTTGGAGGTCGAAAGGGAGTTGCCTGGGGATATTCACTGCTGGAATCGGGCCATGGCCGGAGCTTTCAGGAAGGATCGCACCCCACAAGAATTAGCACCCTGCAAGGGGAAAGGAGAGCATCATGAGTTTGCTCGATGATAGCAATTCCGTTCGTCCCATTGGCGGATTGAGCATCGGCCCGCGTGAGGATTACAATCCGCCCGTACCCTATCGCCGGAATACCGGAACAGTAACGCTAATGGAGCCTGTCGCCATGTCTCAGTCCAAAAAACCCAAACCCGCATCATCTGGCAAAGCGCCGACAGTTATCAATATCGGCATGAAGACTCAGGCAGGCCGGATCATGGATGCGGTCCGGTCCGGAGCGCGTACCACATCGGAGATCGTGGAACGCTCCGGCGTTTCGCGTGTTGACACCATCAAGAGGATATCTGCACTGGTAAAAAAGGAAATGCTGTGGGATCTGCTGCGCCCACCCAGCGGAGACCGCTGCGTAATGCCGGTTGAATCGCCGCAGCCTGAACAGAGCCAGCAAGCAGACTGTTATTCGCCTGTCGCAAGTCCTGCAGAGGACAAAAAATGTCTGCAGGTTAACGCGGGTTGTCTCAAACCTCTACCAGCGGAGCAACCCTGCCGGGAGCAACCCGTGCCCGTTCGCGTTGTGCCCCGTGCACCCCGCGTATTTGGTACACCTCGCAGGGTAGAGATTTTCTGTTGAAGGGCCGGTACAGACTGATAGCAGTCATTCGGTTTTTTGTATCAGGCCCTTGTCATCAAGTTATCTGTGGATTTGTTCCGTTGCACGATTCCTCCTACCTAATTTATGCGTTATATAGCGGTGCAGGTAAGTTCAGTCTCATCCTAGACGTCATTATACTCGTAAAAATAAGTAAATAGCAGGAGGATACTAATGCAACAGCAAATCTATCGCGCCCGCTTTGGACGCCTTGATCCCCTGCACGTTGCTGGAACGTAAGAGAGTTCAATATCCTGCTTTGGGAAAAAGAGCGTTTGATAGACCTGGCCAAACGTAATAGCGAGATATTCCAGACGGAATCTCTCGCGGCTGCTGTCGAAGGAAAATAGATGGCTGATTCATAATCCTTTTGGCATTACGGCATAGGTCGCCGACTTTCGATATACAATGAGGTCTCCAGGTTGATCCATAGTGGTGATACAGACTGTTTCCACCACCTTGGCGGTAGGAGTGCCCCGTTGCACGATTTTGTTCGCCATGGCCTGCACACAGGCGTGTCTGGAACTGGCCAAAGCCCCCGCCAGATAAATGCGGTTTACTGATGCCGTTATCTAAAGCCACCCTACTAGGGCATAAAAAACGCATGAGAACGTCTATGCGCGTAACGCGTCGATCCTGCTGGAGTGAATACCGCCCATATGGGAATGTTCACAGACGAATACCTTCATTAATATTGATTAACTATAATAATAAGCATATTTTACTTTTATTAATCTCAAGTCTCCCCCATACTGCTTTCCAGTTATCGGCGCGGTTAGAACTCCCGATAAACCCTGTGGAGAGAATTTCTCCCTTTAGCGTAAAGATGAGCGAGCACTGAGGTCACGTGGCAAATGCAATGTGCGCTCGAGGACAGCGCAAACCTCTGCAAAAGCAACCTGTAGAAAACGGTATCACATTCAACCGATGTGTACGAAGAAGGAGTTGTCCTAGGACACGCCTAGCGGTGCTGAGTCTGAAAAGAGAAGCGTACGGAGTCTGTTCATGCAAAAGGATAGCAAAAAATGCGTTTGCTGTAATTGTGTTGATTTTTCACAATGCGATTCAATCATCGGTTGCCATTGTTGTTGATATGCTCTTTGATCATGATGCTGCCACGTTAAAATAATGAAGGCGCGGCATTAATAGTAAAGATGTATAGTCCATTATTCATCAATATAGAGGCGACATAAGATGTCAAGAGCCATGTTTCTACGAATATTTATCGGGTTATTCGGCATTGTTTTTATCGTGCTGACGTTCTGGTTGAGTGCGCACTTTCACTTAAACGCTTCTACAAAGCTGGTGATTATTTTGGCTTTTGCATTGGCGACATTTTTTGCAGAAGTAATAATAGCTATCGACAATCTGGAAAAAAGGCTAAAAAATGCCTTCCCGTCCTTGGAGCTTTCCCTTAAAGACCAGATCGCTGTTAATGAAACCATAAAGCTTTATAACAAATTAAAAAGGAGTCACACGGGTATTTCTACCAGAATAGCTCTTGCTGATTTCGAGAAAATACATCATGTATTATGCCAGGCTGAAAAGGGCGGGGACTTCGTTTTTCATGATATTTATTCGGCTTCCATGATCTTGCTGGCGGCATTAGAGCCGGGACAGTCATTTAAGGTTGTAAGCAATCTTACCAAAAGATTTTATTGGAAATCAGGTAGGGACATGACTGAACATGCCAAGTTAAATTACAAGCAAGCAAAAAGAGGGGTACACATTGAGCGTATATTTATTTTAAACACAAAAGATGAGTTATCTGAAATAAAAGAAATCTTGGCAGAACAGGAAGAAAACAATATTGATGTCTCCTATGCTTTTAGAGGGGATTTAGATAAGATGTTGCCGTACGCCAGCTTTGCCATATCAGTAGAGCAGACAACAGGTATAATCTCGCACAGGGAGGATTCATTGGGGAAGGTGACTATCACATCTAATAATGAGATCATCACAGATCTTGCAACCAAGTTTGATGATATCAAAAGACAATCCATCAAGCTTGGATCCGAAATTCACCAGGCTAACACCTGAATCCAGGTGTTTCCCATTTGGCATCACGGAACGGAAGGCATAAGATAGTGCCAACTTACCGAACTCATCTCATGATTGATTGATGGGATGTTAGGGCAGCGCTCTACGTTTATCTGGCAATCAGTCGGGGGGACAAGATAATTGCCTATCCGGTTTGTTGCCAAAGCGGTGGTCAATGCAAAATTTGACGCGACTGATCTGCGTGGCTCCATGATATCACCAAAGGAATTTCGACAACCGTTCCCCGATGATGCGCAGTGCTCAAGCGATCTTGAGCACCCGCAGTGGCTGATGTGTTTGTTTGCGCCATCTGCAGAAATGCTCCGCAGTGCGCTCAACGGATTCACTCGATAGCATGATTGGCAACAAACCGGATAGGCAAGGAACCAATGGTTGCTTCACACATAAATAATCGGCATATTTTTCTACAGTAAACTTATGCTCGCCCAATGGTTTGCAGACGTACCAATAACGCCGGGCTGATGCTGAGGTTATCCATCAATGCATCATTGTACTTCCGGTCAATCAGATACTGACAAAGATCCAGCAGCCGTAACAGTGCCGCCACGGCTTTTCCCATATCATGCTGATCTGGCACATTTTCCGCTATTACGGGAGGCAATGCCGCACGGAGGAAACTCATACTGGCAGCCACGAAAAGCGGCGGCACCCGGACTTTGACATGTACTTCTCCAATTTTCTCCTGGCGGCGGATGAACGCTTCATCATAGTCCCCGCTAAACAAGTCTTGCAGCCAGGCAATATGAGTTTTCTTGAGGACGTCAATACGTCCGTCAATGTAGGGAGCGGTTTGTTGGTCCTCCTGAAGAATCTCGTAAAAACGATCGGTCAACAAGGGTACGTGGGGCACGATGCCCGGGCCAACACGGGTCATGATCTCCTGATCCGCTTTACAGAGTCCACCGATATGGCAGAATGCCTTCAGATTGGCATCCTTTGTGGTGATTTCCATGCAATATTACCCTATATATGGTTATTGTTATTACAGCAAATCGGCAATGGATTGTGCTGCCCGATTAGCATCCAGGAATACCAATTCTAGCTTTGCCTCTTTGCGGACGATGACACTCAGTACAGCCTCTCTGCCTGCGTGAATAAGTAAAATATAGCCGTTGTTTCCTTTGATCATGATCTGTTCCTGTTCTCCACGGGCAAGCTTTGCTGCCGCATGACCACCTAAGGACAACATGGCGGTAGCCATGGTACCTACGCGATCGTCGTCAATATCCACTGAAAGCACGGACCCGATCGTGAGGCCATCCGTGAAGATAAAGGCGGATGCCTCTATATTGGCAGAGCTATTGTTTAGTTCAGAGAGGATAGATCTAATCATTTCTTCATACATAACTATTTCCTGGTGAAGATTTGTCATGAGGTCTAGCTGTAGCGACGGCCTGTGTTTTAATGCCGGTGGCTACAGACACTAATTTTACAGCTAGGCACTCACTTGTTATGGAACAATATGATTGACAATGCTCGCTGAGCAATTCTTCAATAAGTAGAGAATAAATATGACCGTTTTTACCAAATACAGTGTGATAAAAGAGTCTGAATGAGCGTACATAACACGGAAAGATCTAGGCTCATCTTCAGTACAATAGGGCAAGCACATGCATACTCCGTGATGCACCTCCGACTGTTAGTAAACCCACACATGAGACACCAACACGCGCCCCTTCCAGTTTTGCATTAATATTCATTCTGTGTTGTTGTTTGATGATTGTCTTCGGCAGTCAGCCATTATTCCACAACGAATGATCCCTTTTGAGGAACTCGTCATATGGAATATAGTGAGAGCAATCGGAGGAAAATGTCAAACCTGCTGTGCCGTTAAAGATGTTGATAGATCCGGAGCGCAAATAAAACATTCCTTTCATGAGTCTCAATGTTCGAAAATTACTCAATATGGCTCGAACTTCCTGGTGGGGCACCACAGCTTCATCCGGATATGCGCGCTTGGGATACGCCAAACAAATAGCTGGATCAATTAGTTCTTCCATGGTCAGCAGGCGATACCGATACGGATCATCCATCACCCAAAGTATGGCCTGGCTGCTGGAGAAATGCAGAATTACATGATACACGCCATGTACGAGTATCAATTCTTCCACCACACTAAGCACGGTATCCAGATGCCGATCCATTTTGCTTTCCGAACGCATCTTCGTAACGACCGTATCTGAAATGAATGGGGTCCCCTCGAAGCGCCGGGAATACCGGGGCTCTTCGTATATTTCGCTGGGCTGAGGTAAGTCCCTCAAAGCAAAATCGGCACCAATGAAACCGAGAAGTATGCCGTCGCTGTCACGCACAAATTGGACAGCGGTCAACGACGGCCGTAGCGCACGCAGACTGATATAGGCTTCGCACAACAGAAAATCGACGGCTTGGACCCCTTCTTGGATGTAGGGCCATTGCTGATACTGTGCCTCGCGGTTTTTGTCAGAATACTCGGCGGCCAACAAGGTTTCTCTGATGTAAGGCCGATCTGCTCGATCCCGGCCAAAGTGCTCACCGAGCAGACCTTCACGGCTGATGTTGGAGGTTATCTGCACTCCGCCGGTATCCAACGCATATAGATATTTACAGTGCGGCACGGTGGAGAAGGCATCGTTCAATGCCGCCTCCATTTTTGGGCGGTCACCCCACACCAGACCGCATGCATCCGCCAAGTGTCGCAACGGGTCGTACAGCAACCCAGTAAGCAACGCACGTTGCTGAAAAATCCGTCTGGGCAGAGAAGAATCTTCGTGTGTACTCATAAGGCAAGCCCCATTGTTGCTTTCCTTTTCCGCAGGTGTTGGTCGGTGTTCTTATAGACAGCTTCCATATTTCCTCCAATGGCCTCTCGGGCGAGTCTAGGTGCGCAATGCGGCAGGAATTATTTCACGCCATTGCTTGTCGCTTACGCGACGGTAAACACTGCCATCATCATCGATTTGGAAAAGATAAAGCCAACCATTATCCACCAGTTCTCGGACGAGAGCGTGGCGGGAAATGACACTCTCCATCTCCGCCTGCGGGGCCTCAATCAACACGTTGAGACGGACCGGCTCATGGATCCAACGATTACCGTCGTGCAGAGACTGCAAGGCAAAACCGACACGCAAGTCCCCTCCATTCCCCTCAAGAACACCGATAGATCCCCCAACGACATTATGTAGCACTTTGTTGCCGCTACCGAAACGCAAAGTGTCTACCATAGAGCCGTAGTATTGCATATTGATCCAGTTTGCCACCACCATGGGTGCGCTCATAATCAATTCCAATGTGGAGAAGCCCGTATCTTTTTGCCAGTCATAATCATGCAAAAAAGCCCTGCCCTCCAAATCAACCCCCCTTGTCCTCTGGCGGGGTGCCGCAATAAAGGCGGCGTTGCCCGCTAGTGCCCATTCGGGTCTGACCTCAGCCCAGTCCCGAGTGCGTCGCCGCATATCGCGCGTGACCACTTCAGACGCTTGAGAAGCCGTACCCAGCAGGGTGGCGCGCTCCATCCGTGTAAGTTCACCCGCATCGGCCAGCCATTGGCGAAGTTGCGCCAGATCTTTGGCGTGTGTTGCCGGCAGATCTTCCGTATCGAAGAGCATCACTTCATCTGTTGTGGTGTCATGCAATCCGGCGATGAAATAGGTGTCTTCCGGAATTTTAAGCCCTTTCTCCTCAAGACCCCGGCGGGTCGCCGGATCGTTTAGCAAGGTTACCGCAATCCGGGCACTGGCTTCTCCCGTCTGCCCGGCGCAAGCGCCGCAATCCAGTCCTGTCCCCTGCGGATTGTTGACCGTAGTGCTGCCATGGCCCGCCAACAAGATCAGGCGTGCGAATGTCTGCGTCAGCCCCATGTTTTTAAGGATGAACTCCCCGACCCCCGCCCGCTCAGTTTCTGGTATTCCGGAACTTTTTGCACTGGATTTACCGTTACCGCTAGCGATCAGGCGTGGGCGCAGCCTCTGTTTCGTCGCACTATTAAGGCCCCTTTCGTCCGGATGGGGTACGGTGCGGGTCCAACCCATGCTGTCACCGAAAAGCTTCGGGGCATATATCAATCCAGTGGCTTCCACAAAGGTGAAAGTCGACACGGCTGAGGTTTTGAAACTCTTCCAGGCGGTGGCTACCCGTAGACGTAATTGCCTTTTTGCGACTTGCCGTTGCGTTTCATCCGCGCTCGCATGGCTCAGGTCCTCGCATACCCGATAAGGCGGATTGAAAATGACGGGGAGATGCCCTTTAGGCGTATTCGCAGCGAATGGAACGTATTCCATGAGTACGCCAAAGAAGCCCGCGAATCCCAAGGTTTGAATGCCTGGCGCCACTGTTTCCAGCGCCCGGCGTATGATTTCGGAGCGCACGTCTATGCAAAACGCAGCCTGCGCCACGGGTCGCTCAGTGACTGTATTGCTTGACTTCGATGCATTTAGTGATTTGATTAATGAACGCTGATAACCGATCTCCAGCGCGGTCTGCAAAATGGCATCAACGTGCTCCGAAGGTTGTTCTATCGCCCCATTTTGTTGGCTGCGCAACATCAGGCGCCATTGCTTCCGTACGGCGGTATCGACACAGCTTGTGTGAAGAATGGCATCCCAACACACGCGGATGGCGAGGAGATCACGCAAGGATTGATTGGTCTCACCCTTCAATTCGGCCTGCCAACGCAAATATCTAGCCCAACCCGCCCAGCCTCCGATACTCAGGAGTGCTGCAAAGAGATAATCATCGGTCAGATCAAACGGGACGGAGAGTTCCTTCAAAGCCCAGGCAATAGCCGTTTCTGCGGCTGCCGGGAGTGCAGCGGCCGCTTCTCCAATCCCGCGCAAACCGATCATGCGCGGGCTCTTGTCGAAATGCATGAACTTTAACCAACCCTGATACATCGGGCCATCGCGCCACGGCATGCTCCATGCGGCCTGCCCCTCGTCAAAGTACGCCGCGCAATATTGGCTAATCCTTTCCACAACGAAGCCCGGCCAATCCCGACGATCATCGGCGAACATGGCATCCGCGAAGACCGGAAAGGGCACATTCCGGCTTGCCGATCGTTGTTTCATCGCCTGTTTGAGCTGGGTCACCCCCCAAATACTGTGCATCTCCTTCAGTGCTTCGTCCAAATCCTCTTGGGTGATCCGTCCGTTGGCGATCTGTTCTTCATAATAGGACCGCGGCATAGTCAGCCCCTCACCGGTGATCTTGCGAAGCGTCTGATCCGCTTGCCAGAACGGTTGGTCGCGCAAGCCAAAGTATGGATTTACCGCAACAAAGTGCTTGAGTGGCCAGAGGGGAGCGATTCTCTGGCATGCGCCTTCAATGTTCGCTTTGATGTCCTGATACGGGTTTGATGTCGCTGCTGCTTTCATGTCTACTCCTCCGGAAACTGAACTTGTGGATTTGCCGCACCCAGTGTTTTTCCTATCTTCGAGGCGTGAAGAAAGGCCATCCGACTAAAAACAAGATCAACATACAGTCCATTATATAGGTTCACATACACAGCCTGCCAAAAAGGTGACTTCTGCAACCGGGGCAACAGTTGCTGAATGTGTAACAAGGAAAGAAAAGCCACAACAATAAGCGCCAGTAACCAGATTGGAATATGATCAGCCTGCACGGTATCACTGGGAATGCTGGTGCCCAGCAAGTCGGTGGACAGGTCATGCAGCCCAAAATAGGCCGAACCAACAATGAGGCTTAACAGCGCCACTCGGGAAAGCAAGGTGCCGGCTCCGATTCCAGACCTATTGAGGGCTTGCAGCAGGAGCTGGCCCATCGCAATGGCGACGATGGCGCCGATCGTCAGCAAAGTGGGCTGGTTTTGCAAATCGATGCCAAATGCCATGGCAATGCCAAAGGTGACTAGCCCTGATATAAGAATTGCCAATTCCGCGCGTCCGAGCGTTTGCTTAATATTGAGCTTCTGGATCATCGGTCCACGGAAATTGTCTACCACGCTTCCGGAAGACAGGAACGCATGCGCCTTATAGACGGAGTGAGCGACAATATGGAGTACGGCGATACTGTACAAACCCAAACCACATTCCATGAGCATGAAACCCAGTTGCGCCGAAGTGGAATACGCCAGCGATTCTTTGATATTGGTTTCCGTCATCATCATGAGAGATGCCACGGTTGCAGATAAAAGCCCCGCAATGATGAGTACGGTCCAGGCCCAACTTACGTGGGTGATCATGGGACTGACCCGCAAGAGCAGGAATGCCCCGGTATAAATGAGTCCCGCATGTAATAGCGCCGAAACCTGCGTGGGGGCCTCCATAACCTGAACAAGCCAACCTTGCAGAGGGAATGTCCCGCTCTTTAAAATAGCACAGAGCACAATCAGGCCTGTTGCGATCTGCAAGCTGGCCGGAAGACTTCCGTGCCACGCGTGCATCCACTGTGCGATTCCTGAAAACTCTGCCCTTCCGGTGGTCCGTGCTATCAGCAGAAAAGCAGTGAAAAGGCTCACGTCGGCGATACGCGAAAACAAATATTTTTTGCGTGCGGCTATCACGGCGAGTGGACGTTCGCGATAAAATATCAATAACTGATGTAAAAACATGCTGGCGGCGATAAACGAAATCCAGAATCCCCAGATATTATCTGTCACAATCAGCACTAGAAATGCGCCAACCGTCAGACTCAGCCACCGGTGGAACCGTCCCTCATGAGGGTCTCCTACCATATACGTGGCGGAGAATCGAGAGACGATCATTCCCATGAAGGAGACCAACGTGAACATGACGAGCGTCAATGGATTAACCAGCGTTCGGATGGCAAATGAGCCTAATTCCCAAGGCAGAGGCATCGACAGATAGGTCTGTGAATGCTGTGCCATCGTCACATACATTGCCGTGGCAGAAATGCTACAAAGTAGCGCAAACCAATTGGCACCGTCGCTCAGTGTCTTGACCCAGCGTGCATGATGGTCCGCGCGGATTCCGACCAGTAAACCCACCAATAGCAATGGCCATGGTGCAAGCAACATAAGAGAGGATGCAATATTCGCAATCATACGGAACTGCTGCAGAGAGGATGCAATATTGACAATCATAGGTGACTCCTGCGTGAAATCTGAAATGTAAGCCGGCGACTGCTTGCTACAGTCTTGCGATGTAAACAGTACCCTGTATATCAATAAATAATAAGTTAAGATTTTTAACCTTAATGTTTTACTTATCTAAATGGGTTTGCCCATGTCTGAAACGGTGGACAAATCCGGTTTTTTTGAAAATAGTGCCGCAAAAGGTGCAGGGGACTTTCTGTGGCACCCTCGGCGGAATCCCTTATGTCCTTTCTGTTTGTAGCCTCCGAACGACTCGGCCAGCAGGCCCGGTAATACACGCTTTTGTACCTTCGCCGCCGGTTTGTTCTGCCCCAGATCGACTGGTCACTACTTTGCACTCGCCTCGAATCGATTCTGTCCGGACAACAGGACTTTGTCGGCAGCGATGGGTTTCCAGCACAGGCTACCGTGAGAACTCATTGTAACGTCAGAGTGGTAATGTTGAGGTTGGTCATCTCCTACGGCTTGGCCAATGACTGTTTATGCTGCCAGGCGAATACTCATGACATTGGGTGGCCGTGTGGTATCGGTAATAAGGCTGGCAGTCAAATCGCTCCCCGCCTTTCCCGACAAGGGCGAGTGTGCTGCCGGGATAGTTAGTCGAGAGGGTGCGTACGATTTCTGCAATCTTTTAGATGCCGACTGGCCCGGCCACAGCAACATGGCTAAAAGAGCCGGTCAGCCCGGAGTACCAGAATATGGCGCCAATGTTCCACGTCCTGTTGACTGACCCCGTACTGTTGAGCGATCTCCCTGGCCTGATCGGGCCGCGCGCGATACGCTGCCAAAGCAATCATGGCTTTGTCCGCTGGATCGGGTTGCCAGTGTTGTGCCTTTGATCTCGCGCGGTAAGGATAGAGGCGCCATGCGTTCTCCAACAGGGTACGCCAGCAGAACTTCACCAAGCTAACGTCCACCCCTAATTCACGTGCTAGCCTTTCAAAAGGCCATTGCGATTTTTTTACTGCAAGCAACGCCAAAGTAGTGCGAAGTTGGCGTGAAGACGATGTCATGATAGCAACCATAACTGCCCCTTCTTAGAAATAAGGTTTATTCCATGCTTATCCGTGCGGGGGGGAAGCCCCGCGCAGATACACTAACCTTCCCTCCGCGAGCGCTCAGGATCGGCGCAATTTGCGGCGCCGTGACAGCCGCTTACTGCGATCAAAAGGAACCGTTGACATTTAGGTAAAAACCGTTCTGATTGGCGTTATTTGATCCTCCTCGGCCTGGGATGTTGACAATGTTCCCTAGAGAGACAAGCGCTGCCACAACGGAAAGATGTGGGTTTGGCATATAGGCTATAAAACCGTCATACCAGTCGCTTTGCCCCAGATTAATGCCAGAATTCCCCGTTTTAGTGCGCAAAGCTGCCTGAGTTTCACTCAGGTTTCCGCCGGGGAAACTCCGCCACTCCGCGCCTACGACTACATTTTTGGCGACAAAATAACCAGCACTGACCCCTCCCTGAACGGTATACCCCCTATGGCCCGGCCCCCCGAAGCCCAAAAGACCCATGTAGTTAGCCTTGGTGATATCAATATCACCACTGAGGAGCAGATTGCTGCCAGCGAGCGGGTAGATTCCAGTGGCGGTTCCGTAAAAACTTACACCATTTGCATTTGCGCCAAGCGCATGCGGAATGGTTTTGTTCACAAAATGCCCATTGATGCCCAGGGCAATCGCAGGGATCATGCCGGAACCGGGATAAACTTGGACTTTGGCACCGATAATGTTTTGCTCGATACTGTTGACCCCTAAACTAGAATTGAGCCCACCCAAGACGTTGGTGAGTGAACTCGGTAGTCCCAGGTATTGATGGTCGTAATATATTTCTGCGTAGTTCGATATGGATAGGTTCACCCCCGTGCTGAAGAGGTTATAGTTACCGGTGGTGACATAAGTACCAAATACGGCGGGGGTGACGAGGCTCTTGCCGCCATTGGAGATTAATGCCCAAGGATTGATACCGCCGCCGCCTGCGCCCTCCAGCATGATCGGCAGTGACCATGCAGCGGGTGCACTGGCTGCCACAGCCAAGGCTGCTGTACCCAATATCCACTGTTTTATTCTCATGTTGATACCCCTCCTGAGTTATGAACGACGTTCATGGTGGAACCATCAGTCAAGGCCAATATGTAACTCTGGCGAGATTCTTCACTACGGATCTGCCGATGCATGCACATAGAGGGCGACGACTGGAAACCAGTGTGAGGGAGCCGCATAATCAGCAAAAGTTAATTGTAGTTATCATCATGTTTTACCATGATTTAACAAAATGGGGTGCCAGTCTGTCGCGCGGCGTTGCACCACCTCAGAAATCTTCGCCTCCGTGGCCTATAACACATGACTTCGTCAGGGCCCGGCTTCGGCATGGCACCCGATATCAACGCAGACGAGTGGTCAGCAGGTCACGAACAACGGCGGCTTGTGCAAGGGAAAGCTTGACTGGTTTCCTACGACGCATCGGCAGAGCGCTGAGTTTCTGCACAGGCAGAATTTGGTGCGGTTATTGCGCCAACGGATGGTTGAAAATGTTTGATCCCCAAGGCTTCCCGTGCAGCACTTTAGAATCTACGGCCCTGCGAATGGGATACAATAGGCATCCGCCTCCGTGAGGTAGGACAAATAGGCTGTGAAAGCGATGCATCCAAACCTTCAATCGGCAATCATGGGCGTTGACGCTTTGAATATGGAAAAAACCAGTCCCCCACAGGAAAGCCGGATTTGATGTTCAAGGCTCTTCAGCACTAGAGAAGGCTTGATCTCAAGCCTCATTCCGCCCCGCGACTCGTTCAGCAATTTCCGCACGAATACGCTTTTCCAGGACATCGACAATGTTCTGATTATCGATCCGATCGACCTGTTTGCCACGGTAGTAGAGAATACTGCGTTTGTCTCCACCGGCCAGACCGATATCCGCTTCTTTCGCTTCGCCAATACCATTGACCACGCAGCCAATAATCGAGACATCCATGGGTTCGAGAATGTCTTCAAAACGCGATTCCAGGGCATTGGTGGTATTGATGACATCGAACTCCTGTCGTGAACAGGAGGGGCAGGCGATCAGATTGATGCCCCTCTGGCGTAAATGCAGACTTTTGAGGATATCGAAGCCGACGCGGATCTCTTCCACTGGATCAGCGGCCAACGAAATGCGGATAGTGTCGCCAATACCCTCCCGAAGCAAGAGACCGAGACCAATCGCTGATTTGACAGTACCAGAGCGTAGACCGCCTGCCTCAGTAATACCCAGGTGCAGCGGATAATCTACCTGTCGAGAGAGCAGACGATACGCATCAACGGCCAGAAATATGTCCGAAGCCTTGACGCTGATCTCCACATCATGGAAGTTGAGTTCATCCAGAATACTGGCGTGTCGCAAGGCAGATTCGACCAGTGCCGCAGGGGTTGGTTCGCCGTATTTTTCGTGGATATCTTTTTCCAGTGAGCCCGCGTTCACCCCGATGCGGATAGAAATCCCCTTGTCTCGGGCCACCTTTACCACCAGCCGGGTTTTGTCCAGAGAACCGATGTTGCCGGGATTGATACGCAGGCCATCCACGCCATTTTCCATCACCTGCAGGGCGATCCGATGATCAAAGTGAATGTCGGCTACTAGCGGCGTTTCCACCTGCGCCCGAATGGCCTTGAAGGCCTCGGCAGCTTCCATGCTCGGCACTGACACCCGTATGATATCTGCGCCTACCGCTTCAAGACGTCGAATCTGGGTAACAGTAGCGGCGACATCGCAGGTTTCAGTGTTCGTCATGCTTTGCACACTAATCAGCGCGTCACCACCTACGGCTACCTTGCCAACGTGAATTTGCCGGGTCTTGCGACGCTGAATGGGGGATTCATGGTGCATGGAGAGTCTCCACTGAAAATGAATAAAGGTTCCCATAGTCTACATGCAGATAACGAAAGTGTGCAGCGGCGCCAACATGACCGAAATGCCATTGGTGCGGGCCTGCGGCGTGTGCCGACGCCGGAGTGCAAGCCCGTTTAGCATGGTCCGGGAATCGTTGGCGACAAGCGGTGAGCGCAGTGATGCGCATCCCGCTTGAGAGGTTGAGAGGCGCGCCGACAGACACACCCAAGCACCTTTAGTTATTGTTAAACATAACAGTAACAATATTTAACTTTTATTAAAACTGAGCCTCCCCCACACTCTTCTCCAGTCATCGTCCCTCTGTGCGCGCCGACAGACCCGATGGAGAGCATTTTCCCCATGTGATATCGGGTGCGAGCCATGAGGTCTCGTGATACACGCTAAAGAGTGCTCCAGACGATGCCTGTCTTGAATGGAGCAACGGGAGGTTTTATGTCGCTTTTCAGGAAGTTGGTAAGACCCGCAGCAGATTTGAGGCTTTCGGCTTTCGAACTTGCCCAGGACATTGATGCCATTTCATCA
>JAAOMR010000345.1 GCA_018853935.1 Acidithiobacillus ferrivorans
TCCCGGCCTTTTTTCTTTGGTGATGAGGCATGGGAAAGAGGATATGGCATAGCGCAACACCGCATCGCGCGATCTCAGTTTCAAAACAGCAATCAGGTCCCCCGCCGTCCGCATAAATGGCAGATCCACTCATCAATTCAGGAGCACTGCCATGTTGACCGCCAAAGACATTCTGGATAAGCACTCTATCGCTGACTACGCCATTATTTATCTCGGCTCCCGCCACCCTTCCCCTGCCATTGATCCGGATATTCGCTATTGCGTCGAGGAATCCCCAGACACTGAACTCTGCAAAGACCGGGACGGCAACATCATGATCTTCGATAGCGAGACCCAGGCGTTCGACTTTCGCAAGGCACTGGGGATTCCATACCCTGTGCTGGCTTTCCGTGATCAACCGCTGCCGGATTTTGGACCCGACTTCGCGCCGGACATGGATGAGCCGGAAGGATCCGCGTTTGATCCCGACGAAATGGACATCCCTGACATCGAGGAGGCCCTGGCATGAAGGCCGCGAACAATCTCCGCATGGCGGTGCTGACAGCGATTCTCGCCCTGCCGGTACTGGCCACGGGCGGTGCGTCCGCCGCCACCGCATCGAATGCCGCCCTTGCCAATGACACCGGAGTTTCCCAGGCCGAAGTGCAGGCCGGGAATTCCTGGTTCAACAGCGACCAGAACAGTACCGGCTATCAGAACAGCGGGCAGTTGCAGACGGGGAACTCTTTGGGCGGACAGTCTCAAGTCCAGGGATCCCTTGCGGTCAGCCAGTCGGCGGCGGCCACGGATCCATACTTCGCCAGCGTTCTGGCTCGATACTACAACCTGTACAACGGCTATTACGACAGTTATCTGACCGATGAATCCATGGCGTCAGGGTCATCGTCCGCCTATGCTGCCTGCGTCGCTAAAGGTGGAACCAACTGCCTCAATAAAAGCGCCTATTACAGCAACCTCGCCGTCACGGCCTACGGTCAGTACCGGTATTACTACGGTCTCTGGAACGAAGACTGGCAACAGCAGCAGGCAATGGAAGCCACCGGCGGCCAGCAGGCCATATTAGCAGGCAGCTCGGCACAGCAGTCCCAACAGTCCTACGGCAACTACCAGAACGACCAAAACACCATGAGCGCGGACGCCCAGGCGTCGGCATCGGCCACGCAAGCGGCGAATGCCGGAAACAACGCCACTGCCGTCAGTTCCGGCCAGCAGGCGGCATCCAATGCGCTGAACACCATTCAGCAGGAGACGGGGGTCACTCAGAACCAGCAGAGCGGCGCTGTTGTACCGGGCACGACAGCGTCTACCTTCTCATATACCGACCCGCTACAGACCGCCATGGAAAACGCCAATCAGGCAGCCATGCAGGACGCGCAAACCGCCGTGGTCCAGCAGCAGTACAGCAACAACCGCTCCGCCGATGCCACCACCGCGGATCAGCAATCCCAGGCGGACGGCGCGGCAGCGGGTGTGGCCCCGACGCCGGAGAGTGCAACAATCTGGTCCACCGGGGCCAGCATTGCCAGCGGCACGGCAAATGCCTATCAGCAGGACGCGAACAGCACCGCCGCCACGGCCCAACAGGCCCAACAGTCGTTTGTCCAGAACCAGAATCAGGCCAATGCCGACGCCATACAGATCGCGAATGACTCCAACGCGGCGGCGGAGCAATACGCCCGGCTGCAGGCAGCGAAGAACGGCGTGACATTCACAGCGCCGGTTACGTCGGACACCGTCGTTCAGAACCAGATCACACAGACGCAAACCGCCATCAACGCGGACAGTATGACCGCCGAAGTCCAGGCGGCAAATGCTTACAGTCAGCAGCGTATCGCCTCGGACATGAGGGCAAGCGCCGGTACGGCATCGCAGCAGGCCCAGGCGGCGCAAAGCAATGCCAGCGCGGCGCAGAGTTATTCACCATCTCTGGCGAAAACCTGGAACGCCGTGGCGGGATCGGAAACTGGCAGCGCGAACCAGTCCTTGCAAGCCTCACAATCCGCCACCAGCGCCGCAAGCACAGATATCGCCGCAGCCAACGCGGCTGAGGCCAACGCGCAAAAGGCGGCCGGGCAGTCCGGTATGGACGGTGCGGCGGTAACACAAGGACAGAATGCCGCCCAAGCTGCTTTTCAGGCCATTCAGCAAGCCACAGGAGTCCCGCAATGAGCAACCCACCAATAAGCACCAACGGCAAAAACACGCAAACCCAGGCGCAGGTCTACCGCGAGCGTCAGATGGAGAGTCTGCGCCGCACGCTGGGCGACGACATTCTGGGGTTCCTGAACGACCCGGCCATCATCGAGATCATGCTGAATCAGGACGGCAATATCTGGGTGGACGTGCTGGGCGGCGATATGGAAATCCGGTCACGGATGGATCCTGTCCGGGCCAAAATGGTGATAGAAACCGTAGCCTCCATGTTGGACACCAGCATCACCAAGGAGAATCCGATCATCTCCGGTGAATTACCTTTAGATGGCTCCCGCTTTGAGGCGCAAATCCCGCCCATCGTGGAAGCGCCGACCTTCGCCATTCGCAAAAAAGCCCTCTTGGTCTTTACGCTGGATGATTATGTTGCCAAGGGAATCATGACGGAGCGGCAGCGGGACCTGATTATCGACGCGGTCCGGGAACGGAAGAATATTCTGGTGAGCGGCGGTACCGGGTCCGGTAAAACGACCTGTTTGAACGCTGTCCTGCATGCCATATCCAAAGAGACGCCTGACCACCGGATCGTCATCATAGAAGACACGCTCGAACTTCAGTGCAGCGCGCCGAACATGGTGTCCTTCCGCACCTCCGATGAGATCGACATGACTCGGCTCCTGAAATCCACTATGCGCATGCGCCCAGACCGGATCATGGTCGGCGAGGTCCGGGGAAAGGAAGCGCTGGACCTGCTTAAGGCCTGGAACACCGGCCACCCCGGTGGCATCGGCACTGTTCACGCCAACGACGCAAGAGCCGCGCTGGTGCGGATCGGCATGCTGGTCCAGGAAGCCAACGTGCCGCCCAATCCGGAACTCATTGCCGAAGCCGTCAACATCGTCATCAGCATCAAACGCACGGCCACGGGTCGCATTGTTGACGAAGTGCTGGCGGTGAAGGGCTTTGAGAACGGGCGATTTTTGACGGAATCGCTGTAAAAGCCGGTACGTCCGGCTCAACGGGTGGTGAGAGGGGTTGCACCCAGCAGGGGTGGAGGAAAGAAAACTTCCACCCTTTCTTTTTTTCGCGAAACTGCGCTGTCGCTTATTTTTCCCATCACCCCAAACTACCCCTCAAAAAACCTGCATCAGGTTCTAGCCAGCCCCTTACATGATAGGCACATATCCAAGGAGGAACCTGCCATGTTGAAATTGAAGCAGCATCTCGTGAAGTTCGGTACCGCGACCCGTGACATATATTTCAAAGCGGGTGTCGCTATTGGCGTGGCCTTGCAGTCCGCCCCCGCAGCTTTTGCCCAGGGGGCCGGCTCTTTGCCTTTGGACAGTCCGATCCAGACCTTAACCAGCGACTTGACTGGTCTAGTCGCCACAGGCATCAGCGTCGTGGTTTTTTTGGCCGCTGGCGTCGCACTCTTCTTCGCTAAGAAACGGAGCGACCAAGTGGGCAAACGCGCCAGGAATTTCCTGTACATCGTGATGAGCATTTCCCTGATTGTTTGCGGCATTTCCATCTATTCACTGGTCGCCCACAACCCGGGGTGAATAGCCACAAACCACCTGGGTGGACAGGAAGAGAAAATATCCTCTCACCAACACCAAAAAAACCTGCATCAGGTTCCAGCCCGCCGAATACAGGATAGGCACATATCCAAGGAGGAACCTGCCATGTTGAATATGAAGCAGCAAATCGGGAAGTTTGGCGCTGAGGTCAGCACCGCTGTCCGTGACATATATTTCAAAGCGGGTGTCGCCATCGGCGTGGCCTTGCAGTCCGCCCCCGCAGCCTTTGCCCAGGGGTCCGGCTCTTTGCCTTGGGACGGTCCGATCCAGACCTTGACCAGCGACTTGACAGGTCCAGTCGCCACAGGCATCAGCGTCGTGGCCTTCCTGGCTGCGGGCGCCGCGTTGGTCTTCGGCGAGGAACTGGGCGGTATCGCCAAGAAGGCGCTCTACGTGGTCATGGGCGTCGCCATGATCGTCTTCGGCCACACCTTTATGAGTGACCTTGGCATCATCGGCGCGATGGTGTAACGCGGGTATCGTTCTGAGGAATAAGCCGGACTAAGCAGATGCCAGACGGAAGTAAAAGCATTCCAGGTAGCAAGGTGAGATCGGCGGGCGCGTCCCGCCAAAGGAGTTTCAAATGGAAAAGAGCAAGAATATTGCATTGCGGACGGTAGAGATTTTGTGGTCGATCGTATTACTGCCGTTAAATATCTACATAATAGTAGCCGTTGGGGTGATTTTGTTGTGTTTTCATGGCTCAATATTCACCAAAGAGTTTACTCCAAAATACTTCAAATACGCACGTGAAGTATTCAGCTTCGGCCTTTTATAACCCGGCCACCGTGACGGATCAGGCCGCCTAATCCGCGGCCTTTTTCTTTTCTGCGGACGCATCACCACCACGATTCCAAACCGTAATCAGGTCCGGGCACATCCGTATATCTGGCAGAACAAACATCATCACAACCATCGGAGAATCACATGGACCAGTCACCCAGGCAGGAAATCACCATCCACCAGGCGCTGCAGCAGCCCATTCTCGTCATGGGCGGCGAGCGCAATCTGGTCATGATGCTGGGCGTCATCGCCGGCGTCTTCATCTTTTCCCTGGCCCAACTCTGGGCCGCCGTGGTCGGCGTCCTGCTATGGGTCTTCGGGCAATGGGGCCTGGCGCAACTGGCGAAGCATGACCCCATGCTCAGCAAAACCGGCAGACGGCATATGAAGTACAAAAAATACTATCCGGCTTCGGCAACACCTTTCGCGCCGAATCGCACCATTCAATAAAAGGAGATATACCATGCGTTCATTAAAGGAATTTCGCAACAAAGCCTACGGCCTGCCTGACCTGCTGCCCTGGGCGTCGCTGGTGGACAACGGCGTCGTCCTCAACAAGAACGGCAGCCTTATGGCCGGATTCTATTACACCGGTCCAGATTTGGATTCCGCAACAAACGCGGAGCTGGCTGCAATGTCCAACCGCATCAACACCGCGCTGTCCCTGGGGGATGGCTGGGTACTGAACTGTGACGCCATCCGCATCCCGGCGCCGGGCTATGCCGCGGAAGCGAACTTTCCGGACCGCACCACGCGCCTGATCGATGATGTTCGGCGCGTTCGTTTTGAATCCGAGAGCGCAGGCTACACCAGCCGTTTCGCGCTGACTTTGCTTTATTTTCCGGCCCCAGACGCCGCCACCAAAGCGGGAGCGTTTCTGGTGGAAGGCGGAGAGAAAAGCTCCCCCGGCGGCGACAACCTCAAGCGATTCAAAGAGCGCATCAACGAGATACAGGGACGGCTTTCGGGTTTCCTCAAAATCCGCCGTATGGAAGACATCCTGGACGAGCGGACCGGAGAAATCATCAACAGCGAAATCCTGCAATATCTCGAATATTGCGTAAGTTTCCGCAACCGGCCCTTCCGGCTATCCATGGTGCCCATGTATCTGGACTCGGTGCTGGGCCGACATGAACTGGTGACTGGATTCAATCCCCGGATCGACAACCAGGCCATCGCCTGCCTCGCCATCGAGGGCTTCCCGGCCATGACGTCTCCCGGCATTCTGGATTTTCTGTCCCGGCTACCCGTCAGCTACCGCTGGTCCAACCGCTTCATTTATCTGGATCCGATTCAGGCCGAGAAGGAAATTAACCGATATCGGTCACGATGGAGCCAGAAGCGCAAGTCGGCTCTCAATGTCGTCCGGGAGAGTCAGGGCGGGCAGGCCACGCACATCAACATCCACGCCGATCAGCAGACCAACGATACTGTCGTGGCGATGGCGGAGGCCTCCAGCGGCGCTGTGCGTTTCGGGTACTACACCAGCGTCATCCTGCTTGCCCATGAAAGCGAGAAAGTGGTCATGGACACGGCGCGCGAAGTCCAGAAGGTCATCGAAAACGCGGGCTTCGGGGTTCGTATCGAGGATGTTAACGCGGTGGAAGCCCTCATGGGTTCCATGCCGGGAAACACTTATGCCAACGTTCGGCGGCCCCTGATCCACACGTTGAATCTGGCGCATCTCCTGCCCTTCACCAGTGTTTGGCCGGGACCGGACGAAAACGCCTGCCCGTTCTATCCACCGCACAGCGCGGTGCTGATGCACGCGAATACCGATGGCAGCACGCCGTTTCGCATTTCGCTGCATGCGGGGGACCTTGGTCACAGCGTGATTCTCGGGCCGCCAGGATCAGGCAAATCGACCATCCTTGCCATGCTGGTGGCCCAGCAGTTCCGTTACCCCAACGCCCAGGTCTTCGCCTTTGATAAGGGCTATTCCATGTTCCCGCTGGTCGGTGCCGCCGGTGGCCAGCACTACGATATTGCCGGTGACGCGCACGATCTGGCGTTCTGTCCCTTGGGCAGGGTGGACAAACCCTCTGAGCAGTCCTGGGCGGCCGACTGGGTAGAAAGTCTGGTTGCGTTGCAGCTGGGCAAAAACACCCCTATCACGCCGCGCATGCGCGATGAAATTTATCGGGCCATCGTCCAGTTGGGATCCAGCACGACGGAAATGCGGCAGCGGACCCTGGGGTCGCTGGTTACGATCATCCAGGACGACGCCCTGCGCAGTGCCCTCGGTTATTACACCCTGAAAGGCCCGGCTGGACATTTACTGGACGCCGAAAGCGATGGTTTGGGTGATGACATCTTTCAGGTGTTTGAAATGGAACACCTGATGAATCTCGGTGAAAAAATCCTGTTGCCCACGCTCCTTTATCTTTTTCACCGGATCGAGCAGCGATTTAAAGGACAGCCGAGCCTGCTGGTTCTGGATGAGGCCTGGGTCATGCTGGGGCACGACGTGTTCAGGGCAAAAATCCGGGAATGGCTGAAAGTACTGCGCAAGGCCAACGTCGCCGTCGTCTTCGCAACGCAGTCCCTGAGCGATCTGATCAAGTCCGGCATCGCGGATGTCATCTTCGAGTCCTGCCCAACCAAGATCCTCCTGCCCAACCCGGAGGCCATGACCGATCAATCGCGGCCGCTGTATGAATCTGTCGGACTGAACCAACGCCAGATCGAAATTCTGGCTTCCGCCATCCCTAAGCGCCAGTACTACATGATGCACCCCGATGGACGGCGGCTTTTTGAACTCGGTCTGTCCGGCCCGGAGCTGGCCTTCGTCGGCGTGAGCGGAAAGGAGGATATCGCCCGTATCCGGGAGCTTCGCGACCTCTACGACTGGAAGTGGCCGGCACAATGGTTGCGTGAACGCGGACAGACCAAAGCCGCCGAGCTCTGGGATTCGTACTGATTCATCCATCACTTCAAATACAGGAGCTATCACCATGTTTTATTTTTACGATCCGTTAATGAATATCGTTCAGGCCCAGTCCACGCCGCCCGCGATCACGCGGGTGGTGGAAGCGCCTGTGTCGCCCCCTACGCTACCCAAAGGATGGCAGTGGGCAAAGACCGGACGCGGGGACCCCATGAAAGAAGGTCATGTGGGAAGGGGGAAAGAACGGGGATTCCATTTCCCCGCCACCCCATCACCAATCCCCTCCGGCATTGTTGCCGCATGCCCTCCTGTCAGCGAACCCATTATGGGCACGGTCCCCGCACCGCAGGTGGTGCCGGCCCCCGTTGCGGCGGCAGCGCTTCCGACCTGGAGCGTCGTTTCCTGGAAAAACCTTGCCCCGCGCAGCATCACAGGGACCAGGAAGGAAGCCGTCGCTCTAGTCGAGAATGACCTGTCCATGGCCGGTATCCATCACCTCGACGTCCATGTCTACGACGCCATCCATGTAATCGTCGCCCTGCAACGCTGAGGAATCACGCCATGGACTACAGCAGTTGCAACAAGTACAGGAGGTGGTGATGGGTAGAGGGAGAAGAAAATCCCACCGCCATGCATAAACAACTCCTTTTTCCTGTCACCGCAAACCACCTCTGATATATCACTAAATGTTGGTGTGGGTGGGAGACGAAAAATCCCACCATCACCATACATATCCGGTATTACACCGGTTTTTTTGTGTCTGGCCCAGAAATTTTGCTCGCTATTTTCAAGAGATAACAGGAACCGCCGACGGATGCTCATCAGGCTCCACGGCGTCCCCATAGTTACTGGAAAATCAGAAGGAGAGATGACATGGCTGCAGCACTTGATGAGATGCGCGCGCGACTTCAGTTGCCGCCCACACAATCCGCCAGCCTCTGGCGGGGGATGTATTCTGACGGCCAGCGTCTGGGTCTCTGGACCGCATACGACAAGTGCACCACGCCAGCCAGTAAGGAGGCCATCAAAAAGGGTGGCTTTGCATGGCTGGCAGAAAAGAAGATCTGGTGCGGGCCGCTGAGCAAAGCGCGATCTACCATCGAGGACCTTGCCAATGGCTGGCCGGGTCAACATCCGTTGGAGCAGGGATACGCGATTCTGGAGAAAGCCATACGGCAGCCAGAACCCTTCTGGGCCATGGCCGGCCGCCCAAAGCTGGATCAGAAGCGTGAAAATGGACCATGGATATTTTCCTTCCCTTATGACCAAACCACTATCAATTTTCTTAAGCGTTCGGGCCGTGCGCAGTGGGACGCGGGTGCCCAGGCATGGGTCATCGAGGGAGAGAAGGAGAACGTCCTGGCGCTGTTGGAGACCGCCGCCATCCCTACCAGATACATCGCAGTTCACGGCTTCGGCGAGCCGTTCCAAATCACGCCAGCGGCTGGCGGCTGGACGCCTTACATGGTCGGTGTGGATGAAAATGACGTGGAGACCGAGCGGGTGAAATTGCAGGTTGGTGGCGCGGAGATGCCCATGGAATCCAGCATGAGCGAGGAGGAAAAGGCCAAACTCCAAGACATAGAGGACGCCAAGGCTGCGCGCGCGGAAGCCATTC
>JAAOMR010000346.1 GCA_018853935.1 Acidithiobacillus ferrivorans
CCCCGTCGCGGGTGAATCCATCCTTGCCGACCGCCATTCCCCGCCAAAGCGCGTGGCAATGATACGGATGGCCGAGCCAGATGGGGGAAATGCCATATTCCTTGGCGTGGCGGTTGATAAACGCCACATACCGACAAATGGTTCTGAACGATTTTTCTGACCCCCTGGAATCCTCATCGCAAAAGGAAATCCTATTCCCCTTGAACAACTGAAATCGCCCATATGTCAGGATATGGCAGCGCGTGGCCTTGCCCCACGGCAATGTCCACACGCCCTCAAAGGAATAGCCGCCGGTAACGCGCTCTATGTACGCCTCGCAGTGTCCGTCAAGGCCATCCACCACACCCGTACCATCGAAATATCCGATCCAGAATTGCTCTCCGACACGAAGTTTTCGCAACACAGCGACGTGCCAATATTCCAGGCGCAGAGACCTTATCCATTTATGAGCGTCGATAGTATCAGTTTCCATCAGCATCCTCCTGCGGCGCAGTTTTGCGGGGTGTAACCTGTTCCCGAGATCAGGCTTTGCGGTGTGGGATTGGGAGTCGCCGGCGGATTGTCGATAACGGTCCAATCCGTGTCGTTAGTGGATAAAATTGTCTGGCCGGAGCCGTTGGTTATAGCCAGTATCCCCGCTGCAGGATTTTCAAACTGCGTAGGATTGCTCTGGGGTGAGTTGGGCGTGTTCATGACCATGAAATCCACCGTGTCGGTGCCCGGTGGCAGCGTAATACTGATTGTCGTCAGTGTGCTGAAGGTGTTTGTAAACCCCACCTGCTGACCGTTGATCCACACCCAGCCATAGTTGTCGGCGGCGAAAGTAAGCGTGGCGGGCATGGCAACATTTGTGGGATTGGCATATTGCGCCTGCATGACCGAATATCCGGCCTGCGCGGTGCCGGTGATGCCGTCGTTTGCTCCGAATATCCACTGCGCCCCGGAGCTGGCTACGGCGCTGTTCGTACATACTGCACTCTGCCAGCCATTTTCCGCCGTATTGCAAGCCCAGGCGTAGGAGGACTGATTCAGTTGGGATGCTGGGGGTGGCGTCTGGCATTCGGTGGACGTGGGCGCATATTGCTTGCAGGTCCGCACCGATACCAGTTTGTAATTCTGGAATACCACAGGGAACGTCGGACTCTGGGCGTACTGCGATGGCGAGAGATAATTACCGAAGGTGATGGTGCCGTTGAAGGTGCCATTCACATCTTCTCCGGTAATACCGAACGACGGGTACCAATCGAAATTCTGAGAGCAGTTATTACCGCCGAACACATCATTCATGTTGAGCTGCGTGCCGTAATTGCCGCCATTCGGAACAGTCAACGGAATATTGATGCCGTAGTTTACCTTCCCCGTGGTATCCGCCGGGTTGTAGCTGTTATTGGTGATGACAAGCTGCACCACGCCAGAGAGGGAACACTGCGTCGTCGCAGTGAACGTATCGCTCTCGTATCCTCCGCAAGAACTGTTGCCGCTGTTGGTCCATGTTGCCAACGTCTGTGGCTGCGAACCCACTGTACAGGCAGGCTCGGACACCATTTGTGTCGTACACCGTTCGCATGGCCCCCAGTAGGGCATCAGGCCCGTATGTCTCGAATGGATGTACGGCGTTCCCAGCGTGTTCATCTGGAGATCGTTCTGGGCGATGCCATACACGGAGGCGGCCTGGGCCGAGCCGGAAAAAAGTGCGAGGAGGATGGCGGCGCGGAGTTTCATCAGGGCTCCGTGACGCAGGATTGGGTGGTGACGGGTGTGCAGGTGGTAACCGGACTGCAAGATTGATATGTAGAGCAAGTATTCTGGGCCACAGCAGCATATCCACACGCACTATGGTTTCCACCGCTACACCACCCGACCGCCCCGTCGTTCAATGTGGCCGACGCATTACCAGGCCAACTAAATTCGTAACACCACCCGGGAGAAATGTTTATTTGATTGGGTCCTAAATACTCCGAAGGGCAGTCGAGCATATTGTCACCGGCAGGACATGGACCGCCCCACCACTCCCCACCGCCAAGATACCAATTGCCACCTGGGGCCTGGCAATATCCCCACCCCCCGTTACCATCAACGATAGAAAGCCCAGTGCAGTTTGTCACCGTATGACATTGCTGTGTCGTCGAGCACTGTTGCGTCGTAGTGCTCGTACAGCAATTCGGCGCCGTGCTGGTCTGCGAACATGAACAGGTGGTATTGCTGTTTTCATACTGCGCCGCATTCTTCTCACAGGCAGAATAATCGCTGACGCATGTGGGTACCGCCGTTGTCGAAGGATTCGCGCATGAACACTGATTCGTGGTGTTCTGGTAATACTGAAGGTTGTCCTGGCACAAGCTGTAATAGCTGGGACAGGACGGGGTGCTCGCCCCGGTCGGACAGGTGCAGTCATAATACTTGGCATTCGGACCCAGCCGGGATTCTTCTGCGGGTAGGATGGACTGGCAAGTGCTTGCCGCATTCTGTACACAGGTCGGCGTCGTGGCGCCCACCTGGCAGTAGCATGACGCATTGGCGGGTATCTGGCCCGCCGCTTCTTCCTGCTGCAACGCGGCATTACAGTTGGTTGGCGCGGCGATGGGATTGACGCCGTTGTTGTTCGTCGTCGGCGCTCCCGAGAACTCGCGGGCGATGTCCTGCTGGGCGGTGTCGCCAGTGGCGGCCCAAATACATCCAGAGTGTAATAACACTATGAAAAGCGCGAATGCTCTAATCCTGCCCCGCATCAAAGATCTCCTACTTTGCTTTCGGCTTCGCCGGGATAGCCATGGGCGTTGGTTGCGCGTAGCGCACGTTCTGACCATTCTTCCACACCACGGCCTTGTCGTCCTGGCGATAGATCACCATCCAGTCCGCGAGTTGCGAGCTGTGTGCAGAAATCCATTGCGGAATATCGAACCCAGGTTGGATCCGGTATTCAATGGTTGCCAAGGCCATGAATGGGTATTTGGCATTCTTTGGATTCAGGATGTAAAACGGCTGACTGGGCTTTTTCCAGGGCTGAACCGTCCACGTCAGCCGCGTTGGCAAGAGATCCGGGGCTACTTTTGGCTTTCCGTTGACCCAATCCCAATTGAAAAGGCCATCCTGATAGTCCACCCACCACCCGGAATGGATCCGGTACAGGTGCGTACCTAGTGTACCACTGGCCCATGTGCCGGGTACCAGTCCGGGATCCATGGTAACAGTCATGTGCGAGGCCGTATTGAGCCCTTTCCGCCATTGTTGCGTGGGATAGTACCGCGCCACCCAGAATAGCTTGCCCGCGTTGAAGCCTTTTACCTGATGGTTGTAGTCGGCCAAGGCCACAAGGCCTTGGACTTTCTTCGACAATCCAGATCCGCCGATCAGCAAGGAAGCTACAAAGCCCGCCGGACCCAGTACGGATCCCGTGACGACGGAATCCACTCCCAAAGCGGTGCCGGCCATAGACATCGCGCCCGGCCCGCCATGGGTTACCGCGATTAACGTTTTTGTGGCTTGAGGACTGTTGCCTTCCTGAGCCGCATAAGCATAAGCATCCCCAGGGCCGGTGTACTTTTCATTATAATAAATGGCGCAACTATTAGCCCCAAATCCCTTGGGTGCCAAGCAAGTGCTGTACAGCGTTTTCTTTTCACCAAAATGCCCATCTTGACTGACTATGCCCTGCATAGTCACCGAGCGGAGCGGCGTTTTTTGATGGGTATTCATGGGTCCGACATCCATTGTAAGGGAATGCTCCGAACAACCGGCCAGCAGTGCCGCCATAACCGCCATTCCAATGGTCTGCGTCATTTTCTTCTTTTGTATCAAGACGATCCTCCTCTGATCACTTCAATGCCTTTCCTTCTACATCTTTCGTCCAATCAAGACACATGCCTTAGCCCTTGCCTCATCCAATTCTTGTGGTGTAGCCTGGCCTTTGAAGCGGGCTTGACGTTCTTTCCAGTCCATACTCTTCACCTGATCTGCGAGTGCCACACCAGGGCTTTTGCCCGTTATCTGCACCTCGAATGGGTATCCCTTGGTCTGCGTCGTCATGGGACAGCAAATCATAAGCCCCGTTTTACCGTTGTAACTCGCCGGAGTCAGTACAAGAGCTGGCCTATGGCCCTTCTGTTCGTGGCCAGCCTGTGGATCAAACTGCAACCAAACAATATCCCCGGCTTCCGGGATATAGGAGCTGCGCATCAGAGCAGTTCCTTGCCCACCGCAGGCCCGAAATCAACCGCCCCATGCACATTCTCGGGCGTAATGGCCGCCACCATTTCGTCCAGGTTAAAACCTGACCAAAGCGGCTCGATAATGATACGCCCACCTTCTTCCCGCACATCAACGGCTTCGTCCAGGTGCAATTTGGCTGCATCCATCACGGCGGCGGGCATACGAACGGCTGCACTGTTTCCCCATTTCTTCACAATTACTCGCATGACACGTCACCCCTGTGTGTATCTACTTTGTTTATACTATAACCGTTATTTGCGATGGTCAACCTGCTACATCATGTGGGTGTTAAGGAATTGCATTGGGATTTCCTGTCTGCGACGCGCCCGGCGTTTGCGGCGCAATCGGCCCATGACCTACGGATATGGGTGCCTGGCTGATATTCACGTCGCCCGCCGGATGCGTTATTTGCGCAGGTGTATAGGTCGCAGCACCTTGTGCGTTGCTCCCGGAAATAAGCCCTGCATTCTGGAGCATCGCCTGCCATGCACTGAGCGACACTTCAGCCCAATCCACCGCCGCCAGTTGTTGCACCGTAAAGCCGCCGCACTGGGGGTTTTGCGCGGAGCCATATCCGCCCGCGACATTCGGTTGTCCGATCTTGATCTGCGACGCGATAATTCTCGAAAGTGGGCTCGCGTAACAACAGAACACATCCTTGTGCTCTATGCAGATGCCCAGGGCCTTACTGGCGCAGTATGTTCCTAGATTCTGACAGGCATGAAGTTTGCGCTTTTGCCCCAACTTGAACTCTTCGTTCTTACACGCGGTAAGAAGATTTCCTATGATCTGTAAAATCTGATAGACCAGATATATCCAGCCAATCACGCTGAAAAATGCCATAATGTCAGAAGCAAATTGTGAAGCTACAAAATTGGTTATTGCTGTGACAATGGCCTGCTCCATGGCCGCGCCAAAAATCTTTTTTAGCACCCACTCTGCAGCCTGTATGAGCCAGGACTTAATCATGGATTCCATTGAGGTAATTAGGCCCTGCGTGGCTGGCGTCCCCGCCGAAAAAGCTGCATTCGACATGATTCCAGCCCCCTGAAAAGAGGTTGATCCAACGATGCCAAACGCATTGCTAACGGCTTCAGCCGCTCCCTTGAAAACCGTGGTGACGTAGCGCCAGGAAGTGGCGGCCCATTGATCCATGGAGCTGTAGGCGCTTTCGACCCAACCATGAAACGCGCCAAAGCCCCAGACATGGGCATCCACGAATGGTGCGTTGGCGATTTTCCAGGTGTCGTGTGCTAGCAGGAGGTAATTGGCCAAATTTCCGCTTGCACCGGCGTCTTTTAATCCTTGCGCACAACAATTATTGGTAAACACGCCGCCGGCGGGCCAGGTACGACAATACCGCATGACTCCGCCGAAGAGGATGGGCTGACAATTACCCGCGGCAATAGACGTGCCCGTCGCGCACATCGCACCCTGTTCCATCTGTTGTATGGCTGACAGTGCCGTGAGCGCCTGACTGAAGTGCAGGTCCTGGTTGCCGAACAGGGCATGACACTGGGTACCCATGCACTGAATCGGGCTGTTGCAAAGAATACTCTGCGCATGGGTGTTCGGCGTGGTGTTGGCGGTCACAGATCCGGGATTGACGGTGACGGTTGATCCTGCCTGCGCCGCGTTTTGCGGCACATACACCCAGGAACTATTCGTGTCGATGAGCACCTGATTTTGACCGTTCACGGTGCCGATGATGGAGAGTATGCCCGCCGATGGGTTGTTTCCAGACGCAGATCCCGCACTATTGGTGATGTAATACATGATTTCGTCCGGCCCCGGACTGAGGGTTATCGGGACTGAAACCACACCCCCGGTAGCGGGATAGGCTTGCGCCCCGGTGCCGCCTGTTCCGCCGTCCGAATAGGACGCCACCTGCGTCCCATTGATGTTGACGATGCCCTCATCGTCCGCCGCCAGATAAAGTGTGGCGTTGATCGGGGCACCTGTCGTATTGGAGTATGTGCCCTCCATGAGATCGGTTTGACCGTTGGGCACGCCGGCCCCACAGCCCCCCGTTACACCGTATATCCACTGCGCGTTAGGATCAGGGAAGTTGGTGATCCATCCTGTGCTTTCGTAAGTGGATAAAGGTGCGGTGCAGGCAACGGGGTTAGAGTTCAAGCTGGGCGCACTGGTAGTGGTCGTGCTTGGTCCTGTCGCCGTCGTGCTGGCATTGGCGATACTGGTGTTGTTGTTCGTGCACGCGACGTTCTGATAATACTGGCTGAACACCGATGGGTTGCTCTCGATGAACGGCATCATATTGTTGATCATCGGCTGATTCGCCGGGTTACTCATGAAATTGTTGATCATGGGGTCACTGGCGTAGGCATTCATGCCGCCCGGGTACGACGAAATGTTTTCCAGATAGGATTGGGCGTAGGTGCAGGCACCAAGAATCTGCTGATACTGCTGCGATGCCTGCGTCTGGCCAGTGCCGTAGCCTGCAGGCAGGGCCACCGCACCGTCGCCGTTATTGCTGACATTCACCGCACCGCCGGTGAGGCTCGCGCCGATAAGCCCGTCGAGGCCGGCGGTCATCGAG
>JAAOMR010000347.1 GCA_018853935.1 Acidithiobacillus ferrivorans
ATACTGGCCGCCATCCTCATCATGTGGGCCATGGGTGTCCCCGCCAACATCATGTCCCTGGGCGGCATCGCCATTGCCATCGGCGTGATGATGGATGCCCCCGTGGTCATGATCGAAAACATGCACAAGCATTTGGAACACAACCCCGGTGGCGACCCCTGGGCGGCGGCGATGGCGGCGGCGGAGGAGGTCGGTCCGGCACTGTTTTTCTCGCTGATTATCATCGCTGTTTCCTTCCTGCCGGTCTTCGCCTTGGGTGGCGAGGAGGGCAAGCTCTTTGCGCCCCTCGCCTTTACCAAGACGTTTTCCGTGGCCGCCGCCGCCATCCTTTCCATAACCGTGGTGCCCATTCTCATGGCATGGTTCATCCGCGGCCGCATCCGCCCTGAAAACAAAAACCCCCTGAATCGGGTCCTGGCTTTCCTCTACCGACCGGTCATCCACACTGTCCTGCGCGCCCCCTGGATCATTTTGGTCCTCGCCCTGCTGCTCACGGCCACCCTCTACTACCCCTGGAACCGCCTGGGGTCGGAATTTATGCCCCCCCTGAACGAGGGGACGCTGCTCTACATGCCGGTCACCCAAGACCCGGCAGTCTCCATCGGCCAGGCAGCCACGCTCCTACAGCAGACGGACCGCATCCTGAAGACCTTCCCCGAGGTGGAGACGGTCTTCGGCGAGGCCGGAAGGGCACAAACGGCGACGGACCAATCGCCTCTGTCCATGTTTGATACGGTGGTGAATTTGAAAAATCCCGACCAGTGGCCAGCCGGGATGACCATGCACAAGCTGCAAAGCAAGATGAACAAAGCCTTGCAAGTCCCTGGCCTGTCGAATATCTGGACACAACCGCTCAAGGGACGGGTGGATATGCTGACTACCGGTCTCCAGACGCCATTAGGCATTAAAATCGGCGGAACGGATCTCGATACCCTGAACCGCCTGGGGCAGGAACTCCAGACCGTCCTGCGCAAGGT
>JAAOMR010000348.1 GCA_018853935.1 Acidithiobacillus ferrivorans
CATGATTATCTTCCTTGGAAAGTAGTGAGTGATAGGCCAGCGCCCGCTGGCCTTTTTTTGTGTCATCTCTTCCATATTGAATTTACCGAGCAAACTTCTCCTGGCAACTGGTTATGGGGATGGGTTGGACCTGATCACCCTATCTCGAACCTGGTCAGATTCCAGTGATTGACCAGATAATCAATAGCCTCTTGGGTGTATTGCCTCACCCGCGTCGACGGTTTCCCTGTTTTTTTCGATATCGGTGTGAAGAAGCCCACCCCCTCACCATGGTGTCGTTTTTGCAACAACAGCCAGGGCTTGTTGGCCCTGAAAGTCTCCGGTTCGAGCCCGAGCGCGGCACAGACCATCTTCGC
Source organism: Acidithiobacillus ferrivorans (assembly GCA_018853935.1). GTDB lineage: Bacteria > Pseudomonadota > Gammaproteobacteria > Acidithiobacillales > Acidithiobacillaceae > Acidithiobacillus > Acidithiobacillus ferrivorans. Next base: position 357 of record JAAOMR010000348.1, read on the forward strand.
TGCCTGCACTTGCGAAAAGCAGAAGTTGGGGTTGTTGTGGGGATTGCTGGCTCTCCTGACAATCGCCGCCTGCAGCAGTTTGGCCGCCATCACTATCTCTTGGTCGTCCGGGGATATGGCCGACGTGTCCATGGTGAGGATCAGCTCTTGGGCAAGGGCCAACGACTTGATCAGATTGTCCCGGTCGGCAGTCATCTGGATTGACAAGGTTGTCATGCTGCACCGCCTTTGCCCTGGCGGGCACGGGCGATCTGGGCAGGGCTGGCCTTGCGTGGGCGGCCCTGGGGTTTTGGTGTGACTGGCGGCGGCGGCGGTGCAGCTTGAGTCTTCCGCGCCTCAAGCCAGACCAGGACATCGTCTACCAAAAAGCGCGGACCACGGGTACCCGGCAAGTAGATGGCCGGAGGAAAGTCTTGAGGCCGAAGATAAAAGGCGTTACGCACACTTCGGGGTTTGGCGCCGTAGGTGGCGGCCAACCCGGGGAGGTCGATGGCCAGCGTGAGATCCATGGTGTCCATGGAATGATGGTGCCGGGAATTTTCGTTCTGTTGCGGCGCAAGAATGACACTTTTTTGCGTTTTCTGAGCACGGCAACGCCCGCGATCAATTTGATCCCGTGATGATGTGTCGCGGCTGGTGGCTGGCGTGGATTTGTCCATGCCATCTATAGGGCACGGGCGGGGCTGTTGCTGATTGGTGCTGGGCGCTCTCACTGTGCACCCCCGGAGATCAGGGAGTGGGTGAGGCGATTGAGTCCTTGGTGAATCGGTGGGGTAGGTACGCGGAAAGAGCGAGGCGGCTCTCCGTCGCCGTCGCCGTCGCCGTCGGCATTGGATCCACCAGCCTGACGGTGTGGCACAAAAGATGCGGAAGTGCGCGGATTGTTATTGTTGATCGGCCGGCTGCGTGCATGCGCAGCGGTGATTTTGACTGACTCCTCATCCCGCCAATCGTAAGATTTAAACTTTTCGACAAGCTGGGACCGGGGGTAGTGTTTCAGTATTCCTTTCTGGACAATATCTTTGATTCTCCATCGTTCATTCTCGTCGTCCGGGTTGTCATCATATTCATCATGATCCCACTTGTTTGGGTCATGTGTTTCTGCCTTACACTTATCCTCCGTGTAAAAATCATCCGTATTGCAGTCATCATTTGTATTCCAAAGGTCCGAATCGTCACATGAATTGGCCGCTTCCACATGACTGCGGTTTTCACCAATAACCTTCAGAGCTAAGGCGCGGAAACGATCGAAGCCAGCTATATTGGCGGCTCGTGCAATCCAGGGAGACCTGAAACACTTGTGCACATTAAAATATTGATCTTTTGAAAACTCAGCCCACGGGCAAGGTGGCAGATCATCTGAATTGAATGTGCTGCTAAAGATAATTAGCATATTGAGGTCTTTATCATTGGAAATTTCAAGGTTGGTTTTGGCAAAACCTTCAGTCAGGCATGCATAGGCATGACACTCAACCCGATACGCACTTTCACACTTTTCCGCTTTACGCCTGTTATGCTTGTAATCGTTGCGTTGTGTTTTGAGATATCTTTTCACAGACTGATAAGAGCCCAGCAGGCGGCATCGTGACCATGATTTTATGTTATTACTTGTCATTGTAATCTCCAGATTTCCCTTATTTAAAACGAAAACGTGCTTATAGATTGAGTTATAAAACGGGTGAAGCGAACAATGTCTCACCCATAATGTCTCTTAGCATATCGTATTTTTTGCGATAGTCAAGGGCTATTAAATTGACAAAATATGATTTTCATCATATAGTTGGAGGCTGTATAGATCGGTTATAAATGGCATCGACTGACCCCTCCACGTGCTGGAACCAGACATTGAACTGCCTAGCGGTGATGTCGAAACGATGGAGGTACACGCTCCTGAACGATGCACCGTTCGAGCCGTGTCTGATCTGTGCGCGGCGATGTTGAACCGTCCTGAGCGCTGAGTCTACTAATACTAAATATAGACCCAAAACTGTAGGCGTCAACCAAATCGCACCATTTTTTTAATATGCCATCAGGCTACCCCATTTTTTTCAAGGGGGTTGGTAAAGCGGAGCTTGGTTTTTGAGCCATCAATGTGCGAAAAAATCAATGCATTGCGGTGTGTGAAAGCCCCGTCCTTCCCGTTCTTAAGAGTGGGAACCGTAGGCTGTGGGCGGGGGAGGACGTCCACCGCCACCCGGCAATCTCTTTAAGCTGGGTAATCTGACCTACCGGGGGATTTGCCGCTCGACGTCGCTTGGCACGCAAGGATACGGCCATAGAGGTGGATGTTGACCAAATCTGAACTATTATGCTGACCCGTTCCTTTGCTGATTACTCACATGCGTGACAGAGACACTGCCGTCCGTCACCCCAGCAGTTTTGCCAAGTCTTCAGCCCTCAAATGCGTATAGCGTTTAAGCATTTGCAGCGTCTTGTGTCCCGTGATGGCGGCGACCTGCATGGGATTCATCACCTTCACACCATCCCGCTCAATCTCGAACATTCGGCTGGCAGCTTCATGACGGAGATCGTGAAAGGTCAGTCCATTGATGCCCGCGTGTTTTTTAGCTTTAACGTAGCTGGCCCGCATGCCCTCTTGTGTGTAGCTCCATACTCGGCCATCCATCCGACGGGGAAGGGCGCGTAACACGGCTTCGGCCGCGGTAGATAAAGGTACATCTCTGGCCTCTCCATTTTTGCTGTCCGGCAGGTGTATGACGCGACCGTGCAGATCCACAATGGCCCAGGTCAAACTCAGGATCTCGCCCTGCCGCATAGCCGTCTCAATGGCAAGCCGCACGATAGAGGCCAACTCCGGATTGACGGCGCGGCAGGCATCCAACAGGCGGGCTTCTTCATCACCTATCAGCCGTCGATCACGGCCTTTGGGTAACTTTGGTTTGCGCACATGCTCGACGGGGTTGCTTAGCGATTCCATGCCCCAATCCGTGGCGGCAACACTAAAAAGATGAGAGATGATGGCCAGATGCAGACGGACCGTATTGGGGGCCTTTCCTTCGTCCTCAATCATTACTTTGATGACATCCGCGATGTCCTTACTGCGAATTGATGCCAAAGATTTTTGGGCAAGGGGTCTGGCGATCCATTGCCGGATGAACCCGGCCTCGCGATCCGCACCTTTTTTGCTGGGTAATATCTCTGTGGCGTAGCGCTCCAGCGCCTCGCCCAGCAGCGTGCGCTCGGATTCGCTGCGGTCGCGCCAGACACCACGTGTCATCTCCGACTCCACCACTGCCGCCCAGGCCGCAGCCTCCGCCTTGCTATGAAACGTCTTGGTTTGCTGTGGAAACCCTTTGCGAATGACCTGGCATTGCCAGCCAATGACAATTCCGTCCCGGTCCTTGCGTGCTCGAATCGATGCCATATGTGACCCCCGCGCCATTGACTTTTCGAGGGTCATTTGGGCACAAATTGGGCGTAAAATCAATATGGCAATAAAAAAGGGCTTAGGAATTAACCTAAACCCTTGTTTTATTTGGTGGGTTGTGAGGGGATCGAACCCACGACCCGCTGATTAAGAGTCAGCTGCTCTACCAACTGAGCTAACAACCCGAAGGACCCGTATTATAGGAATTTTTGCCAAGAAGGCAAGAGCGGGCCGGTGGTTTAGTGGGTCGCGCGTTGTCGCAGCCGGATCACCACCTCGACTCTTTCCACTTCAGTCTCCAGCGGCAGGTCGGGGAGCGTGTTGATTTGCAGGGCAGACGCAGGAATATCCAGCAACTCTCCCGAATCTACATAATAAAAATGATGATGAAGAGAAACATTGGGGTCATAGAACACCTTGCCGGGCTCCACAATCACTTCGCGCACCAATGAATGATCGGCGAACAGGCCAAGAGTGTTATAGACCGTTGCCTTAGACACCACGGGATAATCTGCATTGACGCGCTGCATGATCTCTTCCGCAGAAAGATGCGCGCAAGAGGAGAAGAGTGCGTAGCCAATCTCTACCCTTTGACTGGTGGGATTTACCCCTGCGTCGCGAAGTACTTCCAACACACGTTGTTTGTTCCAGTCGTTATTTCCCACGGGCGGTCTCGCTTTAATTTTAAACTCGTTATAATTGTAGCGCCAATGCACAGCCAGGAAAAGGCCTTACTGTGCCGGCCTCGGTGTCAGAACTGCATAAGGGTCGATATCCAACGGCGGTGGCGTCTTCATTAATAAGGATACCAGGATGTCGGCAGTCGCGGGCGCGTTGGTAAGTCCGTAGCGGAAATGCCCAGCGGCGACAAAGAGCCCCTCCCAGCCGGGAACAGGGCCAATATACGGAATACTATCCTGGCTTCCCGGGCGCAATCCAGACCATTGCTTGAGGATCGGTACCCGCTCCAGATCTGGATAGACCTGAGTGGCAAAGTCCAAAAGTTCGTTTCGTGCTTCATCCGTGGTCGATTTGTCAAACCCCGCAAGCTCGCTCGTGCTACCCGCCAGAATCAGACCATCCCGTCGCGGTATCAGATAATGATTGTCGCGCATCAATATTGTATCAAGGGTTCCGGGTTTGCTCTGAAGCAGGAGCATTTGACCTCGTACCGGAATGACATCCAGGTGACTGCCTGTTTCGTCGAGTAATTTTCTGCTCCAGGCACCAGCGGTTACGATGACCAGCTCTGCGGGGATAAAGCCGGTGGTGGTCTCTACACCTTGCAGTCGTCCGCCCCGTTTACGAAAACCGGTGACCGCAGTGTTTTCATGCAAAACGATGTCCAGTTGACGACAGCGTGCGGCCATTGCCCCCAGCAAGCGGGGGTTCCGTACTTGTGCGACTTCCGGGCACCAGAGTGTTTGAGCCCCTTCTGAATGTCCCAGGCGCCAATCCAGTCCCCACGCTACTCCCCAAGCCAGCACATCATACGGGATTTTCTCCTGCTCACCCTCCATAATAAGCAAGCCGGAGGGTATCCACTCAGGATCAATGCAAGTTTGCTCCAGCAATGTGGCAGTCAGGGAAAAATATCGCTGCATACTGTACAGCGCTAGGCGCAACAGGGCAGGGGGGTAATGCCACGGATACAATGGGCTCAAGATGCCGCCACCGGCCCATGATGCCTCCTGACCGATATGACCTTGATCGAGCACAGTAACCCGCAGACCAGCCTCCGCAAGCTTAATCGCACTGAGTAAGCCGATCGCGCCACCGCCAATCAGGAGCACATCTGTTTGCGCCGAGGTTTCACCAGGCATCTAAGGTCACCACTATCTTAAAAATCAATTCGGTAAAATATATTGGCACCATTCTGGGTACCGCTCTCTGTCTGTAGTTCGATATGGCGGGAAAGCCGGTAGCGCAGGCGTGCCACGGTACCGCTGCCCAGCACGGATTGTCCGACACTGAGATAAAGATTGGGGGTAAGATAATGGCCCAGGGTGACCATAGCACCCGCCAACCCTGTCGCACTACCGTTCGAGCTTACGCCAACATCAATACCGCTGCTACTCAGGCTGTCGCCGAAGACGGCGGCGCGACTGGCAGAAAAGAGCGTACTGGCGGCGGCGGAAAGCAGTGCATCCTGACTGGTGAGACCGCTACTCGGGGTGCCCAGCACGAGATAGGAGAGAATATCGGTCTGCGACATGGCTGGCTTGGAGTAGAGCGCTACTTGCGGCACTTGCAGTGTACCAGTGACTTGTACGCCAGCCTCCACGGGTGTGTTGTCCACGGCAAAGCTAGAGGAGCTTTTGATGGTGCGTACCGCCAGCACGTCCAGGTTGGCTTGGTTTGCGGCACCATGAAAAAGGATGGAACCACGCTGGAAGTTGAGAGTGTGCCCATAAATCGCATAATGGCCATCCACCATGTGCAGCGTACCGTCCACTTGTGGACTTTGGCCGTCGCGCATTTCTATTGCGAGGTCACCTACCAGCCGGGCACGCAGCCCGCTGATGACGGCGCGCGCATCGTCCCCGAGGGTTACATGCACATTTACACCCAGGGCAGGGCCACTGCTTTTGTGCACATTCTTCACAAAAACGACATCGCCAGAGGGCTTTGGTCCGCTGAAGTCCGTACCCAGTATCCGCAGGCGGTCGGTGTGTATATTGCCCTGCACATCGATTTTCTTCAGATTACCGGAAATGCTCAGGTCGGGGCTGACCGCAGCCTGCACCTGCGGCAGATTGAGCGCCGTGAAGTTTCTCCCGGTGACATGGAGCGTAAAGTCATTCGCCTGCTGCAGTTGGACGATGCCAGTCCCGGATATTTGGCCCGAGCCGGAGCTGGCTTGCAGTTGACTGATTCGCACCTCTTTTCCATCTCCCACGAGTTGGGCACCGACATCACGAATATCCAAACCCGCCTGCGGGACAAAAAAGCCCAGACCCTGGAGTTGTGCCGTACCCGTCCACTGCGGATGCGCCCAGGTACCCAGAATCTGAGCGTCTATAGTCCCTTGACCTTGCGACCGAATCCGCAACCCCCCGACGGGGAGGGCGGCAAAAAGTGGTGCGCCTAAATGCGCCTTTATAACCCCTTGTAGCGGGGCATTGGCATCCCAGTGCCAGGGCAGGGCGAGTGTCGCTGGGCTGTGGAGGGTCACCTGGGCATTACCCCAGTCATTGGCAAGACTAAGGTCAGCAGCAAGCGAGAGGTCTTTTGGCAACCAACGGAGTTGACCGGTAAACTGCTGCAGAGAGAGCATATGCGGCGTGCCCGCCTGCTGCCATTGCAATTCGGTTTTCTGAAAATCCCAATGCCCTTCCGCTTGGCAAACTCCGTGGCACTGCGCTTGCAGATGCGCATTCAAAAAACCATGAAGCGATGCATCCTGCGCCTGCGCGAAAAAATCCAGAGGTAAGGATTGCAAATCAAGTCCCAAATCGGCCTGTTTGGTGGCGGGACTGTAGCGACCTTGCGCGCTAATCCGGGCCGCATGCGCATCGGCAAAAGCCATTTTGCCAAGCGACGCAGCCCCGTTGGCCCATTGCAGGGCGGCAGGGTGGAGTAACCGCCAGTTTCCCAGAGAGATGCTGGTCAGCGTGGCCTTCTCCAATTGCAGCCCCCATGCATCAACCCGATGAGACACCAGACCGGCGACGGACAGACGGCTTTGCGGCCATTGTGCATCCAGTCCCAGCGTAAAACGTGTTAATGGTCCTTGCGCATGGGCCTGCAGATCAATGCGGTGGCCAGCGTATGCCAGTCCCTTTACCTTGATCGTAGCCTGCAAGGCGTTCGTGGCGCGAAGTTCTGCCTGTGTTTGCAGCGTTTTGATCTGTACACCATGATAGGCAAGCCCTTGTCCGGTGCCCTGGATTTTTCCAGTCCACTGCGCCTGGGTCCGCGCTACCCAACCCTGAATCGTACTCGTACCCTTGGCACCGGGGACTAAGCCTCGCCACTGTGCTACTTCGATGGCAAAATGAAGCCGTTGTTGTAAATTACCATGAGCCTTCAGACTGACACCGGGCCCAAGAAACCGGGCCTTTTGCAGATCCCACGCACTCCCTGCGAAGTGCACCAACGCCTCGCCCTGCAAGGTTTGGCGGTAAAGCTGACTAGGCAGCAATTGCAGCCGCACGTCGCCGGCGATCACTTTGGAAATTTGGCTGGCGTTGACGGTCAGGTCTCCGGAAAAAGTGCCCGGTACCTGGGCCATAATACGCTGTGTTTGCAGGCCCCTGACCCGAACTTGTCCGGTGACAGTGAGTTGCGGCCGCCACCGGACGGCCAACACTGAAGGCAGCAGATCCGCGCCCAGCAGCTTGCCTGCATAATGGTATTGCAGGTTTTGGCGATTGCCGTTCACATTGCCTTGAATCCCGCCGAATTTGGGATCACCGCGCAGCGCCAGTTGTCCTTGATAACGCTGGGTGTTCCCCTGCAAATTCAAACTGATGGCCAACGCACCCACCGGTAACGTGCTGGGTAGCGCTTTAGCCAGGATCTGCTCGAAGCCGCCACTAATCTGGTAATTGCCTGCGGTATTGCGGGGCAAATCAAGGCGCCAATGCCCTTGTGCGGGTTTTTTAAGCGCAGGATTAGTGAGTTGTAGTGACTGGAGCAAAATCTGCTGTGGGGAGATCTGCGTCATACCGCTCAAAGTCGTCAGTTGCTTGTTTTCTTCTATCTGAATGTTCAGGGGGCCGCCAAAAGTCTGGGCCGAAATACCGTGCCAGTGTGTTTCCCATTTTACTGTCAACGGGTTGGTGGCGCTGTCTTGTCTCCATACACCCAGGCTTTGCAGTCCACGCGTCCCCATTTGCAGGTCTGCCGTAATAAGCTGGAGTCTGCCCTGGGGCATCAGCGCCGACAGGTTTTTGATGCGCAGATTGCCACGCTGCCAGGCCAGCTCGGAAAATGTCGCCTGGGAGAGGACGAAGGATTTCTGCGTTCCTTGCCATATACGCAGGTCCGTACAAGTAACCGGGCTCAGTTTCAGGTCGATGAGACGGGTCCACAGAGGCAATGCGGGCCAGCGCAAATGAATAGGGCTAGGTTTATCAGAGGGCACCGGCAGGTGCAAATCGGCCTGGTGAAGCCGGAGATCGGCAATGTCGACTTCTCCCCAGAGCAAATGGGCAGGATACAAGTGCCACTGCAAAGATTGCGCGCGAAAGCGTATGTCCGCACTATGCCAAGAAATGCCGGAAAGCCGCATCTTGCCAGTAAGCGAGCCTTTTACCTCTTTGACCTGTAAGTTTGGGACTTGCGCTAACACCCACTGTGCACCGTGGCTGGTAGTGAGCAGCCAGACCAGGACGGTGGCCAGCGTGACCAGGACCAGCAGCACGCCGGCAATAATGCCGTGGCGAATGCGGATCACAGGCTAAAACCTACCGAGAAGGCGATGCGGACTGCGGGCGTTTGTGGGGCAACCAAGGGATGCGCCAAGTCAAAACGTATGGGTCCGACGGGAGAATACCAGCGCACGCCTAGCCCAACATCTTGAAGCGCATGGAAACTGGACCAACTGTTGAAAGCATTACCCACATCATAAAATGCGACGACAGCCCAGTCTTGAGTGACAAAGCGCTGAATATCGAAGCCACCAACGGCGAGGAGACGCCCCCCTTCCACTGCACCATCCACAGCCAATGGTCCCTGCGATTGATAGGCATAACCGGGCAGGCTATTTTGACCACCCGCGAAAAATCGCAGATTCGGTGGCAATTCGCTGATGGATCCGGTTAACCACATTGCCCCCAGCTTGGCACGGGTGCCAAGGACCCAGTTCCGACTCAAGCGCTTGCGCCATTCTCCCTGAGCACTAAAGCGGATGAAATTCGCGTTGCTACCCCATACCTTGCTGGCACCCTCAACCCTGGCAGTCAGGCTGTAGCCAGCTATGGGGCGCAAAACATTGCGAAAATCCTGTATGCTGTATTGTACGGAAGGATATATATAAAAGCTGTTATTAAATTGTCCAGCCACATTATAGTTGGCTTTCTCAGAATTAATCAATGCTTCTACCGTTGCACTTTTACTACGACTATTTTCGCTGCTCAATGACCACTGCCGACCAGCACTGGCGAGGATTTCGTTACTGTTATAGGCGGTCAGATTTTGATTTTGATAACTGGCTTGGGCAATATATTCAGATCCCAGATGCGCACCAACCGGCCAGCTGTAGGTGACACCGGCATTGCGATTCAGCTGCGCCGCCAAAATGGAAACACGAACATGCTGCGCTTGATCAAAAGCATTATAATTATCATATATAAGTGCCGCATTTGGCCCAATATTGGTACTGTAACCTGCGCCTATTTTAAAATGCTGTGCCGACATGCTTTTCAAGTCGACGGTAACGGGTATGGCATCGTTTTTTGCTTTATCCAGATCGCTAGTTACTGAGATATCGGAGAATCGATCGGCATTGTGCAAATTACTCTGCGTGATTGCCATGGCCTTAGGCGAATACCAGTCTCCAGCCTTGAAAGAAAGATACCGCTGAATGAACCAACGCGGATAGTGTTCTGCGCCGGTTATTTTTATATCCCCAAAGCGGAAGCGGGTGCCGGTATTGAGCCACAAGTAAATATCAGCCCAAAATTGATCGCGATCCATACGGATTTCGTGACGCGAATAATCGGCGCGTGCGTAGCCGCGCGCATTGAGGAACGATAGGACTCTGCCTTTCCATTCCTCATAGGCAATCTGATCAAGAATATCTTTTTTATGTAGCGGGAATTGGGTAAATAGCTTTTGTAAAGCGGGCAGATCGTGGCCTGCGCCCACTGCTTTCAGGTCGATTTGGCGAACCAGAATGGGCCGCCCGAGCGTCACGGAGAAAATGATGAGATATTTCCCCTGCGCGCCCTTTTCACTGTGCTCCGTCCAACGCGCGCTATAGTAGCCGTAGGCTTCGAGCGCATTCTTGAGGCGCAAACTCGCTGACATCTCCGCTTCTTCCAAACGGTCGGTCTGCGATCCGATGACCACGGAGGGGAGGGCATGGGCGAGCTTCTCAGCCAAAGGCCCCGAAACGCCATCCACAATGAAGTGCACATCGTTAGCGCTTACCGTCCCGCAGTACAGTAGCGATGCACCCAGGCCAGCCAGCCATAAGCCACGGCGCAAATTGCTCAGGCGATGTTGCTTCGCCTTACCATCCTGATTGACTGTGCCCAGAAGACCTCCTGCCTTAGCTGCCGACCACTTATGGCTCTCACGTCACAAGGATGCCGTCGAAGCAAGGCAAACAGGACCACTCATAGCGTGATAGTTTGCTGAGTTTAGCATGGTTCCGAGAAAGGCAGGCGCCAGGTGAGGAATGCGCGGCATGGCACATCAACCAATTGATAAATATCAGGAAGCGTTTTTGACGGATTGTAAGCTAATCAACGGCCGGTGTTGTCAAAAGGCGGCCGCGGGGGATGGATTTCCCGGTAGTCAGTAACCACGATATCCGTATGTATCCCTTTGCGCATTTTTCGCCGCTGCCACCAGAGGAAAAGCATCCCGCTGGCTCCGATGAGGGCAACCGCGATGACCGCAAAAATAGCGAAGAAGAACAGGCCAACCAGCAGGATCATGCTTACCATCACCGCGAGCAGTCGCACCCACCAAGGACCTCGACTACTGAAGGATTGAAAGTAGCTCATTCTGCCTCCTTTGAAATTACTTCATGTCTGTTCGATACCATTGCGCATGTTGCCGCGCTGCGGAAAAGTACGTAGGCTGCTCTCACAGTAAGTAGCTGACGACATTAGGATTATAAATCCTACTCCACTTAGTCGAAGGCGTCCAGCGAGGAGAGACGACCCTTGCGGCCGCATGCTGGCGGGCGGCGAATTCTTTTGCCTCGGCAAGTGCTGCCTCGCGCTGTCTGCTGCCTTCCTTTTTACGAACCAAGTATAAAACTTTACATAATAAGTATTATGCGAACCTGGTACATTGGCTCGGCAACATCTTCGACTATCTACAGATACTCCCCCAATCGAACGAGAACGCCAGGCATGGAGCGAAAGCAATGCATCAGAGTCAAGCAGTTCGGTAATGTCCTGCAGATCATCCTTGAAATACCTTGGCAGGAAGTCCACGGCCAAAACCAATGGAAAGCCTACCTAGAACAAAAGACCGTAGAAGCACAACCACCGAGCACATACTGGAATGATCTGAAAACAAAGATCATCCAGACCTTCAACAGGACGAACAACGTCAGCGCCACCGCAAAACTCTGTAAGTGCAGCTATTACACCGCTAACGATATAATCCGCAAAGAAAAATCAAAAGAAAACCGCGACCGCCGACAATCTGCCATCAACGAAGCAAAAAACCTGTCAGCCGCCCAAATGCCCACACGAGACATTGCACGCATCATGGGCAAATCACCGGAAACCATCCGGCTATGGCTCAAATCCTGAAACACAATATGTAGTAGTGGATCTCGCTGCCAGGTGCACAACATATAGCAAAAAGCGCAGCTCACACAAAGACCAGCTCATACTCTGAAAAGCGGTTGTTACGCCCGACCACCGACAAGACACAATCACCCACGGGGCGGGCTTTCATGCAGCGAAAGCGAAAAGGGGCACGGCGACCCCTTTTCTACAGGCAACAAGAAGGCACGTGCATCCAGACGCTTTCCGCCCTTCCCTCTCTGTAAGGTTTACCAAGTGGAGGGGGTTGATTTGGGGGAGTGGCACGGCAAGCCCGGAAAAAATTAGCCGGCTCGGCAGACAAGAAGGTCCGAAAAACTACTGTAAGCCAGACGATTGCGTCACAGTGGCAGAATCAGAACCACAGAAAGCCACCAGAAAAAACAAGCATTACAGCAAAAAAAGGACCGCGTGAGGCAAAAAGAAAATAAAGAAAATAACGCAAATAAACAATATGTGGCACAATAATTAATCAGCAATAAACATGCCAGACAATAAGCGTGCCATTAGCTTTTAACACGGAAACGAGAAATCGCTAGATTGACCCAAACATCAGGGGCAGCAGTACCAGAGCGCTTAGACTCCACATCAACCAGACGATCAGCTCGCGCCACATCACCACCACACAAAGCCAATAATTCAGGATAACGACGGCAGTAGTCGAAACGCGGTACGGGGGGAGGTGTCACAGTGGCAGGACGCGAAGGGGGCGCAGGCGGTGGCGGAGGTCTGGGGGTAACAGGGGAAGAACGAGGCGAAGACTTC
>JAAOMR010000349.1 GCA_018853935.1 Acidithiobacillus ferrivorans
CGCTGGGAGATCTCCGCGCAGGGGATACGCTGGTGGTCTGGAAGCTGGATCGTCTGGGACGCAGCGTGCGGAATCTGATCGACCTGGTCAGCAGCCTGCAAGCTCGGGACGTTCAGTTCAAAAGCCTGACCGACGCCATCGATACCGGGACACCATCGGGACGGTTTTTCTTTCATGTCATGGCCAGTCTGGCCGAGATGGAGCGGGATCTGACCATTGAACGCACTCGCGCCGGATTGGAGGCCGCCCGCAAGTTCGGGCGGATGCCTGGGAGAA
>JAAOMR010000035.1 GCA_018853935.1 Acidithiobacillus ferrivorans
CCGTATCTGGTAATCCGGCATGACGGCACTCCTTTCTGCAAGTTGGGGTTGTGGCTGTTCGGGATAAGCCGGAAATTCTGGCGATGCGCGCAAGACTTCCGGCAGTTCTGCGGCCGGCAGGGGGGTTGCACCCGGCAGGGGGGATGGACGGACCGGCAAAACGCCTCGATAGGTTCCCGGCAGCGGTGGCATCCACGGAGACGCCAGGGGTGCTGCCAGGGTGCCCGGATTTAGGATGCCCTGATAGCGGGTCTCCAGCCGGTGATCCAGCATGTCCTCGTGGATGGTTTCATAGAGCGGCAGGTTCTGGTTATCCAGATCGCGGGCCTGCAATCCGTCGCCGTCCAGATGCATGATATCGGCGGTTTCGGCTTGTACGGCTTCCAGGGCCATATCCATGAGCATCGGCCACTGACTGGGGTCGCGTTGCCGGATGTGGCGCGCCGTATCCAGCAGTTGCAGCAGGCGCGGATCGTCTTGATGCAGGGCTATGGGCAGGTCCATCCGGTCATCGGGCAGATCCAGGGTGAGACGCGCGGCTTCGTGATCGAAGATCGCCCGTGCCAGGGCCGTGGACATTTCCATCGGAACGGATGCGTTCCAGTTCACCGGATCGGGCAGGGTGCCGCGCAGACGGTGGAGCACCATCGCGGCTTCTATGGAAATGCTGTCCGGATCGGGTATCGCCGGCGCATCGGGAAAACGATTGGCATCAAAAGGGGACGCATACATGGTGGTACCTCACTTCAAAGTCTCTGAACCATTGGTGCCGCAACGATTTTTGCACCCGGAAAATTTGACGGGCGTGGTTAATTGGGTGTACGTATCAGCTTGCGGCACCAAGGGTGCAAAGGATTTTACGGAAGCGCATGGAAGGAGAGTGTCATGTCAGATTACCAATCTGGATACAATGCTGGAAAGGCTGCCAGTAGACCACAACCATGGGAGACGTATAACCAAGATCGGTACCAGCGGCAGATTAATGACGCCTTCCAGGATCAGTCCAACCAGTACCAGAACCTTCTCAACCGCTTCAACAATCTGGTGGCCGATTACAACAACCTGAACGAGCGATTTAATCTCCGGGGAGAGCAGATCACGCACTCGGAAAATGCACTTACGCACTCGCACAATCAGGTCGACATCCTGGAAAAAGGCTTCCGGTATCAGGCGGCGGCGCATACCATGTTCATGAATCTGCCGTATCTGGCGACCACCACGGATGACACGGGTGGATTTACGGATGCGTTACGCAAAAACATTGCGGATCTGCGGAATCTTCCCGATGGCGAACAGGAATATCAGGACCTGATCGCGCACGTTGAAAAAATGGGACGCTCGATTGCGGATAAAACCCTACTGGCACCTTATCTGGATAATGAAATCAAACTGATGCAGGTTTCCACGCAGATGCGTGATCCCAAAGGCTGGATTCTAGAGTGTGCGAATCTCCGGCAGTTTTTTCGTGCCCGCGTGAACAATCCGATGCCGGTTTCGTGGCCGGACCGCCCGGAAAAGCTGCTAAAAATCATGGATGCCGCCATGCAGGTCACGGAAGCCACGATGGAACGCCGGTTCATGAACCAGTTTTATCACACTCTGGTGAATCGACTGCTCAGCGCGATCTTCGGGCACATGGCGCAGGGGAAAGACTGCACCGAACCGGAACCCGTTGCAGCAGCCCTTGAGGAAGCCCTGCGCAGCGACGTGTTTCCGTTTTTCCCGGAAAAGCGGCGGGTCCATTTCGGCTCGACCCTGCGGGAAATCATGATCGACAAGGATGGAAACAGTCTGGGCAGTTATGGAGACTGGTTGCGCAACAATTTCGCCACTGTCCTGGGCGGCATGGATGAACTGTATCTGTTGCGCAGAGGCAATTTATCGGCATTGCAGTCTTTGATCCCGCAAGCGGCCAGTCTGGACTTGCAGTCGGCAGACCCGCAGTCGGCAGACCCGCAGACGCCGGATGCTTCGGACAAGAAGGTGGCGAACGGGAACTGGTGGGATGTCCCGGTCCGGCTTACTCCCGTTCAGAACCGGAATGAACCCGGCCCCGTGTGGGGTGACACCGGCATTGCGCAGGAGCGCGGCAATCCCTGGGCGCAAAGCACCCCACCGGCGAAAAAGGCACCGGAACCCCCTGCCGGGGTGCAACCCCCTGCCGGGGTGCAGCCCCCTGCCGGGGTGCAGCCCCCGCGACGGTCCTGGGGTGATCCCTCGCCTTCCTGAAGAGGAAATGTCATGCCCTTTGGAATCCATCGTCGGTGATCTGTCTGAACTC
>JAAOMR010000350.1 GCA_018853935.1 Acidithiobacillus ferrivorans
GTCGTGACAACCTGCACGCCCTTGGGCAGGGAGGGCTGGATGTCCTTCAGCTTGCGCTGGATCTGGTGGATGAGGGCATAGGCGTTGCCACCCTGGTTCATCATCACGATACCGCCCACCACCTGGCCCTGGCCATTGAGATCGGCGACGCCGTTGGGCAATTGTGGACCCAACTGCACCCGGGCCACCTCCCGCAGCGTAATGGGCACATCGTTGCGTACGGCCAGCGACGCATCTTGCAGGTCTTTCAGGGAATGGATATAGCCCGAGGTGCGGACGATATAACTCGCTCCTCCCATGTCCACCACCGAGCCGCTGGTCTCCCCATTGGCAGCCCGAATAGCGGCCTCCACTTCCGGCAGAGTCAGGTTATAGGCGAGGAGCTTCTGGGGATCCACCACCACCTGGTACTCCTGCACCATGCCCCCCACCGTGGCCACCTCCGCGACGCCGGAGATGGCCTGCAGTTCGTACTTGAGAAACCAGTTCTGCAGGGTGGTGAGCTGGGCGAGATTCAAGGTCCCGCCGGGATCGGTGAGGGCATACTCGAAGATCCAGTCCACCCCCGAACTGTTCGGCCCCAGGGCCGGGGTGATCCCCGGCGGCAGCTTGGACTGCACCTGGCTCAGGTATTGGAGTACCAGATTGCGGGCCTGATAGATGCTGG
>JAAOMR010000351.1 GCA_018853935.1 Acidithiobacillus ferrivorans
TATTGTTGGCGGGACTGGTAATGGCATAGAGGATCTCGCTGAAGCCATGCGCCCCGGGGTTAAGGGCCCCGGCACGTCCGGCGCTCGTGCTCACCGCGAGCGCCGTACCGATCAGGACCAGCAAGGGCATGACGAGGATAGCCAGTGAGGCCATTTTGATCTCAAAGGACTCGATTTTTTTACCGAGAAATTCCGGCGTGCGCCCGACCATCAAGCCGCCCAGGAACACCGCAAAGATCATGAAAGCGAGCATCGTCGCCAAACCCGTCCCGACGCCACCAAACACCGTTTCCCCCATTTGCATGAAGAAGAGGTTGACTCCACCGGATAAGGGCATGAACGAGTCATAGGTACTGTTGGCCGCGCCGGTGGAAGTGGCTGTCGCAATACTGCCGAACAGCGCCGATGCACCGGCACCGATGCGATCTTCTATCCCTTCCATATTTCCACCACCGGCGAGGCTCGCCATATTGGCTTGCGTGGCCCCCAGATGGGTAAGCAGCGGGTTACCCAATAGCTCAAAATGTTCACTGGTCATGGCTAAAGGGACAAATAGTACGAGCGTGGCGATCATGATAGCCCAGGCTGTGCGTTTGGCCTTCACCATGTGACCAAACATGAACATCAGGGCAGAGGGAATTAGAATCATGGCCACCATCTCCAGAAAGTTGGTGAAGCCCGTGGGATTTTCGAATGGATGGGCATCGTTCATATCGAAGAACCCTCCCCCATTATTACCCAGCATCATGATGGCTTCCTGAGAGGCCACAGGCCCCACATGAATCATTTGGTGAAGGATGGTCTTGCCGCCCGAGACAAAGGGCGCGATGAGATCGGCGCGCACCTCCGCCGTGAGGG
>JAAOMR010000352.1 GCA_018853935.1 Acidithiobacillus ferrivorans
CGCACAACCCGATCGTGAACCTGTCCAGGAACCGGCGCAGGCCAAGGCCCAGGATCTCGCCCAGGAACAGGACCAAAAGCGCATCCTGGTTCGCAACGAGGATCAGCAGTCCCAGGAGAAGAAAGCCGAAGTCAAGGAGCGGCGCAAGGAGGGCAAAAAGGAACGGAAGATCGAAGAGCGCAAGATTGAGCGTCCGATTGAACGTTCCGGGCGCAGCCGCCAGCCGCAAATCGACAAAGGTCAGGAACTGTCCCGGTAACGTCCACCGCACCCGGCAAGGGTGTGGCCCAGGTTCGCCACCACCAGCCCCTTGCAGGGTGCAGCTCCTTGCAGGGCGCAGCCCCGGCCATGAACCGTGGATTTTTTTGTCCGGTTTATGAGCCGGGGCTGCGAGTCAAGGATACATATATAAAGCCGTCACAACACAACCAATCCTTCTCATGTCACCACAAAACCACCTCTATCATCGTGACATAAAGGTGGTAAGGGGTGTTGGGAGAAAGGGGGGTTTATGGTTGTGTACATTGATAATACCCCTTTCCCCCAACACCTCTACACCACCCCATTGTATCTTTGACGAAAATTTAGAAAAACTTACAGCAGTTAAAAACACCGAAAAGGTGGTGTGGGGGTGTAAGGAGAAGAAAAACCCACCATCGCATGCATAACAAATCTCTTTTTCTCCTCACCACAAACCATCTTCCATATGGAAAAAACTGCTCGGTATATTCATAGGGTATAGGGCAGTGAGGCCCACCCATCGGAAAGGAGCAGCCCCCCATGAAAATGATTCTTGTAGTTGTCGCCGTCATCGTCAGCCTTTTCTTCATTGGTGACGCATTATGGCACGCGTCGGTTATAGACCTCGCGGTGTTCGCCTTTGTAACCGTATTCTTGCTCATGATCGTAAAGGCCGTCCGCGACGCCATCTGAAAAGACAGTCACCCGACGCGCCAGGTTGCACTCGGCAGGGGTTGCACCCGGCAGTGGTTGCGCCAGGCAGGGATTGCACTCGGCAGGGATTGCACTCGGCAGGGACCGCAAACAGGTCCGGGCACGTCCGTACAAGGGGTAGGCAATATCGCCTGCTCTTTATTCAGGACATTTACCATGAGCAAGAAAAACATCTTGGCTTTCACACTGGCCGCAGCCGTCTTCTCTCTACCCGGGCTGGCGGCGGCGGCGAATTATTCCGCTGCCGTGGGGTTCGACAGCTATTCCGCGCACATCGGCGGCATGAACTCCAGCATCCCCGGTGGTTATCTGCATACGCGGGAGCGTTTCGGCAAAATCGCGCTCAGCCAGCGTTTCTTCGGTGGCTCCAGCGGTTCCATCCACGGTGACCTGCTGGCTGGCAGTCTGCACGCCGGTTATCTGATTCACCCGGAGCCGCATCTGACGGTCATGCCGTACCTGGGCGCAGGATATATCCATATCGCCC
>JAAOMR010000353.1 GCA_018853935.1 Acidithiobacillus ferrivorans
AGGAAAATGAAGAAAATAGCAAAATATAGGGCAATAATGGGTAAAATCACCCAAAAAAGGTGTTTTCAAAAAAACCTGGGCGAAAATGGGCGGCAGTCGTGAGCTAAGCCCGACAGGCTGCTAGGCGTTGCCGCTGTTGGGACCCAGATGGTGGCCGTATCAATGAGTACTGAAAAGCGGAACGCCCGCGGTTGTGGCTGCCTTCGCCAGATCGGCATCAAGTGTTGCCAGCGGCAGGCCCGTGCGCAGCGATAGCTCCAAATAAGCAGCATCATAGGCTGACAGTTTATAGCGCCGGGCGAGGTTCAAGGTGTCGCCTAATGCGTGTGCCGATGTTGCCTGATCGGTCACGATGTTGAGTCGCCCAAGGAGGGTGATGAATCGTTGTACGTCCGCTTCAATCACAACACCCTTGGATTCCACCTTGGCTGCAACGTTGGCTGCCTCCAGCGCGAACAGGGACGGCACAACGGCTTGCGATTCCCTAAGCGCCTTCAGGGCCGCACGGGCATAATCCACACCTGCCGGATTGGTTTCGGGCACCAGCCAGAGCAATGCAACAGAAGCATCCAAGACAAATTTCATGCCCGACCTTCGTTAATAAGCGCCTTGAGATCGACACCGTCCACAGGCTGACGAGCCTGCATGAGGGACAACATTTCATCGACGGCTGCCATGGCATCCGAGTGCTTGTTGCCTTCAGCGGGTACAAGATCGGCCACGGCCTCGCCCCGCAAGGTGATAGTGTAGCGATTGCCCGCCTGGATACCGCGCAGCAACTCCGGCAGCTTCGTCTTGGCTTCGTATGACCCAACTTCGATATTCATAAAACAGTTCCTTTTTGGCTATATGGACCAGTATACAGACTGGTCCATATAGATCAAGTTTCAGCCAGTGGATTTGAGAGATGCTTGTGCCACAAGCTGTTTTGCACAAAACGGCGGAATATCCAGAAAGCCTTTGCCGATTACTGGGAAACGGGAGGATTTCCGGAAGTGGCCGATCTTGAGATCGGGTGGGGCGGTTTGCCGCGCAACTGATCAAGTCCTGACTTGATTCACGGTAGTCTATAAACTACTGTTGCCCCATGGGTCACGTGCCGATTGAACTCAAGCAAACCGAGGCATTCACCAGTCGGCTGGCCCGAAACGTCACCACCCGCCGGGCAGCGATCTCGAACTGCTCCCCATTTTTCGGGTTCCGCCCGGGACGCGCCCGCTTCTCGTGCAGAGTGAAGTTCCCGAAGCCGGACAGTCTTACATCTTCCCCGGCGGCCAGCGTTGCGCTGAAATGTCCACCATTACGTCATCCCCTTTGCCAGAGACGAAGGGATATTGGGACTGTATGGATTGGCAATGACTTCCCGTGTCATGGGACGAACCACCAGATCCATATCTTCCATCGGTATGGCGCCTAGCAGCGCCTCGTCACCCATCACCATGGCACCCACGAAGCAGCGCCGATTGCCGAAACTGACTTCCACAGGCCCCACATAAGGCACCTGGAGCCTGGAACCATCCGCCAGCGTTACCTCTCGCTTCTGCTGCTCTTGGAGATCCAGTTGGATCGCCATATGCTGCGGAATGCATAGATGCAGTGCTCCCGTATCTGCCAGGGCATTGACTTCGAGCGGGGCAAGATCCCGCTTCACCGGGTTACCAAGCGTAATTGTCGTATGCGTTATGCCCATAATGACGTCACCCCATCCTCTTCGCCAAGTCCTCAGCCCTCAGATGAGTATAGCGTTTCAGCACCTGCAAAGTCTTGTGCACAGTGATGCTGTACCTTAAAAGGTTGGCGAAAACAGTCTACACGGTCCTTCAACGAGGTCCGTGTTTTTCATCGACCGCATCCTTCTCCTAACACGGACAAAGGTGCGGTCGCGAGCATCCGGAAGTGGCTGGAACAGCATGGAGTGAAGCCATGAATATAATGAGCATTGATGGGTACAACGCGAGAATCGAATTCGACCCTGAACTGGATTTGTTCCGTGGGGAAATTCTGGGCTTGAATGGTGGTGCAGACTTTTATGGAAAAGATCCTGGAGAGTTGCGCACCGAGTTCAAAAAATCTCTTGAGGTTTTTCTCGCCGTTTGCAAGGAGAAGGGTATTGAGCCACATCGTCATTTTTCCGGGAGATTCAATTTGCGCATCTCCCCCGAGTTGCACGAACAGTTAGCCATCGTCGCCGGGGCGGAGGGTAAGAGTATCAACGCGCTGGCCCAGGAAGCGCTACGGGAGCGCATCGCGGGTTAAGACAGAAAAGGAGGGCACCCCGCCTGACCGCGCGCCACCATTCCGGGTGCTACGAGCAGGCGGGGTGAATTCAGTTTGCGTGCGGAATGGTAGGATGCGTGCGGGTTGGGTACACTGAGCAGCTCAAGCGCGACAACCTGGTCGATCGCGTAAGGAAAGACGGAAATGAGCAATGCATTGGTCATTACGCCGTTGCGCAACGCGGTGGCCTCTCTGAGCACCGCGCTCGCGCAACCCAAGAACGAATTTATCCGTGATGCGGTCATTCAGCGTTTTGAATATACCTATGAGCTCGCCTGGAAGATGCTCCGTCGGCAACTGGTGGAAGATCTGGGTGCGGAGTCTGTTACCCCGCTGAGTCGGCAGGATCTATTCCGCCTCGCCGCAGAACGTGGGCTGATCGCGGATCCCCTCCCGTGGTTTGCCTATCACAAGGCACGGAATATCACCTCGCACACCTACAACGAATCTGTTGCGGAAGAGGTCTACCTGGCAGCGCAATCGTTCTTAGGGGACGCAGAGGGCTTGTTGAGAACGCTCGGAACATCGGATGCTTGATCTCTCGCCAACGGAGCAGGCCGAAATTCGGGAGATTCTGGCACGAATCCTTCCCGAAAAGACGGAAGCATGGGTATTCGGCTCCCGCGCGACCAGCAGGGCGCGGCGTTTTTCGGACCTGGATTTATTGATCCGCGCCGACGCACCCCTTTCCTTTGGCATGCTGGCGGAACTCGAAGAGGCATTCTCAGAGTCCGACTTACCCTTCCGGGTGGATGTGGTGGATGCGCACCGGATTTCCGACGAATTTCGCGCACATATAACGGCCGAATTACAACACTTCCCCGTCAATGCCGGGGGGCGGTAGCCCCTTCACCGGGGTAGCCTGTTCCCCAGAGTAACGGGGAGTTGTGTCGCCAGCGTCCGGAAAACCCCTGCGCGTCATCGGATAACGGTGACATGAACTCCGGGCACTTCCGCCCAGATCCGGTCTGCAGTCAGTATCGGAATGCGCAAGCGTTTTCCGAGCGCCAGACAGGCCCGATCACCCAGCGACAACCCAAAGGGCTTGGTCAACAACCGAAGTCGTGCAATCTCCATACTGTCCTCAATGGTCAGGGGCAGCACTTCCAGTGTATTTCCCAGAATACCGCGTTTTTCCAGCTCAGCAGCCAGTGTTTCCGGGGCAATACCGGTTTCCATGGCCTTTGACAGGACTTCCGCCCAGTTCACCGTACCAATCGCGGTCCCTGCGGCGAGCGCCTTTTCCACGACCTCCGCACCCGGCTCTTCGTTGAGATAGGCGAGCAATGCCGAGGCATCGAGTACCGACTCATTCATGTTCGGCTTCGATGCGCCGTTCAGCGATCAGCTCTTCCGCCAGGTGTCGATCCATCGTGGCATTGGGGGCTAATTCGTGTAATAGGCCACGCCCCTTGCGGGCCGCTTCTCCAGGACCGATCAAGCGCAGCATCCCGTCTTCGTGCATCGCCATGATCAACGTACTTCCCGGTTCAATGCCCAATTGATGACGAATACCAGCTGGCAGTACCAGGCGCCCGCGCTGGTCCATATGAACGGTGTATTGATGGGTATCCATATATGTTTCCCATAAAATATGTCAGGCCCATTTTATCCATATTGCCCACCAGAAGGGAAACCTCCCCTGGAGGCGGCCCAAAGATGAAATTGACGCCGTGTCAAGCAACCCTACAAGGGCTCCTCTAATGCCGACTATATGAAAGTTTTTTATCCGCCATTTGTAATGAATGAATGTGTGCGCGCAAACATAATGGCACGTTACGCAACACCATCGAAGACCAGGGTCAATTGCGGAATTAGACCGTCTGCGCGGCCGCCAAGGCCTTGGATCCGGCCCAGTGGCGGGCGAACTGCCGCGCCACCCGGCCACTGCGCGGCTCGC
>JAAOMR010000354.1 GCA_018853935.1 Acidithiobacillus ferrivorans
TACTGCCATGAAACATGATCCAGCTCCCGCTTTAACCCATGCCTTTTCTGCTAGGGATGGTACTTGCCCGACGGCGGGCTTGGCAAGGCAAGAATCACCCACACCGCCACGCTACTGGCATAGACGGCTTTCAGCGCGTTCAGAATGGGGCGATCAGAGAGAAAAAGTGGTGCTCCCAAGGGGGTTCGAACCCCTGTTACCGACGTGAGAGGCCAGTGTCCTAGACCACTAGACGATGGGAGCAAGCGGGCAGATTATATGCACTTTGGTCAAAAAAGCAAGATAGGCGGGCGCACAATCAGCCGGCGTACTGCAGAATCGCCCAGAATTGCAGCGCGGTACCCGCGATGACAAAAATGTGCCAGATGGAATGAAAATATTTCCAGCGATCCAGCAGGAAAAAGAGGACACCCACGGTATAAGCCAGCCCGCCACCAGCCAGCCACCATAAAAACCAGCCAGGTGCAGAATTATAGAGTGGCACTGCGGCAAAGATCGCCAGCCAGCCCATGACGAGATACAGCCAGAGAGAAACCGATTGAATGCGCGTCCCACCCACAGCCAGCAGGGCAATGCCCAGCGCTGCCAGACCCCACTCCAGTGCCAGCAGAATCCAACCCCACGGGTCATGGAGCACCATCAGCGTCACCGGGGTGTAAGTGCCTGCGATAAGAAGATAGATGGCGGAACGGTCCACCAACTGAAAGACCTTCTTGAGTCGCCCCGATGGCAAAATATGATAGATGGTCGAGGCCCCATACAGCATCACAATGGTGACCACAAATATACTGACACTGGCTACCGCAAGACGGGTGCTGTGGAGACCCGCGCCAACCATCCATAGCATGAAAACCAGCAGTGCGCCGACTGCGCCAGCGCCATGCAGCAGGCTGTTAATCCATTCCTCGACGCGGGTTTGATCCCGCACCATACCGTCTGGGTCTTGTTTCATCACCGTTCCGCTCTATCCGCTCAAGCAGTTATAACATAAGCGCCCAAACACTCGCCATGGTGAGTCAGGCTCCCGTAATGGGAACGCGCAGAGCTTCTCCGGGCTGTCCCTCTCCGCGCGGCAGATTATTGGCCAGACGCAAGGCCTCTACACTCAGTCCGTAATGGTGCGCCACATCCGCCAGATTTTCCTTTTTGCTCAGCACATGCCGAGTCACCGACCAGGCGCAATCCGCAGGAGGCGCCTTCACAAAATGGGCAACAATGGCATCATGCATGGTGCGCGCGAGTAACCGACGGAAATCCGGATCGCGCAAGCGTTGTTCCTCTTCCGGATTAGAAATAAAAGCGGTCTCTACAAGCATGGAAGGCACATTCGGGGCACGCAGCACTACGAAATTGGCGTGCTGCACGGCAGCATTGTGCAAATCCTCCACTGCGGCCAATCCCCGAATCATGACATCCGCTGCGGCCACCGCCGAATTCATTGCAGCCGTCTGGGTCATATTGATAAGCACCGCGTTGAGCATGGGGTCATGAACACCCGACTGGACGTCGCCAAGAAGAGGATCGGCGGCATTCTGCGTTTTGGCCAGCCAGCGTGCCGCCGCATTACTCGCCCCCGTTTCCGATAACGCCCATACCGTCGAGCCCCGCACCGCACGCTCCGGAAAGGCATCGGCATGAATGGAGACGAAGAGATCGGCACGCTGCGCCAAGCCTAAATGCATGCGCGCCATGAGCGGCACGTAGCGATCCGTATTGCGGGTCATGACCAGATGCATTCCGGGGGTGCTGCGGATCAGTCGGGCCAGCGACAAACCGACATCCAACACCACATCTTTTTCGCGGGTCCCTTTGGCGCCGATGGCACCCGAATCGTGGCCACCATGGCCGGGATCGAGGCAGACCACAATGGGCCGGCCGGCCCTACCCTCGGGATGCGCACGGGGGGATGCCACCGCAGTTCCGGCGACAGGCATCAAGTCCAGCACCAGGCGATGTGCGGCACGCCCATCGGGACCCAGAGAAAAACTGCGCCAGCGCACCGCTTCCCGTAAAGGCAAACGCAGCACCAACCCGGCGGCGCTTTCATGCATCTCCGCACCGCCTTGCAGGGGACCCAGCGCCGGCACTGCGGGACGACCAAGCCCATGTTCTATCCCCGGCAACTCAATATGCAACACTTCACCCACGCTGCGGATCACCGGCGCCGCGGTCAAACGCCGATCCAGATCAAATACCAGACGCACACCCTGTTGATGGCTGCCTACCCGTAGCGCGTAGAGCTGCCCGGCGGCGGCCACATCCCAGCCATACAGCAATACCCCACCCAGCGCCGCTTGTCGCAGGAACTGCCGCCGCGTGGAACGCTCACTGAATTTCCTGACCACCACCCCCCCTACTACTTACTTATGAAATATCGGGGCACTCGGCAATCTCAGACACCCTGCCCCGCCAGCCAGCGCTGAAGTTCTGCCGCACCCATGGCGCCGCTGACCCGCGCCAGTTCTTTTCCTGCCTTAAAAAGCACCATGGTGGGAATGGAACGAATCTGAAAGCGGCCACCGATTTGCTGTTCATCTTCAGTATTCACCTTGGCAAAGAGCACGCGCCCACGCATCGCCCGACCGGCCTGCTCAAACTGCGGCGCCATCGTTCGGCAAGGCCCGCACCAGGGGGCCCAGAAATCGACCAGCACCGGTAATTCGTTTTTCTGAATATATCCGGGAAAACGGCTATTACTGAGATTGACGGGGTGCTCTGGAAAAATCAGTGCGTGGCATTTACCGCACCTGGGGTTCTCCCCCAGACGCTCTTGGGGCACCCGATTGGTGGCACCACAGGCAGGGCAAAGCAATATCATGGATGTCCTTTTTTCCTTCGATTCCGCATTGAACCATTATCCACCACCACGCTCCCGGCCCGCTTCCTGCAACAGGAGATCCAGGACTCCGCGCCGATCCAGGGCGGCGATATCATCATAACCACCCACATGCTGGCCGTTGATAAATATTTGCGGGACGGTATGCCGCCCGTGGGCAAGCTTTTGCATGGTCTGGCGTTGCACAAGATCCCGGTCCACCCGAATAATCTCGGGGGTAATGCCCTTATTGCGTAAAAGGGCTTCGGCCCTGCGGCAATAAGGACAGGCGCCGGTCGCGTACATCCGCACCGCCACCTTCATGATCACTTCTCTACCGGCAACCCGGCACTCCGCCAGGCATTGATTCCACCTTTCAGGCTGTAAATCTTATCAAAACCGGCTTTTTTCAGGCTGGCTGCGGCACGTGCCGAACGCATGCCACTCGCACACTGACAGATGACATGATGCCCGCGATGCTTCTCCAACTCCTGCATATACTTGGGTAAATCAGCCAGCGGAATGTGCCGGGCACCGGGCAGATGCCCCTGGGACCACTCACTCTGCTCGCGCACATCAATGATTACGGCATCTTCGTGGTTGATCAACTGCACTGCGGCGACCGGATCCACCTCATGGATACCCGCCACCCTACGCGTTAACGGTCCCTTTAGAATCATGGCAAGCAAAGCGCCCGCGCCCAGCAGCAACGGCCATTCGGACTCTATAAAAAAAAGAATTTTATGTTCCATAGCTTAGCGTCCGCAGCCTCCGGAACCCGGCACTCCAAGCTTCAGCAGGATGCGATCCAGCGGGCAAATAGAGGTGAAACCGCTTTGCAGCAGGTTAAAACCCACAAAAAGGGTAAATGCCAAGAACCATTCACTCACAAATACCGGGCTGGCCGGAGTGCCCAACATCACACTTGCCAGCACAAAAAAGCCGGCAATCACGCGTACCCAACGTTCAGTATTCATCTGCAATCAAACTCCTTGTGTCTGTTTTTCCAAGCGCCGCTCCCAGAGGAAATAGAGCAATGGAATCACGATCAATGTCAGCAGTGTGGAGGCGAAAGTGCCAAAAATCAAGGAAACGGCCAGGCCGCCAAAAACCGGATCGGTTATCATGATGGCAGAGCCAAACATGATGGCTAATGCGGTCAGCAAAATGGGGCGGAAACGCACCGCACCGGCCTGCAACACCGCCTCTTCCAGAGAGTAGCCCTGGCGCCGGTAATCGATAATGAAGTCAAGCAGTAACAGGGAATTGCGCACCACGACGCCCGCCAGCGCAATAACCCCGATCATGGAAGTGGCGTTAAACGGTGTATTCAACAGCCAGTGTCCAGGAAAAACCCCGATCAACGTCATGGGAATAGCGCCCATAACAATCACCGGCATCACGAAAGACTGGTAATACGCCACCAGCATCAGGTAGATAAATACCAGCGCAATAATAAAAGCAGCGCCGAGATCACGGAATACATTGAGGGTCAGGCGCATGTCACCGCCCCAGAGAATCTGGTAATGGCTAATATCATCGGGCTGCGCTGGTGAAAAGCCCAGATTGGCCGTGCTGAGCGGTACACCATCGATGGTCTTGCCATCCAGCCGATGGTTCAGGGACAACACGGCATAAACCGGGCTGGAACCTATGAGATCCCCGGTCACATACACCACGGGATGTTGATCACGATCGTAAATCGGCCTGGTCAGTGTCGTCCGCTCAATCTGCACGATACTCGCCAGAGGCACCTGCCGCCCGCTCCGGCTCTGCACCTGCAAATCGAGGATCTGCTGGCGCCAGGCACGATCCGCTGGAGGCACGCGGAGCATGATATCCACCGGCTCACGGGCATTTTTCACATGCAGGGCAGCCAGCCTGGTACCCGCCACATAATCATGCACCAGCACGGCCACCTGCGCTGGTGCGACACCAGCGAGCATCGCCTTCTGCCGATCCACATGCAGCAGATACTCAGGTACGGTAGCCGTCACCGAGTCATCCACATTGATCATGTCATAGTCTTTGCGGAAATATTGTTCGACCGTACCCGCCACCTGGCGCAGCTTGTCATAGTTGGGTCCGTAGAGCTCGGCCACCACCTGAGCCCGTACCGGGGGCCCCGGCGGCACCTCGAACATCTTGATAACGCTACCCGGGAAACGTTCCCGAACCGATCGCAATGCCTTATAGACTTGCACGGAAACCGCGTGGGACATGGGCCGCTCATCCCGCGGCACCAGGTTAACCTGGATCTGCGCGTAATTGCTGCCTTGGCGCATCAGGTCACCACGCACCAGACCCGCGAAATCCACCGGCGCCGAGCGCCCCAGATAGGTCTGGAAGTTTTCGATATAGCGATTCTGGCTGAGCACATTGCTCACCGCTTCGGTAACCCGTCCGGTTTCATCCAGGGCGGTCCCTGCCGGGGTGTCTACCTGAATCATGAAATCGCTGACATTGCCTTCTGGAAGCATCTTCAGATTGACGCCAAGCGCACTGAGGGGCCCATTCATGCCTTGGGGCCGGATGAACTGCCACATCGGCATCAGCAGCGCCAGCAGGAGCAGCACCATAACCACGCTGAAAAAGAGATTGCGGCGCCCCGGGAATTTCAGCAGCGGCTTGAACACCCGGATGTATCCCCGCTGCAGGGCGTCCGGTCGCGCCGCATGCACGCCGTCCTCACTGTCAGCCTGCCTGGCCGCTTTGCCGCCCAGAAAACGGTAGGCCCCCCACGGCACCACCGTATAGGCGAGCAGCACCGATGCCAGCATCGCAATGGGCACAAAAATGGGGATGGGCAACATGAAGGGTCCCATCATCCCCGTCACGAAAGCCATCGGCACAAAGGCGAGGATGACCGCCAACGTCGCAATATTCGTCGGATTGCCAATCTCATTGGTGGCGTTGATGATGCAGCGGGCAAAGCCATCCTTACCGCAGCCATGCAGGTGGCGATGGATGTTTTCGATGACGACAATACCCCCGTCCACCAGTAGCCCCAGTGAGAGAATCAGGGCAAAAAGGGTAATCCGGTTGATCGTCTGCCCAAGCAGCCAGCCCGTGCCCAGCACGACGCCCAGAGTCAGCGGTACGGTCAAAATCACGATCCCCGCTTCTCGCCATCCAAGGAAAATCATCAGGATGATGGCGACCACTCCGACAGCGATGCCCAGATGCTCGAAGAGGGTACTGACGGCGTCATCGGCGCGCGCGCCATAATCACGGGTGATGGAAACATGCACCCCCTGCGGTAATGCCTCCCGCTCCAGGCGCCCCAGCTTTGCCTTGATCGCATCCCCCACGGTCACCGCATTGGTCCCCGGACGCTTGGCGAGGGTGATGGTGACTGCCGGCATGGTGGTACCCGCGGGTACGCCGATCCGGTTGGCACGCCCGGCGGTATCACTGGTCACGATATTGTTTTCTGCGGCGCCCGCTGCGACTCGTGCCACCTCTTTCAGCAATATCGGTTGTCCGTCATGACTGCCGATAATGAGATCGCCAACCCCCCGTGCCGAGCCCACAGCCCCATTGATGCGCAGCGGAATTTCTTGGTTGTTATGCACCAGATTGCCGCCGGGGAGAATGACATTGCTCCCCTTCAGCGCCTGCTCAATATTTTCCAGGCTCAGGCCGACACTGGAGAGCTTCGCCGGATTCAGCCAGACATTGATGGCCAGAGGACTCCCGCCGATCACCTCGGCGTTCGCCACGTCCGGCACACTCTGCAACTGGTCCATGAAGCGCATGCCAACCTGACGCAACG
The DNA here is from genome assembly GCA_018853935.1 of Acidithiobacillus ferrivorans. GTDB lineage: Bacteria > Pseudomonadota > Gammaproteobacteria > Acidithiobacillales > Acidithiobacillaceae > Acidithiobacillus > Acidithiobacillus ferrivorans. The sequence continues at coordinate 6,591 of JAAOMR010000354.1, forward strand.
CCAAAGGCGTCAACTGACTGGAGCTCAGGGTCACCGACATCATCGGGACGTCATTGACGCCTATGGATTTCACCAACGGCTGCGCCGTACCGGGAGGCATTTTGTCCATATTCCGGCTGAGTTGGTTGTAGACCTCGAGCAGACTCTTCTCTTCGTTGGCACCGACCTGAAACTCGACGGTGACCATACCCATATCATTGACGGCATATCCAAAGGTGTGATGGACGCCAGGCAGGGATGCCATCAGGGCTTCCAACGGGCGTATCACCAGATGGTGAATCTCCTCGCTGTCAGAGCCGGGGCGCATGATGAAAATTTCGGCGGCGGGTACCACGATCTCAGGATTATACAGGCGCGGCGTAACAAGCATGGCCAAAGCCCCGAACAGGGCGATGGCCACCATGATCAGGATCGTGATCTTGGACTGGTAAAAAGACTGGGCAAGCCGCCCCGCCAAGTTGTGCCGCTGCCCTGATTCAGCCATGAACGGCTCCGGTTGGCGCAATATGGTCACCATTATTCACCGCAGCGAGATCACCCATGACTACCGTCTCACCCACACTCAGACCGGAAAGAATTTCCACGCCCTCCGGCGTACGTTGCCCCGGCCGCACCATGCGATAGTGCGCGATGCCTCGCGCATCCACGACGAAAACACCCGGAATACCAGCCCGATCCAGCAAGGCAGCCGCTGGCACCACCATCACCTGCCGCTGTGTGACCGGCACTTCCACGCGCACGTAATCACCGGCCTGCAGTGTACTGTCTGCGGGCAAGCCGAGTTTGACCATGTGCGTATGGGTCATCGCGTCTGCGGCTCCGACCAGATCCAGAACCGTTGCGGAAACGCTTTTCCCGTCGGCGATGACAGTGACTTTCTGACCGATGTGGAGGCTGCGGTACAAGGTTCCGCTAACACTGCACTGAACTTCCAGTCGGGAGGTGTCCGCCAGGGCCAGGATGGGCTGGCCAGGCGATGCAAGGTCCCCGTTCTGCATGAACTTGCGCGTGATGATTCCGGAGAACGGCGCCGTCACCCGAGCATAACGCAGTTGCGACTGCGCCGTGCTGATACCCCCCCGTGCCGCAGCGGCACGGGCCTGCGCCATGGCATAGGCCGATTTCACCTGATCCCACTGCTTCTCGGGAATAGCTTGCTGAGCATATAAGGCCTTGAATCGATAATAATTGGAGCGGGCCTCCGTAAGCGCGGATTCGGCTTCAGCCAAACCAGCCTGGGCCTGCTGCACCTGTCCCAGCACCGCCGTCGGGTCGACCTCGAAAAGCAGTTGCCCCGCCTTTACGGCCTGTCCGTCACGTACCCGCAGGGCGCGGATATAGCCACTCAGGCGAGAACTGAGCTGTATCTGCTGATGGGCAGTGACCGTGCCCGGAACGTGGGCAAAGGCGACCACGCTCCGGCTCTCCGTCTGCATGACCGGCGCCGTAACTTTACGCTGGACTTGCCGCGCGTCAGGGGGTGATTTGCTGCAGGCGGCAAGGCCTGTCGCAGAGCATGCCAAAGCCGCGATCAGCACGGTCCGCTTCCATGTGTTCATTGGGGGACTCCTTCTGCGGCGGGCCTATTGCGCACACCGACGATTTCTTGAGGGTTCAGTTTGCCGATAGCCAGCAACAGAGCACCGCGGTCTACCGCTTCCGCATAATGGGCGGTGACCAGCTCGGCACGAGCCTGATCCAGTTCCGCCTGTCCATGCAACAAGCTGGTTACGGTCTCTATACCATTTTCGTAACGCAAACGTACCAGACGCTGCGCCTCCTCCATCTGCCGGACCGCGAGCACGCGCATTTTGACGCGCAGCGCGGCTTCCCGGGCGCTTCGCCACACCTGCGCCACCCGCAAACGCAATTTATCCTGCGCCTCCTGCAATACGGCCATAGCCTGCTCGCGCTCCGCGCGGGCGCGGTCCATCCCGCCCCCGCGCGCGAAGTCCAGCGCATTCCAGGTCACTTCTCCGCCGATGGTATAAGACGGTGCCGCGTTGCCCGGAGTGCTGCCATTCCATTCCTGATTAGCCATGGCGTTGACGTGGGGCAGATAAGCGGCACGGGCAACGCGAATGCCATCCTGGGCTGCCCTGACCTTGTGACGGAGGGCACCGATACCGGCATTCCGGGTCAGCGCGTCGCCCTGTAGACTGGCGAGAGGCAGCGTCGGCAGTATGGGCTGGACGGGACCATCCACGGTCAGGGTCTGTCCTGTCGGCCAGCCCACGAGCATGGCGAGATTGTCCAGGGCATTGGCCTGGGCGTTGTGGGCACTTTCGACGGCCAGTTCGGCTTTTTCCAAATACACTTCCGCAGACAGCAGATCGCTTTTCACCAGCACACCATGCGCCAGCAGGGAGCGACTGGTCTTGACGTAAGCGGCGGCCGCCCGCTGGGCTTTATCCGCCACCGCCATACCGGCATTGGCGGCGATGACACTGTCATAGGCCTGCAAAACAGCAAAAATCAGCTTCTGGCGGGCCATGACGTCGCCACTCTGAGCCGCCTCCAGCATGGCCCGCGCCTGACTCAAACGTCCCCAGGTTGCCCCGCCAGTCCAGATCGGAATCTCCAGTTGCAACCTGGTGCCAAAATTGTGGTAACTCCCCGGTTGATTCAGCCCTGTCGGTGCCACACCCAGCGCATCAGGGTTAAATTGGCTCGCGCCAAAATCATTGAAGGTCGCTTGCCGCTGCGATAGCTTCATACCGAAAACGGTCAGGGCGTTGTTCGACTGGCTGGCGGAGAAAGAGGCCGCGAGACTGGGGAGCAGGTGACCACGCGCTACAGAGACGGCGCCTTTGGCTTCTGCCTGCCGGGCATGTGCCAGGAGCATCTGCGGATTTTGCTTGAGGGCGAGATCAAGACACTGATTAAAATCCAGAGCGGCGACTGGTTGCGAGGCACTGGCCCCCATCAGCAGCGCGATCAAAACGGAGTATGTTTTTTTGTGAGGACGCAGGGACATGTCTTTCCTCGCCGTGGCGGGCAACTCAAATTGAGGAACTGGACGACCTTGCAAAGCGCCCATGTCATCCAGCGATGACATGAACAAATGTAGCTGAGGCAGCGATTCCATGTACGGCTACATGAACCAGCCCCTGCCGAGCCACAGCAAGACCAGCCCAAAGAATAAGCGTATTATTATATACAACAGATGGAGCATTCAAGCCTTGTTTTGCCGGAAATGCCCCCAGAATCACGCCGCCCATCGTCTGAAGCTAAACTTCGTCGCTTACCGAATGTGGCAAAAGACATCACTCATCATGGCAATCAAACGCAGGGTACGGGGATCACCCACGCGGTAATAGACCTTGTTGGCGTCTTTACGAGCGCGGAGGATGTCTTTTTCACGCAAAATAGCGAGGTGCTGAGAAATATTGCTCTGAGTGGTGCCAACAGCGGCTACGATATCCTGCACGCTCATTTCTTCTGATCCCAATACGCACAACACTTTGAGACGCAACGGGTGCGCCATGGCTTTCAGGGAGCGGGAGGCCTGTTCTATATCCTCTTCCCGGGTTGGTAACTGATCCATAATCAATCCTCTTGGTCTATTAAGCATCTTATTGACTTTGTTTATAATACCAGAAATCGCGGCGCCTGCGGTCACCTTGCCTTTTTAGGTACATCCGCATAGAATTTGCCACATGCGGGTGTAGTTCAATGGCAGAACCTGAGCTTCCCAAGCTCATGGCGTGGGTTCGATTCCCATCACCCGCTCCATTTAAAAACAAGGGCTTAGGATAATACCTGGGCCCTTTTTCTTTGTCCGTGGGACACTGGCGGGACA
>JAAOMR010000355.1 GCA_018853935.1 Acidithiobacillus ferrivorans
GCGTCGTACGCGGACCCACTTCATCGCCACCTTTAAGCAAACCTTTCTCGGCGCGTTCCTTGCGGGACATGCGGACGATCCGGGGACCGCTATCGGTATCCAGCGTCACATAGGGGCCATTGTCACGCTGGAATCCGTGGATAATCTCCAGTTCGCGCATTGCCTTGTCGATGACGTGGTAATCCCGGCGCGGTGGCCCCATGACAATACCTTTTTCGGGGTGCACCCGGTTGACGGCGATATGCACATGGTCATTGTCCGTATCGTGGTGAATCGCCCAGACCGCCTGACATTCCGCCATGCCCAGTGCTTTCAAGGTGTACTGGACGCATTCCTTTACCTGCTTCGGCGTGGGCTTGTCGCCTTCCTGCCAGGACAGAATCAGGTGGTAAACCGGATCGCCCTTGAACTTGCCGTTTTTGGCAGTCCTGGCGGCAGCCATGTCCATTTGCTTGATGACAAAATCCAGATCCTCTATGTCCGCCTCCAGGTTGAGGGCTCCCATTTTTTCCTGTTCCACTTCGTGACCCTTGCCGTCCGCCTCGCGGGCGATATAATTCACCAAGTCTCCGAACTGGCTCTTGGCGCCAGCCCCTTGCAGGGTGCAACCCTTGGCACCAGCGCGGGGCTTCCCGACCTTGCCTAGCATGGGGAGTCCTCCCCTGACTCTGTCGGCAGCGATTCCTCGATCCGGCTGGCAATGCCCAGAAGTCGGTGCGACAGATCCAGAAACTCATTGCGCATGGGGACAGTCCAGCCGGCCTTGTCGCTGTCCTTGCTGTGCTTCAACAGCAGACCGCCCAACCGGATCAACATCTCCACGGCATCCTCATCCAGGTGGCAGACCATGGGGATGCCGCAAATGGCGTTGCAGGCAAAGGCGGATAATGGCTGACGGTAGGCCGCAGCCTTGGCTTTTACCACTGCATAGTTCTCTGGCAGCATTCGCAGTCGAAGGACGGTGCTGTATTGTGTGGCCATGGGTGCTCCCCTGATTTGATAGTCTGTCCTTCCTACTATGGGGAACGTGGGGACCTGTTTGGGTGCAGAAGAAGAGGCTCTTTTCGGCAACAGCTAAAGAGGCGCAGGGAAAGGCAGTAAAGTCTGGAAATAGAGTAATATATTCGGCACCATGGAGCAGATGGGCTGCAAGCGTATCCAAACCATGGGCCAGGCGCGGGCCGACATTTGAAAGTCGGCTTCAACGATGTTGAGCCGCTTCACCTTCGCTTTTTTGATGAAATCTGATAAACATGCAGCATCGAACCACACAATCCACTCAAAGGGAAAGAGCAAATGCGGTTTTGGCAAACAAAACAAGGATATCAAGATGCGATAGGGGTTTGCTGTAGAGCAAGACCAACCGCTCACGGTGTTGCAGCTACAACCATTCAGGGGGCCGCTTGAACACTGAAGCCACGAGCACACTCCCCAACTTCCTGGGTCTACAGGAAACGGATTTTCTCCTCATTGATCGCTATGTCAGCCTCCTTGAGGCGGAAACGCCAGCACTTGCCCGAGACTTTTATGACTATCTGCTCTCGCATCCCGTTACCGCCGCCGTCTTCCGCGATTTTTCCAGTGCTCGTCTGGACGCCCTGATCCAGAAGCAGGCGGAACATATCCGCGGCCTCCTGATTAGTCACCTGGACAAACCTTGGCGGGAGTCCATGCGCAAAATCGGGGCACTACACCACAGCCTCGGCATCGACCCCTCCTGGGTCGCCAGCGCTTATATCCTCTACTGGCGACACTGGCAGAAGGTGCTCCTGGAAAGCGTTCCAGAGACCGACAGGGATGCACTGCGAGACGCCTTGTTCCGTCTGCTAATCGGCGACCTCATGGTCCAACTCGATGGTTATGCCCGAGCCTCCCGCGAGACCGATGCCGATAGGCTGGCCCTCTTCAGTGTCTTGCTGGGTGTGCTTGCTGCGCCTCAAGGGGCGGCGTCCCCACGCCCGGAGGAGTTGCTTCAGCAGATCTGCGAAGCTCTGCCGCGAAAAAGCGCCAGTGTGCGTCTGGCTAGTTATGTTATCAGCGGAACTATGGGAGATACGCTCACCCTGGAATGCTTGGGGGGAGTTTCGTTGCCCGCGCTGGAGATACTGAAGGCGACCGATGACCCCTGCTGGATGGCGTTGGAAACCGGGCAGGCCGTTATTCAAGCCGTAGCAGATCCAAGTGCTCCAGCGTGGATGCAATCCCTGCATAACCGGGTAGAGGAAATTGGTATCTTCCCCTTCGGAGCGGAGGATCTGCGTGGCGCGATCCTGATCGGTGCGCACGAAAAAGGATACTTTCGTCGGGTCGGGTCAGATTATTTTTATGCGTTCGCTCATCTCGGCGAGATGGTGCTCCTGCTGCGTAACCAGTCGCTACGCGATCCTATGACGGGCTTACCGAATCGCACACTCTTTTTGGACCGCCTGGAAAACGCGCGTGCGCAAACGATACGGAACGAGCAATTCCTTGGTGTGGCCATCCTCGATCTTGACGGATTCAAGCAGGTCAACGATCGACTAGGGCACCCGGCCGGAGACGATTTGCTGTTGGCCGTGGTGCAAGGACTACAGGGTGAGTTACGCGCAGGAGACACCCTCGCACGCATGGGCGGCGACGAGTTCGGGCTGATACTGCCCGGCCTGAATAGCGTGGACGATCTCGAAGCTCTTTGTGACCGACTCCTTGCCACCATCCGTAAACCAATGGATATCAATGGCGAGGCGATCCGCGTCTCCGGCAGCATCGGCATTACCCTTTATCCCCTGGATGACAACGATTCCCGTACCCTGATACAACATGCCGATATGGCACTCTATGCCGCCAAGGATGCAGGTCGAGATCGATGGCACCTGCATACTTTGGCCTTGGATGATGCCGTGCAAGCGGAGGAGGTGATGCGCACTATGCTGGAACAGGCATTGAAAGACAACACCCTGATCCTGCACTACCAGCCCATTGTCTCCAATGCCGGAGAGGTCATGGGCGTGGAAGCCCTCATTCGCTTGCAACACCCGGAGCAAGGCTTGCTCCCACCTGCGGCCTTTTTCTCGGCGCTGGATCATCCCCGGCTCGCGCGTCCCGTCGGTCGCTTCGTTCTGGAAACGGCACTACGACAAGGAGCTGTCTGGCAAGAGGCTGGCCTGTCATTGCGCATATCGGTGAATATCAGTGCCCGCCACCTGCTCGATGCCCGCTTCCTGAACGATCTGCGGGAAGCCATGGCCAAATACCCTGGTATGCCGCCAAATCAGCTAGAGATTGAGATCACCGAATCGGCACCTTTGAGCGATATGGCCGGGGCACAGCTGCAGCTGCGCATCTGCAACCAATTGGGTGTTCATGTCGCTCTGGATGATTTTGGCACTGGAAACGCATCGCTCACCTACCTCCAGCAGCTCCACGCGCAATCCATTAAGATTGATCAGAGCTTTGTGCGTGACGTTATCAATGATCCCAAGGATCTGGCCATCGTCGCCGCGGTAATCACCGCCAGCCGCATGCTGGGGATTAGAGTGATTGCGGAGGGCGTGGAAACGGCGGAGCACGCAACCCTACTCACCAAAATGGGCTGTAGCCATCTGCAAGGATACTTCTTTTCCCGACCGCTCTCACCTGATTCCATTCCTGCCTGGGTCACGGGTTTTCGCCCAACCGCTCGAAGCGAGGATGCGCTACCCCCTATGGATGTGCTGTCACCGATTTTAAAAGGGCATCTCCTGCGCATACAAATGTTTCTCCGCGCCCTGCGGCACGAAAACCCATTCCCTGCTCATACGCTGGAAGCAGATGCCGAAGATTTTTGCCATTTGGGGCGCTGGCTACGCGGCGAAGGGCTATTCAACTTTGGACAGTCACCGGACTTCGCGGAAATTGTTGCCCGCCACGAGCGACTCCATCAACTGGCTCGTGAGGCCAAGTCTTTCTTGGACGAGGAGGACGATGAAGCTGCCGTGTATCAGGGTCACCTTCTGGAACTGGAAAACCGCTTACTGGTGGCCGAACTGCTGGCCATGACCAGGGGACTACCTTGACGGGCATCGCTCCATTGACCATTGGAAAGAATCATCCCGTCACCCCGGCACGATCGCGATTGGCTGCTATGGAGTATCGCAAACTTTGGGCGGTTGGGGTGGTGTTTGCGTTGCTGACAGCATTTGGAATACTGCTGACCATCCATCAGTCCTATAATGTGTACCGAACCATCTCAGAGAACACCCATTTGCGTGCCAAGATTGCTGCGCAGAGCGCCGCCCGGCAGATATCCGTCGGCCTGGATAGACCATTCAACGATCTCTACTATATCAGCAACGCCCTGCTGCCTGCGGGCGCACAACTGTCCGGTACAACCCTGGAACAGATACAAATCATCCAGGCATTGGATCCAAGCGTTATCGCCATCCAGATTTTGAACGCCCCCGGAGATCGCGTCCTCTGGACTACCACCATGGGAGCCGCCCGCCCCATGGAACCGCAAGCGGATTTTATACCTCTGCCTGGGCATCCGCATCGGATGATTGGACAGCCACGCTATGACCATAGAGCGCATGCCTGGGTGGTGCCCATGGTGTATGTGGCGCACAAGATGTCGGGCAGCTCCGCCTTGTCGATCAGCAGTCTGGTTGATTTGGCGAGCCTCAAACCGCTGGCCCTTTCCCCGGACTTTAACCTGCGCGTGCTCGGGGCGCACGATCTACCCATAGCCCTCTTCAGGCAGGGGGTGACCGTGCCCGCGCGGGTCACTTCTGTAGCAAACCAGGTGCGCGTGGCGGTGTCAGGATATCCCTGGACGGTAGAGGTACACTGGTCATCGGCCCTGGTGGGGCAGCTATGGTGGCACCAAGAAAGGTCCCTCTTGCTCTTGGCGATCGGTGTCATCCTGGGCATTTTGGTGTTTGGCGTGAGCATAGTTCGGATGTGGATACGGGAGATGCATCTGCACGACCAGCAACATCTTTTGACAGCACAGGCCACCCACGATTTTCTGACCAATCTGCCCAACCGCGAGGGTCTGCGACGGATTTTCGATCAGGCGCTGGCGCGATCAAACCGTCAGGAGCGCCTCTTAGCTGTAGGTTTTCTCGATATCGACGACTTCAAACCGGTCAACGATACTTACGGTCACGCCGCTGGTGACGTTATGCTCCAGGAAATGGCCAGCCGCCTGCAAAGCGCGCTACGCCAGACGGATACCGTGGCACGTCTGGGCGGCGATGAGTTTGTGCTGCTGCTGGAAGGTCTGCGCAGCATGGATGAACTGGATCAGGTCCTGGCCCGTCTCCAGTCCACGCTAGCACAGCCCTTCAACATCAATGGGGAAGTGATCAACATTCAGGCGAGTCTGGGGCTGAGTATCTACCCATTTGACGATGGTGAAGCCGACATCCTCCTGCGTCACGCCGATCAGGCTATGTATGCCGCCAAGACGCGTCATGCCGGGAGCAGCCTTGCAGGCGGCAGCCCTGCCGGGAGCAACTCCGGTTGTGCGAGCGAAGGGTGGGCGCAGATCTATCACCCGGATCTTGGTACCATCACTATGGGCGATGAAGTGTTGCGCCAGGATTTCCTACGGGCCTTGATCACCGGAGAGGTGACGCTACGTTACCAGCCGCTGGTGGCCCTGGCGACAGGACGGGTGGCTGGTCTTGAGGCACTGACTCGCTGGCACAGGGAAGGCCGGGAGGTTTCTCCCGATCAATTCCTCCCTTCCCTTGGCGTGCGGGAACGTCAAGCGTTGGGGCACTTCGTGCTGCAAACGGGTCTACAGCAACTGACACAATGGCGGGAAGCCGGGCTGGATCTCTTTCTCAGTATCAATGTCACCCCGGAAGAACTTGACCAGTCCGGATTTGCCGATACCGTCCTGGGCACGCTGGCCGACTATCCAGGAACCCCCCAGGAAGCCTTGATACTGGAGGTGCTGGAGATCGGGGAAATCCTCGAACAGGATGTCGCCATGGGGCATCTGCAACGACTACGCAGTGCTGGTGTGAAGATTGCGCTGGATGACGTGGGGAGTGCATACGCCTCCCTCCTGCGGCTCAAAAACCTGCCCATTGACGAGATCAAAATTGATCAGGGTTTTATCCGCGAGCTATTGAACAAACCCCAGGACCTGATCTTTGTCGAGAGTCTCATCAACCTGGGTTTGGGCATGAACGTCATCATCACGGTGGAAGGGGTGGAAACCGAAGCGCACATCGCCCTGTTGCGCGAGATGGAGGTCGACTATCTCCAGGGATATGCTATTGCCAGGCCGCTGGAGGTGGGGGCAGTCGCTGATTTTGTGCATACCTTTGTCCTCGGTACGGGGGATGCGAACACGCCGCTGCTGGCTCTGTACCAGCATCTGGGATGGGTGCATGCGGCAGAAGAGTCTGCGATGAATCATGGGGGTTACGAGCATGCGGATCTGTCCGCCTGCCCGATCACGACCTGGTTGCACGCCCATATGTCAGAATTGCCCGAGGTGGAGGCTTTGCTCGTCGAGCACGAAGCTGTGCATGCCCTGGCTCGGGAAATTCTTCGTGTTCGTAGCGGTGGAAATCGTGAGGAACTCCATCGCCTGCTTGGTCAGTTGCATGTGCATAGCCACCGCTTTCAGGAAGGACTGGGGCAGGCGGTGAAGACTATGCGGGAAAATGCAGCGGCCAAGGCCAAACCCAAAATTCCATTACCTGTAGATATTTCGTGACTATTCAGCCTGAGACCGGCTGAGGAGGATTTCCCTGGAAAGTTTGTCGAAGCGCGTCGAGGAGGTTGTACCCCTGTTTGTGTAGGGTATCGAGGTAAGAGCGAATGATGGCAAAGTTATTCGCTCCATCTACCGTGCGGAAGCAGCCAGAGATTTTCTGTTTCACTTTCGGCATCCGGATGGCGCGTTCACCGAGATTATTGGTGAAGGTGTAAAACAGCGCCTAAGTGTATCAAGTTTTGACCAGAAATCAGCGTCAGGTTTGTTCACCTTTGATCAGATCAAGAATTTTATATTCATTTTAGTCCATAGAGTTACGAAGCATTATAGCACTCCATAAGGTGGCAAAAGTTTGGTGATGACGCATGGTCAATGGCTGACGCTGATTGACATTTCTGGATCAAGATTCAGGGATGCGCGCTGCGTGCCTGGCTGCATTCCAGCCTGAGATTGCTGCGCGCAGGGCGGATGCCTTTTACGTTCGCATCGCCAAGGAAATGACCATCGACGATAAGCGTGCTTCTGTCGCGTTGAGTCGTGCCGCATTTGAGGGCGCACGCAAAGTTAATCCAGACCTATCCGAATCGGAAACCCTACTTATTAAAGAGCGCATCGCCCACATGTCAACTATCGGCAAGTGGCAGGATAGATGGATGACACACCCCCTGCCCAACATGAGCGAACCGGAAAAGGCTGTATGCTACTTGACAGATTTCAGGGATTATGATGAAAATCATTTGGCACGACTCTACAACAAGGCATCATTGCATGGCATTGATTGCTTCTTCATGCAGGTGCGCAGGCGGATGTCCATCCTCGAACGCCCGTTTGGTTCAGCCTGCAGCACGGGGCGCATTTGGTATGGATACAGCGCATATAACCCAAAAACCATCGTGAAGATGCTTAGTATATTCAGAGTGTTCTACAATTATTGTCTTGTTGGAAAAGATCAGAAGACGCCAGCCATGAGGCTCGGACTGGCTAAGGGCAAGGTCAGCGGCGTCTGTCAAGGTAGTTGTCGCGTCTCCCATTTTTTAAGCGGCCATTTTATCCTGCCGCTGCGGGTTCAGATCTACCGCACCGACGGGTGTCCAATTGCGTGTGCCGCCTGACCAGCGCGCAGGGTTTCTCGCCTTAGCCGCCTCATAGAGCGCATGACGTTTCGCCAGCAGTGCATGATCCTCGCCCCGATGACGCTGGGCGGGGGTGACGAAGCGAATGCGGCTGTGACGATGCTCATGGTTGTACCAGGCGATAAAGTCACGCACCCAGATCCGGGCAGCATCAAGGCTCGCAAAGCCGCTCTCCGGCCACTGTGGGCAGTATTTCAGCGTCCGGAACAGCGACTCTGAATACGGATTGTCGTTACTAACCCGTGGTCGGCCCCGGGATGGGGTGATCCCCAGATCATAGAGCTTGGCCAGTAGGGTGGATGATTTCATCGGGGCGCCATTGTCGGAGTGCAAGACCAATGGCTGCCGCCAGCATTGCTCCGCCGTAAAGCCCCTCTGGATGAGCGCAGCGGCATGGTCGCCACTCTCCTCTGTATGGACCTCCCAGGCCACCGCCTTGCGGCTGTAAAGGTCCTCGAAGAGGTAGAGGTAGTAGTACTGTCCACGCACCGGCGACGGCAGATAGGTGATGTCCCATGACCAGACGGCGTTGGCTGCAGTAGCCGTATGGGTGGTGGGTAGCTTCACCTTACGGGGCGGGTGCGCACGACCACGTCGTGCCTCCATGCCCTTGGCCTTGAGGATCCGGTAGAAGGTGGATTCCGAGGCCAGATAGACCCCTTCAT
>JAAOMR010000356.1 GCA_018853935.1 Acidithiobacillus ferrivorans
ACCAGGGAAGATGAAGCAGGGCTATTTCTGGCCGGTCTATGGCGAGCGGGACGAGATCTGCTTCCCGTATTGCGAGAGCCGCCGGGCAGAACATGTGGATCAGCTCCTGGGACTGACGGCACCATCCGGTGCCGTGCTGATCACCGATGGTTATGCGGCCTACAGCCGCTACGAGAAGAAAACGGAAGGGCTGACCCATGCCCAGTGCTGGGCGCATACCCGTCGTGAATTCTTCGAGAGCCAGGACGCCGATCCGCAACGGGCGGCCGAGGCGCTGGAAATGATCGGCAACATCTATGCGGTGGAAGCCGAGATTCGGGATCGGGGACTGAAAGGGGCCAAAAAGCAGGATGTCCGGCTGACCAAAGCCAAGCCTTTGGTGGAAGAATTCTTCACCTGGGTGGCCGACACGGCCGCCGATACCGGATTACTGCCCAGCAATCCCATGAGCAAAGCCTTGGCCTATGCCCACAAACGCCGGGCGGGGCTGGAGGTCTTCCTGAGCGATGCCGATGTGCCCATCGACACAAATCATCTGGAAAGAGGCTTGCGGGTGATCCCCATGGGCCGGAAGGCTTGGCTGTTCTGCGAGCTATAGTCAATTCTGGTGTATAAGCATTTACTGACATAGCTTCAGGCGGCGCTCTGTTGGTCATCCGGCAGGATTTGATTGGCCGGCAATCCATCCATGAATTTCACCCCTGCAAAAAGATCGTGGACTTTCTCAGGGGCATAAATCCCGATCCAGCGTTTCTCTGCCTGTTGTAACATCTTGAAGCCCAATCCAATGAAGCTGTTGCGCGACACGCAGTTTTTTGTGCGCGATGTCCGGTGACGCACGGTGGCAAAGGTCGATTCAATGGCATTGGTGGTGCGGATGTGTCGCCAATGTTCGGCCGGATAATCATAGAAGGCCAGCAATTCCGCCCGATCCTTTTCCAGCTTGGCCACGGCCTTGGGATACTTCGCCTGGTAGTTGCGCACAAAGACTTCCAGGGCTTTCTCCGCGGCCTTCCGACTCTCGGCCATCCAGATTTCCTGCAGTGCCGCCTTCGCCTTACCCTGCTTGGATTTGGGCAGTTCGTTGAGGATGTTGGCGGTCTTGTGCACCCAGCAGCGCTGCTGGCGGGTTTCGGGATACGCTTCATCCAATGCTGCCCAGAAGCCCATGGCGCCATCACCAATAGCCAGTAATGGTGCAGCTTCCAGACCACGAGCCTGCAGGTCGCGCAGAATCTCCAGCCAGGAGGCCTTGGATTCGCGCAGACCGTCGCTGACACTGACCAGTTCCTTCTTCCCGTCCGCAGTCACGCCAATAATCACCAGCAGGCAGATGCGTGGATCCTCCTCCGCACGCAGGTTGGTATAGACGCCGTCCACCCACCAGTAGGCATACCGTTTACCTTCCAGGGAACGGCGTTGCCAGGCGGCATGATCTTCCGCCCACTGCGCCTTGAGGCGTCCCAATGCCGCAGGGGAAAGTCCCTTGGCCTCTTCGCCCAGGAGGATAGAAAGCGCCTCCTGCATGTGGCCAGAAGATACCCCATGCAGATACAGCCAGGGGACCGTGGCCGCCACCGTCCGCGATTTACGCACATACGGTGGCACCAGTGCCGAATTGAATTTAATCCCCGAACCCGAGCGATCCCGAACCTTGGGGACCTTCACGGGCACAGGGCCCAGGGCAGTTATGATCTCTCGCTCCGGCAGGTGGCCGTTACGAACGACCGCCTGACGACCATTGACCATCCGTACCGCAGAAAACTCTTCCAGCAATACGGCCACCTCTGTCTCTATGGCCTGTTCGATCAGGGAACGTGCCGCACGCCGCAGCACGCCCTCTATCCCCAAGCCCAGCTCTCCCATACCACCCTCAAATACGGTATTCTTTTCCACGGCGTACTCCTTACGTTGCTTACTTGGTCTGCAAACCCTTTGTAGCAACAGTACGCCACCTTACTCAAGTCAGTTGTAATCTGCCTGTACACCAGATTCGATCATAGCTCCTGTTCTGCTGGACGGAACTGGGTGCCAAACAGGTCGGCATCGTGCAGAGTCTGCTGACCACTTGCCGCCTCCACGACATCAATCCCTATGACTACCTGGTCGATGTCTTGCAGCGGGTCGGCCAGCATCCCAGTTCCCGCGTCGCCGAGTTGACGCCAAGGCTCTGGAAAAAACACTTCGCCGCCAACCCCCTGCGCTCGGACCTCTATAACATCTCGAACTAAGCCGCAAGATACGCCGCTCAGTTACCGCTTACTCGCCGGTCGTATGAAGGGGCAGTTACGGCCGCTAGACACCATGCTAAAATCAAAACTGTGTACGCAGGCGGACTGCGAAAGCGACTGGTTTATATTCTGGCTCAATCGCCTCAAATCCGGCTTTGTCTATCATCGCAAGCTCTGGGAATTCTGCTATATCGCACAGCAACTCTATGTGTTCGGTGCGCTCGCGCCTGGCAAATCCGGTTTGGGCTTCGGTTGCGGCGAGGAACCCCTGCCAAGTCTGTGGGCCACGTTTGGTGCCGCCTCTACTGCGACTGATCTTCATGCGCATTCCGGCGATCGTGGGCAGCGATTCCGCTGATCGTGGGCACCCCCGAAAAGCATACATTCTGGTCACCGCCATTTTATGCTCAGGTGGTCACGATGGGTCAAGTTTTGGTGTTTCGTGAGCATCACGATTACGGCGCAGGGAGTCCCCTTTCAAATCGAGTCGGTGGGCACTTTGCAGCAACCGGTCCAGCACCGCATCGGCCACGGTCGGTTCACCCAAGTATTCATGCCAATGGTCCACAGGGAGTTGGCTAGTAATCAGCGTGGCTCGTTGGTTCACTCGATCATCAATGATCTCCAACAAATCTCGCACGTCTTCCCCGTTCATGGGGGCAAGCCCCCAGTCGTCTAAGATAATCAAATCCACCTTGGCGAGCGTGTTCAGATAGCGCCCGAAGCTGCCGTCACCGTGACGAATCCGGAGCTCCTCAAACAGGCGCGGTAAGCGCAAATAACGAACGCTTAATCCCTGACGGCAGGCCTGGTGACCCAGGGCACAGCCCAGCCAGGTTTTGCCGGTGCCGGTGGCGCCAGTAATCAGCAGATTATGGCCTTGCCGAATCCAGGTGTTCTGGATCAGTGCCATCACCTTGGATCGGTCCAGTCCAC
>JAAOMR010000357.1 GCA_018853935.1 Acidithiobacillus ferrivorans
ACGACCCCCAGCATGAACTGGCGAGCGATCAGACCTTCCTTGGCCATCCCGAATTGACGGACGTCCTGGGGAACCGTGACCAGGCCTTCACTGCGGATCGTGGTGAGGTCATAGAAGACCACGGACAGGTCCTGATCGATCAGGGGGCGCAACAGTCCGGCTACCACAGCATCTACGGCACTCTGTTGCTCCATCAGGGCGTCCATGCTGCGCAGGAGTTGCTGGTGGGTAATCGCTGTCACGGTGACATCCGGCAAGGCGACGGTTTCCA
>JAAOMR010000358.1 GCA_018853935.1 Acidithiobacillus ferrivorans
ACCGAGCGGGTGAAATTGCAGGTTGGTGGCGCGGAGATGCCCATGGAATCCAGCATGAGCGAGGAGGAAAAGGCCAAACTCCAAGACATAGAGGACGCCAAGGCTGCGCGCGCGGAAGCCATTCAGCGGGCATTTTATGAGCCTATGGCTCTCTTGCCCGTGGAGGAAAGCGTCATTGAGGATCTGGCTGTCCGGTGCTCCCTCATGCCCCACCAGAATGATGGTGTGCGTCACTTCCTGACCCGAACCTGTGCATTGAATGGCGATGACATGGGTCTTGGGAAAACCCGCCAGACCGTGTCCGCCGCCAGCCATCTCCCGGGTGGCAAGGTAATCATCTGCCCCGCCAGTCTCAAGGATAACTGGTCGAGGGAGATTCGCATGGTGATCCCAGACGCGGAGCCGTTCATCTTCGAGAACGTCATCCCTGACACGCAACCGGAATGGCTGATCGTCAACTACGAACGGTTGGGCACTC
Organism: Acidithiobacillus ferrivorans; assembly: GCA_018853935.1. Lineage (GTDB taxonomy): Bacteria > Pseudomonadota > Gammaproteobacteria > Acidithiobacillales > Acidithiobacillaceae > Acidithiobacillus > Acidithiobacillus ferrivorans. Next base: position 479 of record JAAOMR010000358.1, read on the forward strand.
TGCTGGAGCAATTGGACGCTAAATCCATGCAGAATGAAGTCAAT
>JAAOMR010000359.1 GCA_018853935.1 Acidithiobacillus ferrivorans
CCGCACACGGCACACAAATGCCGCGTTGCGAACAGGCCCTTGGTGTTCCGGCCCAGCAGCAAGGAGCTTGCCTAACTGCTTGTTGCCACCACGATATGATGACGCCGGTAGCGGAGGGTGCCCACAACGTCACCCCCGCCATGTCAGCCTTCGCCGTTTCCGTTGCATCCTGGATCACCCTCTCTTCTCCTAAGCCCGTTCCACACTTTCTCCGCGTTGCAGCCCACACTGGTCTTCCCCCACTCTCTGCAGTTCGTTTTCTCATTTAGCCTCCTGCCTGAATCCGTAGTCCTGCGCACATAGTCGCGCCGGACAGGAAATTCGCGTCTTCGGCCCTAACTCGGGCCGTATGTGGAGGCTATATGAGCGATGTGCAAAGAAGTTCTGGAAATAAATATTTTCTAACGTGGGTTGCGGCTATTCGCAGGGGCTCCGGGCCACTCTCCCTTCCCGTCATGCTGATGATGGTGTTCAGCCCTTATGCCAGTGCCAGTGCCGCCCCATTGAGCCTGCAGAACGCGGAAGCAATTGCCCTGCGGCAAAATCCCGGGCTCGGCGCCCTGACCCAAAAGATTGCGGAATTGCGGCACAAAGCCGTGGCGGTGGCCCAGTTGCCCGATCCGCATCTCGCCCTCGGTGCCGCAAACCTGCCCCTCAACAGCTTCTCCATGAACCAGCAGCAGATGAGCATGCTGAGCGTGGGCCTGAGTCAGACTTTCCCCTCTTTTGGCAAACTGGGGCTGGAAGGACAGCAGG
>JAAOMR010000036.1 GCA_018853935.1 Acidithiobacillus ferrivorans
GAGATTGTTGGTCGGAACCCGTTTTTTCCAGCCAAACAACGTGTCTACTTCGACGGCCTTATGATCGTCGGTGATGCGGTGGACGATGATCTCGCCTTCCTTCTCCAGTTGCCACATGTGATCACGGATGTCGTCCATCCGCTCACCCAGGTCCACCGTGCGCCGGTCAACATGATTACGCACCCAGGCCGTAGCCGCCTCAGCTTCGTTCGCCGAAAGATTCGTATCCTGAAAAAAAGCGCCGTGACCCGCTACGCCCTGCTGCGTGCTGTTGTCGCTCATGATGGTCTCCTCAGTCCTTATCACTCTGGCTCTCAAGCCAGTCTTCATAATCTTCGCGCTTCTCGTCAATGAAGTCCTCAATAACATCGAACAGATTTTCGTCCATAGTTTCCAATGACTTAAGTACACCCGTCATTTCCCATATGGTGTACATCTCTACGGAGGTCTTCAGCGATACTTCCCACGCCGTTTCCACAGTCTGCAAGGTGCGCACCGGAATGGCCTTACGCAGGATCCGTAGATCACCTTCCACCTTTTGGATATTGGGGCCCCAGTCGGGGAAGTGATCGGGCTGAATCATATCCGGGGACAACTGGTTGCCCGTGGTGATTAGCTTGAGCATGACGCGACCGAAGGGCCGCAACACATCTTTCGCCGACTGCATGCCATGACGAATAGACACCTCGCGCAGAATCATAACCAGCCCACCAGGGGAATTCTTGAAAGGGCAGCGTGCCGCACAGGTCATGCACTGTGCACAAGCCCATATTTTTTCCTGCATCACATCATATATTTGCTCGACATTCTCGGTCCACAGCAGCTGGACGATCTCGCGCGGACTGTAATCATAGAACTGCGCAGACGGGCAGGTAGCCGTACAAATGCCACAATTCAAACATCCATTGAGTTCATGGTCATAACGAAAATCCGCGCGGACTTCGTCAAACATCTCCTTCATCTCAGCGTAAGTCGCCATTTACTCGCTCCTCGCTAGCAATTAATACGTCATACCTGTTGGCCCGCAGTGCAGATCGGCAGTTCACATAAAGAGTGTGATATCAGACTCTCCGGCAAACTCAAAGAACGAGGCAGCACCACCAAGTTCAATTCCGTCAATAAAATCCGCCGTATCAAAATCGAAAAGATCAACGGTCATCTGACAGGCAATCATCCGTACTTCTGCTTCAACACAGAGTTCACGCAGTTCTTCAAGACTAGCAACACCTTTTGCCTTCATTTTGCTCTTCATCATGGACGTGGCCATTCCTTCCATGCCCGGAAGCACCATCATCAGTGTCGGCATTGGTATCGGCATGGGCATTGCGGGATTTCCGAGCGGGCTCACGCGCAGATGGCTCAAGTCCTTCTTCAACAACTGCAAGCCGTAGAAGGTGAAGAATATCTCCACCCCATAGCCGAGCGCTGCTGCGGTAGATGCCAGAATGAAGGGCGGATAACCCCAGTCCAGAGTGCCCTTCGTGGCAATAATTGCTAATTTTTTCTCGTCCATTGCTTTGTGCTCCCGGTCGGGCTTCACTTCCCAACCTTATTAAATTAGGCCTTCTGGATAAAGAAGATGAACTCGCCAGCTGCTTCCGCATGCTCCAACAGAGGATTCTTGGTCTGCTTGGCAAATGCTTCGAAGTCCTTTACGGCGCCTGGATCAGTAGCAACAATCTTCAAGACCTGTCCGGAGGTCAGTTCACCAAGCGCCTTCTTGGTGCGGAGAATCGGTAGCGGGCAATTCAGTCCGCGGGCGTCGAGTACTTTGTCTTCTTGTACCATGAGTTAACCTCCTCAGTTATAATGCCTGAAAAACTACTTGCAAGACTCTATCAGGAAAAGCATGAACAGCAAGGCAAATATTTTGATTTGATGATTAAGCACCCCTATTTTAGAATATCCTTATTTACCTGGCAGCTGCACAATGGGCAAGCCCCGATTGGCCCATGCAGATATTCCACCATGCAAATTAAGCACTTGGCTAAAGCCCTGTGCCGCGGCAAAGGCCGCTGCCTGTGCCGAACGCCCACCGCTCAGACAGTAAAAAATGATCGGTTGCGATTTATCCAGCTGCTGCAGTGACATGGGTAGTAGGTGCAAGGGCAGGTGTTTGGCACCATCGATGACCCCCCGGGCGACTTCGCCGGGCGAGCGCACATCGATCAAGGTGAACACGCCCCCCTGTTCCGTTAAGGTATTAAGCTGATCTGCGGTGATTTCTTGAAAACCGTACATGCGTCACTCGTTTACATGAAAGAAAGGTTAATTGATCAGTCTACACGATGCTCTGCACAGCGTGTAGCACCAGTTACCGGCAACGTCAGAACCCCAAAGGCTACCCCCCGAGTCGCATCATGAACACCCTCGCAGAACGGCTTGGGTCATTTACAAACTGATGTCGCTCCGGTTTATCGCGCCAGATACCCTGAATAATGGCCTCGGCAATTTGTCTGTCACTATTCGACCCCCGTATAAGGGGCAAAAGTTCCAATCCGTTATCCTGACCCAGACAATGTACCAGGCGCCCCGCCGCCGTGAGGCGTACCCGATTACAAGTTGCACAAAAATTATCGCTGATGGGGGTAATAAAGCCCACCTGGGAGCGCACTGCCGGAAGCTGATAAAGACGGGCCGGACCATTATCCGCAGGCCTGGTCACGGGTGGCAGCGGACCAAATTGCTGCTCTATGACTTGCTGCGCTTCCGCGGCGCTCAAAAATTGTACGTCCTGGGCGCCCGCCCCAGCCTCGCCCAAGGGCATAGTCTCAATAAAGCGTATGTCGATACCGCGCTGCATCGCATACTCCACCAGCGCGGGCAGGTCATTTCCATTATCCTGGCGAAGCAACACGACATTGAGCTTAATCCGTGGAATTTCCGCGAGAATAGCTGCTTCGATACCGCTCAGCACACGCTGCAAGTCACCGCCCCGGGTCACCCGGGCAAAGACTTCAGGATCAAGACTGTCGAGACTGATATTTAAATTATTGACGCCTGCCTGCCGCAGAGCCTCTGCGTGACGCCCTAACAGCAACCCATTTGTGCTGATACTGATCTTGCCCACACCGTGACGACGTGCGGAGCCGACGAGAGAAAGAATCTGCGGATGAATGAGCGGTTCGCCACCCGTAAACCGCATATGGCGGACGCCGAGCTCGCTGAAAACACGAATCAGGCGATCATATTCTTCTGCCTGAAGATGGTCGTCCCGCGCGAAGAAGGGGGTCCCCTCTTCAGGAGAACAATAACTACAGCGAAAGTTGCAGTGCTCAGTCACCGAAATTCGCAGGTAGGTGACATACCGACCAAACTGGTCCGCTAATGCGGATTCCCGTATCGGTTCTGCAAGGAACCTCTGCAACATGCCTTCCACTCCTTGGGGATTTCTCCCTCAGAAATCTATACTAGACCTCTTTTAAGACCGAGTTCAACACTGCTGGCGACCATGATAGAGGTTGACCACATGCTGTGCTTCGACAAAAAACAGCCAGCGCTCCACACCGATTCCGAAGATGACCGACAGAACGGCAATCCAGGCGAAGGCCGGCTGTCCAGTGGACATACTGATCACCAGTGCGACAATAGGAATGATAAAGGCGAAGATAAACATCATGACCTTAATGCTCCGCGCTTTAGCCGTCGGCAAGGTATGCCCGAACTCTTCCGTCAGGAAGGTACCAAAGGTATGTCCCTGTTCCAGAATGCGCACGGTAGAACGATTGAAACCGATAGCGGTACGTATGGTCGGTCCACCTGGACGACCGATCCAGAAATAATAGATCCCCTTCATGACGGCTGACGCAGCCAGCAGGGCCAGAGCGACACCCACCAGCGTGCCCGCCGGAGCGCCCATGACAATCCGCTCTGCGGCCAACACCGTAGCACCAATCGCTAGGCCCATGGCGTAAAAGTTGGCGGGGACCAGCGCTGTATTCCACTGACGAATCGTACGCAGTACCGCGTAAATCATGCCTTGGCAGAAAATGGTGACCAGTCCGACCACCCCAGCCAGATTCAACAGAATCAGCCCGGCGGTGTCGTGGGTACCACCGGTGAAGAAAACCCAGCTCAGATAAAGCGCCGCGAATGGATAATAGAGCACCGCAAAAACACCCTCCCGCGCCAGCCAGGAAGTGCGCCAGCGGGTAAAGGCTCGCCAGGCATTCTTGGGATTTGCGAGATGGGCCGTGGAGGACAACATCCCGATGCTGACGAAAACGAGGGAGAGAATCACCGCGACCATCGTCTGCAACGGATTAAGACCTCCGTCAATCTGGAAGTCATTGACGATGGCCGTAAGGGCCATGATGCCAAAACCGCCGCCGGAGAACAGGGTCAGGAATATAACTGCGAGAGCCGGATGCATGGGATTTCCTTAACGCTCAACCACGCGATTGACCCAGTCCTTCACCTTGCGAACAGCCTTTTTCTTGAGCTCTTCGGTCGGGATGGGGGCGTGGACACGAGGGGGCAAATAGTGATTTGTAGGGTTGTAATCAAGCTCGGGCATAAGCTGGTAACCACCCCGGTCGCGTACCGCCCGGCTCACCGGGCTTTCCGGATCGTCCACATCGCCGAACATACGGGCGTGTGCCGGGCAGGTCAGCACGCAGGCGGGCTGCCGCTCTTCTTCCGGAATCTCCATGTCGTAAATGCGGTCGATGCAAAGCGTGCATTTCTTCATGGTGCCAGAGACCCGATCCAGTTCGCGGGCCCCGTAAGGACAGGCCCAGGAACAGTAGTTGCAGCCCATGCATTTATTCTGATCGACCAGTACAATACCGTCTTCAGCGCGTTTGTAGGAGGCTCCGGTCGGACACACGGTCACGCATTCAGCGTTCTCACAGTGCATGCAGGACATGGGGAAATTAATGGTTTTATTGTGGGGGTAGTCGCCCACCTCAAAGTGACGGATACGGTTGAACCATACGCCCGAGGGCTTGGCGCCATAGGGGTCGTAGTCCGTCAGCGGCGCTGTTGTACCGCTGGTATTCCATTCCTTACAGGCCACTGCGCAGGCATGGCAACCTACGCAAGTGTCCAGATCAATGACCAAACCTAGTCTCATGGCATTCTCCTTGGCGCCTCAGGATTTCAGGTTGACGGGCCTGTGGGTGTGATAACGCAGCACATCAGGGGCAGGGGTGTCTCCAGGTAAAGGCTTTATGGTTGGGAATACTGGCCAAGTGCCCTCTTCTCCCGTTGCCGGATAGATCTTGACCATCAGGTCATACCAAGCCGCCTGACCGGTGATCGGATCGGAATTCGTCAGGCGTCGTTCACCCTGCTTGGCTGGCAGCAGTTCGGAGATGAGGTGGTTCATCAGGAAACCACGAGTCGCTTCGGCAGCCTCGGGTTTCAATCCCCAGGCACCTGATTGCTTGCCAATGGCATTCCAGGTCCACACCGTATCTGCCTGGCAGCCTTCGATGAGCTTGACCTGCACACGAATTTTACCGTTGTGACTCTCTACCCAAACCCAGCTTTTATCCTCAATCCCCATCTGCAGGCCGCGCTGACGGTTCATATAGAGATAGTTCTGGGCGATGATCTGGCGCAGCCAGGCATTCTGGCTGTCCCAGGAGTGGTACATCATCATCGGTCGCTGGTTGACGGCGTAGAAAGGATATTCCTTCTTATCGATGCGCTGCTGTTCTAAAGGCTCATAGAAATCTGGCAGCGGATCAAAGTAGGTTGCCAGACGTTCGCGATCCACCGGATCTTTGGGCTGCGGCCCATCGTAAAGTCCTTGTCCCGCCAAACGGAAGCGCTGGAAGGTCTCAGAATACAATTCGATAACAATAGGATCAGCCGTCGGATTGAAGCCAACGCGCTGCGCCAGCTCCAGATAATCCTTGTTGGCAAAGCGGTAAAAAGCCATGGATTCCGGCAGGGGATACTTAAAGAACCCTTGATTTTCGATATACCGATCCCACTGGTTGGGGTTTGGCTCGCCACGCAAATGGCTATTACCATCCGCGCCACGCCAACCCGCAAGGAAGCCAATACCCGGCGCCCGCTCATAGTTAATGATGAAGTCTTTATAGCTCGTAAAGCGGGGCTCTCCATCCTCTTTGGTGAATGCCGGAAACTTGAGACGACCGGCGATATCCACCATCACTTCCTGCCAGGGCCGCACATTGCGGTCGGGCTGGAGAATGGGATGACGAATGGAGTCACAAATGGCGTCCGGTTCCGAAATGGGGCGATCAAGCAGAGAAATCGCGTCGTAGCGCTCCAGATAGGTGGTATCAGGCAGAATCAGATCGCCGAAATTGACCATTTCGGAATGGAAGGCATCCACGACCACGAGGAAGGGGATTTTGTATTCGCCATCGTCGTCCTTAGATTTAAGCATCTCCTGCACGTTAGCCGTGTTCATGGTGGAGTTCCAGCTCATGTTGGCCATGAAGAAAATCAACGTGTCGATAGCATAGGGATCTTTGTTGACCGCGTTGGTGATTACCATGTGCATCAGGCCATGGTTGGCGATCGGTGCCTCCCACGAATACGCCTTATCGATGCGTTTGGGTTGACCATTTTCATCAATGACCAAATCCTCCGGTGCCGTGGGAAAACCCAGCGGCAGGGACTTGAGCGGCGTATTCGGTGCGCTGTGTTGCGCGGGCTTATTGGGTGGCGGTACCGGCTTTGGGTACGGCGCTTTGGAACGGAAGCCACCGGGACAGTCGATGGTGCCCAGCAAAACCTGGAGCAGATGGATAGCGCGGGCCGACTGCATACCGTTGGAGTGGGCAGAGATACCGCGCATGGCATGCATGGACACCGGACGCCCGATGAATTTGTCGTGTTTGCGACCCGCCCAGTCGGTCCACTCCACTTCGATTTCAATGCTCTCCTTGAAGGCCACATGGGCCATTTCCAAGGCCAGACGCTCAATGGTCTCGGCAGGAATCCCGGTAATCTTGCTGGCATTTTTGGGCGAGAACTGATCGTCCAGATAACGCTCAGTGAGCACGGACATAACGGTGCGCACGGGCCTCCCGTCTGGCGCGCTATACGCGCCAAAGAGGGCGCCAGTGGAACCGGCTTCCATCCCGTTGGCGAAGGCCTCTTTTTTGAGGTCCCAAATCATGGGATGCCCTTCGGCATCCCGCAGAATCAGGCCGTCACCCTTTTTGCCGGGGGTGTTGACCACGAGGAAGGGTGCATTTGTGTAGCGCAGGAGAAAATCCCAGTCGAACTGTTCGTTCTGCAAAAGTACATGCACCATGGAGAGTGCCAGCAGTCCGTCAGTGCCTGGCTTGATTGGTACCCATTCGTCCGCAATAGCCTGATAGCCGGTGCGCGCCGGATTGATGCCGACAAATTTACCGCCGTGACGCTTGAGTTTCTCTAGTCCGATCTTCAAGGGGTTGGAAGAATGGTCTTCAGCAACACCCCAAAGCATGAAATACTTGGTGCGCTCCCAGTCTGGGTCGCCAAACTCCCAGAAGGCATGCCCCAACATATACAGGCCCGCAGTGGCCATATTCACCGAACAGAAGCCACCATGAGCAGACCAGTTGAGCGTACCGAACTGCTGCGCCCAAAGGCCGGTAAGTGCCTGCATCTGGTCTCGGCCAGTAAAAAAGGCGAGTTTGTTGGGGTCCGTGGCACGAATGTGGGCGAGCCGCTGAGTCAGGGAATCGATAGCCTCATCCCAGGAGATTTCTTCAAACTCACCGGCACCACGCTCGGTACCCGGCTTACGCCGCAGCGGATTACGCAGCTTCCCGGGGGAATACTGCTTCATGATCCCGGCGGAACCCTTTGCACAGAGAACGCCCTGATTGATCGGGTGGTTGCGATTGCCCTGAATAAATCGCACCTTGTTATCCTCTACCGTGACCTTGATGCCACAACGGCAAGCACACATGTAGCAAGTCGTGTATTTAATTTCCTGCTTGCTGTGGTCTTCAAATTCTGTGGCGCTAGCCATCTTGTACCTCGCGTCTGCATGCACCAAATTAGAGACATCCTTGTTATCCCCGGGATGTTGGCGGAGCAGACCTGATAAAGCAAGTCAGCGTTTTTGATTTTGTAATAAGTAGCTCTTATTTGCTTTGTACCCGGCGCGGTGAGTAGCTTAAGGGTACTTAATCCGAGGAGATTCACGCATGAATCGCAATGAGTTCAAAGAACATTCGCGCATTACCGTTTCCTGGAAGGATAGAGAGGGCAAGCTGCGCCCCGGCAATTTCTACGTCTACGCCCTCCTCAAGGACGCCATGATCGTCCGCGCCACGGACAAAGACGGCTTATTACGCAAACTTGCCTTCAGCGACGTGCTGCGCGTGGTGAAGTTTCAGGACGTGGCACCGCAAGATCGCTACATGATCCCTGATGAGATCCTGAAGGAGGCGAACTGGAAAGATCGGGATGTGATGGTGCGTTACAGCTCTTCACCAAACTGCGGTAAGTAAGGTATCAGGCGGAAGGCGGACAGGACCTCTGATCTCTCTCCCAGAGGCCCGTCTTGCCGCCGTCTTTCCGCAAGAGGCGGATATTTTGCAGCAGCATCCCGCGATCTATGGCTTTGCACATGTCGTAAATAGTAAGCAAACCCACGGAAACCGCCGTGAGCGCTTCCATCTCGACACCCGTCTGGCCGGCGCAGCGCACTTCGCTACGGCAAACAATCCGTGCCGGATCATACGCAGGCGTCAATTCGACTTCGACGCCCGTGAGGAGCAGGGGGTGTGCCAAAGGGATCAGTTCCCACGTTTTTTTGGTGGCTTGAATGGCTGCGATGCGTGCCACTCCCAGGACATCGCCCTTCCCCATCCGTCCAGATTCTATGCACTCCAGCGTCGCTACCGCCATGACGATTTCGCCCGCCGCCAGTGCCGCCCGAATAGTCACCGTTTTTTCACCGACGTCGACCATGTGCGCTTCCCCAAACACATTAAAATGATTGAGACTATCGAGACTTGACATAAATCTGGCACTCCTTTTGCTTAATGCTATGGACATACGCAACTCAGGAAGCGGACATGACCTTTCCAAAACGCCTCTGGCTGTGGATGATTCTCTGTTTTTTCAGCATCTCTGCGCAAGCCGATCTGCGCTTTTTGCTGCCGCCGGTCAGCAGCCCGGCGGTGATGTATGCCGCATTCACGCCGCTCGCCAAGTATCTGAGCCAGGCAGTAGGCCAGAAGGTCACCCTCAGCTTCAGTGCCAATCTGGAAAACTTTTATAATGAGGCCGAGAAACCGACAGCACAGATTGTCCTGTTCTGCCCGATTTCCTATATTCGCACCGCGCATACCAAAGCCTACCGACCACTGGTTGCGGTGACCCCCACGCCTGGCGGGAATCATAGTGTGATTGTCGTACGCAAGGATAGCCACATTCATAGGATCCTCCAGCTCCGTAACCGGAGCTTCGTGATGGGCGATCCTGCCTGTGCGGCTTCATCGCTGATTCCCCTGTCGCTGTTCCACGAAGTGGGACTCACGCGCAAAAGTTTCAGCACCTTTCGCCAGAGCGGCTCTGACCAAAGCGCTCTGATGGACGTGGCCGCACGTTTCTATGATGCAACGGCCGTGGCAGAAAACGTGGCGGCACCCTACTTGCGTTCAGGCAGTTTGCGCGTTATCGCCCGCGCTGATGTAGGGCCAGGCGACCTGCTGGCGGCCTCATCCGAAGTTCCGGCGGCAGTACGATCGCGCCTGACCGCCGCTTTTTTACAGGCTTATCGGGCCGATCCAGCCGCCCTCCATGCTTTGGGTGGGCTGGCTGCGGGCTTTCAGCCCATCAGCGATGAAGACTACAACGTGCTGCGTACGCTCTATATGGACATACATGGTGTTGCCTTGAATCCCAAGGTTCGGCAGGAAGCATTGACACTCGGTATCCCGCCCACGTTCACCCCCCTCTCTGCCTATCGTATTTTTGCACCGCTGCAAGCAACATTATCTCAAATCACCCAGCGCCCTGTCCGAATGGTCATTCCCCGTAATGAGAACACCTATGTCGCAGATGGGCGCAAGGGCCGTTTTGACTTCGCCTTACTGACGCCAAAAATGGTACCTGCGGAGAACAAATGGATGCTTCCGCTCGCAGAATCTGTGCCGTACAAACACGAGCAGGGGCTAGCCATCATCGCGCGCGATGCCCCGCAGGGGACCAAGCTTAGATTATCTGACCCGCTGTCGGTCGCCTACGCCAGTCCCTATTGCAGTGGGAAGTCTATTGTGACAGAAAAGCTGCATAAACTCGCAAACGGACGCAGCATCGTTTGGTTGGCCGTCGGATCAGAGCGCGCCGTATTCACCCATTTGGCCGACGGAAAGGCGCAATTGGGCGTTGTTCGGGTAGCAACCATCACTGCTCTGGAAAAGGAATTACCTGGAACCTGGTCTATTATACAGAATGCGGGAGATGCACCAGCCTGGACACTGGCTGCCAATCGGCAGTTGTCGGCGGAGTTGCGCGATCATGTGGAAAAGAAGGTCCTGGCGCTACCCGCAGAGGCCATGAAGGGCACGGGCTTTCAGAACTTTAGTTCGCCCAGGCCATGAGCAGTTCTTTCAAGGACGACCAGGTATCTGTGCGCGGCAGCACGTCTCCGGACCCGCAAGAGGTAAGCACGTTACACACCTTCTTGGCGCACATCGTGCGCAATTTGACCCGGTCCTATATCGTGGTGGTACATCCCATCTTGCGGTCTTGGCAGAATATGACCTGGCGTGCCAAGAGCATGGCTTTTGTGCTCTTGCTGGTGGCCCTCATCTATATTTTGATTGCCCTTTTTCTGTATACCTCTGTACGTACGGATCTTACCAGTCAGGTGCAGACTGAACTGATGCGCCTGACCCAGAATCTGGCTAGCGACGCCGCCGATCCGTTGCTCCTCAAGGATGGCGGCAAACTCAGCAAGCTAGCCAACTCCAATAATCCTTTAGTGCGCTCGATCGTGGTGGTTAACCACTTGGGCGTTATTGTCGCCAGCAAGAATATTTCGCAACTGGGGCAGGTCATCCGGCTGCCACTGCCCGATATGGCGAACCATCAGACCGATCAGTTTATGGCCCCTATTCTGGCGGGCGGGCATCGCCTCGGGACTGTCTGGGTGAATAGCGACCGTCAGCAAATTGCTGAACTGGTCAACCAGCGATTGAATCGCACGACCAGTCGTTTGCTGATACTTGGCTTGATTACAGCTTTACTGGGTTTACTGGGTGCTTACCTGGTGAGTTTGGCAATGACGCGTCCAGTACTGCGGCTCCTTGGCGAGATTGAGAACATGGGAGCACGACTAGGCCTTGAGGAGCGCCCGACCACACCGTGCCAACCCTTGTCCGGTGATGAATTGCATCGCCTGGAACGTGCTTTCCGCCTGACAGAGCAGCGTCTCAAAGAGCACCTAACGGAACTTCGGCAACTACATCAACGCCAGCAAGCCATGCAATGTATGGCCACTATCGGTGAGATGTCGGCGCAGGTAGCGCATGAAATTCGCAATGCCTTGTCATCTCTGCGCGGCGCCGCTCGCTATCTGGTACGTCATGGGAATGAGGAAAATCAAGGGGATTTTATTTGCATCATTGAAGAGGAAGTACAACGCCTCTACGACATGACTCAGGGCTTTCTCGATTTTGGCAGGCCCTATGCCGCCATGCCCGTGGATATAGAGATCCGCAGCTTGCTGAAACATAGCGTACAGCGCCACACCATCGATCTGGAGGCTAAAGCCATCGCTATTTCTGTGGATTGCCCGCCGTCGCTACACGCACTACTGGACCCATCGCTGATCGGGCAGGCACTCAGCAACCTGCTCCTCAATGCCATAGATGCCCTGCCACCAACAGGTGGTCATATCATCCTTTACGCAGAGTCGCTGCCATACTACCAACTCAATATTGGTGTCCGCGATAACGGTCCTGGCATACCCGATGAAAAACACAGCACCATTTTCAAGCCTTACGTCACCACCAAAACCAAAGGCAGCGGACTCGGGCTGGCCGTGGTTACCAAAATCATGATGGTGCATGATGGCGGGGTAGAACTACGCGCCACAGCAAGCGGTGCAGATTTTGTTCTGCATTTGCCGCTGCGCCTCCCCGCTCAGGTCAAAAATAGGTTAAGTTAGAACCATTCGAAATTCAGCAGCGAGTAGTCCATGACAAATCCTGTATTAATTGTAGAAGACGAAAAAAATCTGCGCCGTGTCCTTGTCGCTGTCCTAGAGGCGGAGGGCTACCCGACCATCGCGGCGGAAAACGCCGAAGAAGCTCTGGACATGATACAGACCAAGCATCCCGCCCTGGTTCTGACCGATCAGCGACTGCCCGGACTGTCGGGAACAGATCTGTTGCGCCGGATTAAGGAAACGCACCCAGAGATCCCAGTCATCATCTCCACGGCCTATGGAGAGATTGAACAGGCCGTGAAAGCCATCAAGGCGGGGGCAGAGCATTATCTGACCAAGCCGGTCGATGAAGGCGAGCTTATTGCCCTCATCCGCCAGACTTTAGCTCGGCACGGGGAATCTCTGCCGCCGCTGCACCGGGAGCTGCGCCGATATGGCCTGATTGGCGTGAGTCGCGCCATTGAGACGTTATTGGAGACCATTGATCTGGTAGCGCCGGCGCCATCAAATGTACTCATCACCGGAGAATCCGGTACCGGGAAAGAGCTGGTTGCGCGCGCGCTGCATCAGGCATCGCCACGGGCCGAACAGCCTTTTGTCGCGTTCAACTGCGGTGCCATTCCCCTGGAACTGGTGGAAAGTGAGATTTTTGGCTATGAGCGTGGCGCTTTTACCGGCGCCACCCGAGCTCAGGCGGGCAAGCTGGAAATGGCGGCCAGTGGCACGCTCTTCCTCGACGAGGTCGGTGACATGCCACTGCCCATGCAGGTCAAGATGTTACGTGCCTTGCAGGAACGGGAATTCACCCGCCTCGGCACCCATCAGCCCCAACGCCTTGCGGCCCGCATTGTCGCGGCCACACATGTTGATCTTGCGAAGGCAGTTAGTGAAGGCCACTTTCGTGAGGACCTGTACTATCGCCTCAATGTGATTCCGCTCCATATCCCGCCGTTGCGGCAGCGACGAGCCGATATCGCACCTTTGGTGCACCATTTTCTGCGACAAATTTGTACGGTTATCGGCCGGGATCCCATGGTCACCATCGCTCCAGACGCCTTGACCGCCCTGGAGGCATATGAGTGGCCAGGGAACATCCGTCAACTCGAGAATCTTCTGGAACGAATGGTTGTCCTCAATCGCCATGGCCACCTCCAGCGGAGTGATCTACCCGCCGAAATCGCTCGGCACCAAAGCGATAACGCTTTCCCTACTTCTAGCAGTCCGTTCGACCTACCGGCGCTCGAGCGCCAAACCGTACTCAACGCGCTCGAAAAGACCCGGTTCAACCAGAGCCAGGCGGCGGTTCTCCTGGGAATCAGTCGCAAACAACTGCGCACCAAAATGAAGAACATCGGACTCCTGGGTGATCAGGATGGTGAAGACGACGCCATCGATACCTGATGGAGGCAATAAACGGGACACACCATAATGAACTGGCCCTTTTGGCGCAGCAGAAGCCACCCAGAATGCACCGCACGACGCTCCTGGAATAGGCACTACCGATCCCGGATAACAGCAATCCCGCCCGACATACCACGCCTCTTTACACAACTTGAATTAAAACAGCCTGATTTTATCTGATGTTCAAAGCTCTGCGTCGGCGCATCCCCCCACATCATCGACTACAATATCAATCACCGCCCGGCAACAAGCGCGCAAGTTCTCTCTGGCATGAAAGCTGCTAGATATTCTTGCCGCACCCGTGGAACTTTTAACGTCAGAGGAGCATTTCGATGAAGCGCAGCTTGAGTCGACTAGTCAACCTGGAGTTACTGGCTAGCTTTTCATCCTCTCTGTCTTTCGGGGTAGACGCGTACACCACTGTCGCTGATTCCACAATCCATAATATTGAAGCTGGCGCACTATCGCCGTTGATCGTGCAAAAGGGACTTGCCTGGCCTGTCATGCGCTCCCCGGTGGAACCATGGCGGGGAAGGTAGGCGCGGCATGGCCCATAAAGGGTATCCGCTTTCAACAGAGGCTTCGGAGCAAAGAAAAGTTGGTCTATTTTCTCGATGATTCTGAAAATCTGTTCCCTTCGCATGGTACCAGGCTTTGGCAAAAATGTGGTCATTGAATTAAACCAGAGAGCAAACTTAAGGAGACTTTTTGTGATGAATAACACGATACATAGACGCCAGTTTTTGGGTACCACTTTAGCCACTGGGGCGGTCGCCGCTGCAGCGGGAATTGGCCTGATAAAGCCGCAACTGGCCTTTGCAGATAATGTACCGGGCTGGCCCGCCAAGGCCTTTGATGCCAAGGTCCTTAAAGATGCTATGAGCAATGCCATCGGCAAAACACAAGTGGCTGTTTCACCCAAAGTCAAACTGACTGCACCGTCCATCGCTGAAAACGGTGGTGCAGTGCCAGTCACCATCGAAATTGATTCACCGATGACCGCCGATGACTATATCGCCACGGTTTACTTGTTCGTGGATCACAACCCGACCCCCCTTACCAGCCAGTTCACCTTCACCCCGGCTTGCGGACAGGCTTATATTCAGGAACGCATCAAGATGGCCAAGACGGATAACGTCCGCGTGGTAGCGAAAACCAACAAAGGTGAATTCATGGCCTCAGCACCGCGTGAAGTCAAAGTTACTATCGGCGGTTGCGGCGGTTAATTCCAGAAAACTCCAAATTTTATAGAGGATATCATTCATGTCAGAGAATATCGGCAACCCCATGATTCGCATGGAAAGCAGCGCAAAAAAAGGTGAAATTAT
Source organism: Acidithiobacillus ferrivorans (assembly GCA_018853935.1). Taxonomy (GTDB): domain Bacteria; phylum Pseudomonadota; class Gammaproteobacteria; order Acidithiobacillales; family Acidithiobacillaceae; genus Acidithiobacillus; species Acidithiobacillus ferrivorans. The sequence continues at coordinate 14,833 of JAAOMR010000036.1, forward strand.
CGAAGTACGGTCGTTGATCATGCACCCTATGAGCACCGGCCTGATGAAGGATAAGGCGGGCAAGATTATTCCCGCGCATATCATCCAGACGGTAAACATTACGTTCAATGACAAGCCACTCCTGAATATCGACTGGAGCACCGCAGTGAGCACCAATCCCTACCTGGCCTTTAAATTACGCGCGGAAGAAAGCGGCACCCTGAAGATGGTCTGGAAAGACAACAAGGGTGGGGTTTGGAGCGCCGACGCCAAACTGGCCGTAGCCTGATTTTATGCGTACCGTCCGGGAATCTCTAGCCAATATCAAACGGCAGTGCCGCTATGATTACGCTGCAGACCAATCTTACCCCCCTTTTCGAGGGCTGCCGATACCGGGAGAAGGCGCTTACTTCCCGACCTGTCGGGTCACGTGATCTGCCGAGAATACGCTGCAAAAACGTATGGAAGGATGTGACAAAAAAACAGGGACGGCAGCGCAAGCTCCAGAGAGCATGGACTATTGCAATCCGGAATATTTTATGAGCCATTTAAGTACTGGCATCAGGATCAATGTTCCGGGCTATCGGCCCTCATCGAAGCCACCGGGCGACACCTTTCCTCTGGAACTACTCCCCTGAAACAACAACTAACGGGAAATACTAAAGATGAATATACTCAAAACGATTCCATTCGTACCAGCCACCCTCCTGTGCAGTGCATTGTTATTTTGCGGGCCTGCAGTTGCCGCGAGCATTGCGGCACCGGTGTCCGGGATGCCAGCCATCAATACCAGCAGCCCCCTCTACATCGTGAATGTGCAAAAGGGGGTTACCCCTGCACAAATAAAGATGGGGATCCAGAGTGGTGCAGAGGCAGAGAACATGAATCTCGTAGGCTCTCTGGATGTTCAACAGGGGCTCAAAGCACGCGGCATCAAGAACAGCCAGCCTTATGTTATCTATGAGGTATGCAATCTGGTGTTGGGGGCTAAAATTCTCAAGACCACTCCAGAATTCGGCGCCTTTGCACCCTGTAAAATTGTGATGTATGAACAGGGAGGTCAACTTAAACTTATGACCTATTTACCCACCTATGCCCTGAGATACTTTCCGAAGAATGCCGAGTCCGCAAAGGTCGCCAAAGAATTGGATCGGCAGATCATTACAGTGATGAAGCAGGCTGCGGCCGGTGGGCTTTAAGCACTATTGGAGGATTTCATGAATTTAGGAAGACGTGATTTTTTGCAGTTGATGGGTATCGCAGGGGCCGCAAGCTTTTTTTCTCCCGGTGCTGCGCAATCTGCTTGGGGTGCGGATGCTGATCCCTATGAAATTCCCGACTATGGTAATGTGACTTTATTACACATGACCGATTCCCATGCCCAGCTTTTACCGGTCTGGTGGCGGGAACCCGATACGAATATCGGTGTTGGGCCGGCGCTTAACCAAACACCCCACCTTTGTGGGAAATGGATGCTGGATTATTATGGAGTAGCTACACCGGCATCTAACGAATATACCTATTCTTGCCTCGACTACGACACCCTGGCCCACAAATATGGGAAAATTGGCGGTTATGCTCACATCGCCAGTCTGGTCAAGCGGTACCGGGCGCAGCGCGGAGATAAGGTGCTCATGTTGGACGGTGGCGATAGCTGGCAGGGTTCGGCAACCAGCCTCTGGACCAAAGGCGCGGATATGGTCGGTGCCCAGAACTTACTTGGCGTTGACGATTTTGTCGGTCACTGGGAGTTCACCTACGGTCAGGATCAGGTGGAACATCTGGTCAAAACCGAACTGAAGGCAAACTTTCTGGCACAGAACATCTTTAGCAATACCTGGCAGGAACTGGTATTCAAACCCTACCACATTCATGAGGTAAGCGGACGCAAAATCGCGGTGATCGGCCAGGCTTTTCCGTTCACGCCCATCGCCAATCCTAGTCGTTTTATGCCCGACTGGGGCTTCGGCATCCACACCGAACATATGCAAAAAATGGTAACAGAGTGCCGTGAACAACATCATGTTGATCTGGTCGTCGTGCTCTCTCACAATGGCGCTGATGTAGATAAAAAAATGTCGTCTCTGGTGAACGGTATTGACATCATTCTCGGGGGGCATACCCACGATATTATGGGTCCAAAGCCATTTATGGTGAATAAAACCCTGATCATAAATACCAGCACCAACGGCAAGATATTGGCCAGATTTGATCTGGATGTGGGTAAAGGCAAGCTGAATGGCTGGCGTTTCCACTACCTACCGGTATTCTCTAACCTGATCAAAGAGGATGCTGAAATGGCCGCATACATTCAAAAGGTCCGCGCACCTTACAAAGATAAGCTTGCGCAGCCCTTGGCGACCACCGAAAGTCTCCTCTATCGGCGTGACAATTTTAACGGCACTTTTGACCAGCTTATCTGCAACGCATTGCGTGAAGAAATGGACTGTGAGATATCTTTTTCACCGGGATTCCGCTGGGGCTACTGTAAACTTCCGGGCGAAATAATCACCATGGAAGATGTGATGGGACAAACTGCCATCACTTATCCTCAGGTAACCGTTAACACCTATACAGGCGAAGAAATCAAAAGCATCATGGAACAGGTCGCTGATAATATTTTCAACCCCAACCCTTATTATCAACAGGGTGGAGACATGATTCGGGTCGGCAATATTCAATACGACTTCAATCCTGATGAAAAAATTTATCACCGCTGCAGCAACATGCGGGTTGGTGGTAAATCCATGTCACCCACTAAAAAATACAAAGTGGCCGGCTGGGCATCCATGAAGCCCGTGGAGGGTAAACCCATTTGGGAAGTTTTCGCCCATTGGCTACAGTCCAAAAAGCAGGTGCGCGTAGACAAACTGGATCTGCCAGTGCTCAACAAAGATATGGCAAGCAACCACGGCATTGCCTTCCCGAAGTCCTACGATTTATAAACTGTTGTAGATAACAGGCGTAACGCACCGGCGCTCAGCGCCGGTTTTTTTGCGCCCGTCGTGCTGATTTCTGCCGAACACCCAGCCTGCTCGGCGTCCACGCAGGTTCAGACACCCCTCAAAACAGATGCTGCAGCCATTCCATCCACTGGCTTCATGGCTTTGGTCTCGGCCATTGCTCATGCTAGACTGCTCCATGCACATGGCTTGTTGCGGATGCAGTGACCTTACTGTCCCTTCGAAGCGGTTTCTTCCACTTTCAGCAAGGCTTTCAACTTGATGATATTCAAAAGAATTCTTGGACTTTTCTCCACCGATCTCGCCGTGGACCTGGGCACGGCCAACACCCTGATTTACGTGCGCGGCAAGGGTATTGTGCTGTCTGAACCCTCCGTGGTAGCCATCCATACCGGGCGACATGGGGCCACCAGCCGTCGGATGTATGTCGGGGAAGAAGCCAAACGTATGCTGGGCCGCACACCGGCCAATATTACGGCAATCCGACCCCTGAAAGACGGCGTGATTGCCGATTTTCAGATTACCGAGGCCATGCTCAAGCACTTCATCAGACGTGTGCACCATCAACGCTTCTTGAGCCCAAGCCCGCGGATTATCGTCTGTGTACCCTATGGCGCAACGCAAGTAGAACGGCGGGCTATCCGTGAGTCGGCGATGAGTGCGGGTGCACGTGAAGTACACCTGATTGAAGAGCCGATGGCAGCCGCCATCGGGGCTGGGATGCCCGTTGCGGAACCAACTGGCTCTATGGTGGTGGATATTGGCGGTGGCACCACCGAAGTCGGTGTCATCGCGTTGGGTGGGGTGGTCTACTCCCAGAGCGTACGTGTCGGTGGCGACAAAATGGATGAGGGGATCGTCAACTACATTCGTCGCAATTACGGCATGCTGATTGGCGAGACTACCGCCGAAGAGATCAAGAAGAAGGTGGGCTGCGCCTATCCCGGTCAGGAAGTACGCAGCATGGAAGTACGCGGACGCAATCTCGCTGAAGGCGTTCCCCGGACTTTTACGATTACCAGCAATGAAATTCTTGAAGCCCTTCAGGAGCCATTAGGTGCAATTGTCGGCGCCATCAGACTCGCACTAGAGCAGACCCCCCCCGAACTCGCCGGCGACATCGCTGAACGGGGCATGGTGCTGACCGGCGGTGGCGCCCTCCTCCGCGATCTGGATCGCCTGATCATGGAGGAAACAGCATTACCGGTCATCGTTGCGGAGGATCCACTAACCTGCGTGGCGCGGGGCAGCGGCCGAGCGCTCGAAGAGCTGGAGTTGCTGGGTGAGGTATTTGCTGACGATTAAGCTTACGGCCACTCCTGAGCTATCATGCCTGCATTGTTTTTTCCTCATCGCTACCCGCCGCTCCTTCGCGTAGCGGTACTTGTTCTGTTGTCCGTATTTGTTTCGGTGTTCAGCGAAAAACATCCCAACATAGAAAGTGTTTCTTTGACCATGGCTTATCCGGTGCAATGGATAAGCATGCAGGAAACCGGCTTCTGGCAGCAGGCTGACAACTACCTGCAAAGTCGTGCTGCGCTAGAATCCGAAAATATCAGACTACACGCTGAGCTCATTCGTGCCCAACCCAAACTATTAGAAGCAGATATCCTGCGTAACGAAAACCGTCAGCTTCTTGCGTTACTTGACAGCATCCCCCAGCCGCCTGGGAAAGTAACCGTCGCACAAGTTATCGCGCAGAATTTCTCACCCGGGAGCCAATTGTTAACCGTCAACATAGGCGCGCGCGCCGGAGTATTTGTCGGGCAACCCGTTCTTGCCGCAGGGGGAGTGGCTGGCCAGGTAATCCGTGTTTCTCCTATGAGCAGTCAGGTGGCTCTGCTTTCTGATCTGGACAGCAGCATTCCCGTACAACCCGCAGACGCGGACACGCCCTTGCTGGTAGACGGCAGGGGGGATATCGATCGCCTTGCAATACCCTTTCAACCGCGCAACACCTCCCTCAAGGTCGGCGACAAACTCGTCACCTCTGGCTTAGGCGGGCGTTATCCACCGGGATTGAATGTCGGTACGATTTCCGCAGTTATCCATAATGGTGACCAACCCTTTGCACAGATTGCAGTGCAACCCGCTGTTCACCTGGGACAGCTGGATACGGTGCTTATGCTTTGGGATCGTCCATTCCCACAGCCCGCAGTTACACCATGATCGCCATCGCGCTCATTCTCGGCTTTTTCTTTGCGCTTACAGCAGAAATCATTCCCTGCGGCCCGTTTTACGCGTTACTCCATCCTGATTTTGTTGCTCTGCTGCTCCTCTATTGGGCGATCAGCAGCAGCTCTGAACTGAGCCTCACCATCGTCTGGCTGATTGGTCTGTTTCAGGATATGGTACTCGGAGATGTGCTGGGAGCTCAGGCCATCGCCGGGGTTATTATGATTTATCTGCTCTACACCAGTCTTGGCAGAGTCCGTCGCCTGTCGTCCTGGGAGCAGCTGTTCTTTATATTTCTATTACTGCTCACGCATCGCTTGCTGGTCTGGTTGTGGCAGGCTTGGGCAGGGGTTATCACATGGCACTTTTCACTGCTCTTAGGACCCTTGATCGGCGCTCTGCTGTGGCCGATTTTTACGCTAGCCCTCGATTATCTGCGTCACGCATTACGCCCGCGACCTACATGAGCGCATTGCAGCCCACCCAGAAATATCGACAACTCGTTCATCGGCTTCTCGTCGTGGCGGGACTGATCACTCAGCTTGCCGCCATATTGGCTATACAGGTATTCAGGCTGCAGATAGGGCATCACAGCCAATCCACCCGTAACACTATTGCGTTACGGCAAAGACACCCAGGCAATATTGCCTATGCGCCAGCCGATCATCTGCGTATCGCCGACCCCCTTGCCAGAGCAGTAATCGATGCCCACCTCAATATTGTGACCGCGTCGGAGATCAACCCATGAACCGGCACATTCGCCTGCTGCGGCCGCTGCGGAAACTGGATCCGGCACTCATGACGGGCATCGTGATACTCATGCTCATCAGCCTCGCGGTACTATATAGCGGCAGCCAGGAAAGTGTCCGCGTGGTGCTTGCCCAATTATTGCGATTCGCTATCGGCATCGTCGTATTGGTAATTGTCGCCAATACGCCACCTGAACGCATTCGCGCCTGGGCACCGGCCTTGTATGCCATTGGTATCATCCTGCTCGCTATCACCCTCGTGGTGGGCAAAACCGGCCTTGGCGCACGCCGCTGGCTGGGAGTTGGACCGTTGACTTTTCAGCCCTCGGAGCTTATGAAACTCACCCTGCCGCTCTTCCTCGCCTATTACTATTCCCAGCAGGAAAACGTCCGCCACTGGCTTTCTGCTGTCGCGGGCTTTGTGCTTATTGCCATTCCCTTTTTGCTCATCGCCAAGGAACCAGACCTGGGCACAGCCGCACAAATTGGTGCTGCCGGGATCTTCATGATGTGGCTGGCGGGAGTACGCCGCCGCTGGTTTGTCGGGCTCATCATCCTGGTCGCAGTCAGCGGGCCAGTACTCTGGCATTTTCTGCACGGCTACCAAAAAGAGCGCATCCTGATCTTCCTGGATCCTCAACGCGACCCCCTCGGTGCGGGATACCATATCATTCAGAGCATGATCGCCGTAGGTTCTGGTGGATTTTGGGGAAAGGGCTGGTTCAACGGCACCCAGGTCAACCTCGATTTCCTGCCAGAAGCGCAAACCGACTTCGTTTTTGCGGGATTTGCCGAGGAGTTTGGTCTGGTCGGAGTTATTGTCCTCATCTCTACCTATCTGCTCATTGTCTTGCGCGGCCTGGTAATCGCCTATGAGAGCCGGGATGCTTTCGGTCGCCTCGTGGCCGGCACCCTGAGCCTGACTTTCTTCCTTTATATTTTCATCAATATGGGCATGACTACCGGGATCCTACCCGTGGTAGGAGTGCCTCTGCCACTAATAAGCTATGGCGGGACAGCCATGCTGACTTTTATGATCGGGTTGGGTATCCTGATGTCGGTCCACGCTCATCCGCGCATGCACGAATAATGCCCTTTCTCCCTAAAATGCTGGGTTTTGGGCACTGCCTGCCGTACCCCGGCATGGCTTTCTGCCGGGGCATCGCTATAATTCCGGGATACCCAAAACCATTCCAAATTTCAATCAGCGCTCACTACTGAGGCCCCTCATGATTGTTCGTACTTCCCTGATCACCCGAATACTCTTGTTGTTCGTCGGCTGGTGTTTCGCTCCCTGGGCGCTTGCTGCAACCCCAACGCCCATGCTGCCCACACCACCGGCACCGGCTTTACCTGCCATCGTCAGCTATGTGCTGATGGACTACGATACTGGGCAGATTATCGCGGCCAAAAGTGAAAACTTGCGGCGGGCGCCGGCCAGCCTCACCAAACTTATGACGGCTTATCTAACTTATCAGGCTATTCAGGACGGCACCCTCACTGCTCAGGAAAACATCCAGATCTCCGACACGGCCTGGAGGACGGGGGGCTCCAGTATGTTTGTCCAGCCCAATGCGCCAGCGAATGCCGATCAATTACTGCATGGACTGCTGATTGATTCAGGGAATGACGCGGCAGTGGCTCTTGCGGAAGCGGTGGCTGGCAGCCAGTCAGGCTTTGTCACCTTGATGAACGACATGGCCTTGCGCCTCAATCTGCACAACACCCATTACAGCAATGTCGATGGTCTGCCAGACAGCAACCTCTATACCACCGCACTGGATGTCGCCAAGCTGTCGCACGCACTCATTCAGCAGTTCCCGCAGGTGATCCAGATTACCAAAGAAAAGTCTTATACCTATAATGGTATTACTCAGCGGAGCTGGAACCCCGTACTTTTTCGTGACCCTACGGTGGATGGGCTGAAAACCGGCCTGACCGACGCCTCTGGCTATTGTATTGATGCTACTGCCATGCGGCAGGGTCGCCGTCTTATCGCCGTTGTTCTCGGCGGGCCGAACTGGGCTGGCAGCACTAATGCCGTCGAAGCCCTGCTCGATTACGGATACCGCTTTTTCATCGACCATCCGGTTTATACGGCCGGGGAAAAAGTCCGCGAGATCACCCGCAGCGATTTATCGCCCATGCATATCCCCGTAGGTGTCGAACAAGCCGTGAATCTTACGGTTCCGAAAGGACATTTTTCCGAGCTACAGCGCGTGGTAGAAATTACACCCAATCTCCAGGCTCCGCTAAAGAAAGGTGCGGTCATCGGGCGCCTCGTCTTCCTGCTGGATGGCAAGCAGCTGAAGTCCGTGCCCGTTGTCGCCCAGACTTCTGTGGAGAAGGCGGGCTGGATAGCGCAGATCTTTCACCGGATCAGTAACGCACTATAAGCATAAAGATGCTGAAGTTACGACAGCAATGCCGCCAGCTTCCTCTGAACCACCGCCCATCCAGGCACCGTAGGTCTTCACCTCAGACGGAGGAAGACTTACCATGATCGGGAGATACCATGGATTGGTCCTGTCCGACGATGACACGAGGGGATTACGAGACGCTATGGAAACCGAAAAAAATCCAACAGAAGACTTTCCGCACCTGCACCATGTCAAAGCCATTGGTCAGCACGCTGATCTACTCGCGGCGGTGCGTGCGGCGATCGCACCTCATGCACCGGACTTGCCGGACATGGCCTTCTCCTGCCGACCCAGCAGCCAGGGACAATATCAGGCCGTCACGGTTTCCCTGGAGATCAACAGCCATGAACACCTCCTGGCTATTTATAGCTCCGTCAAAGGGATTGATGGCGTGATCCTCTGCTTATGAATACGCCCATACTCATTCGCTGCTGGCCAGGGTTACTTCCTTACTTCACGGTGCTGGACGCCATGCGCGAATTCACGTCCCAGCGAGATGCCGACACGCCAGATCAGATGTGGCTTCTCCAGCATCCTCCGGTTTTTACCCTCGGACGCAATGCTGACGCGGCAGACGTTCTTGACCCTGGCCCCATTCCGGTTATTCGCAGTGATCGCGGTGGTAAAGTCACTTATCATGGACCGGGACAATGGGTAGTCTATTTGCTCATCGATCTACCCCGTATAGGAATCAACGTCCGCACCTTAACCACCGCCATGGAACAGTCCGTCATTCATCTGCTCCAGCAACGTGGCGTGACTGCTCATGCGCGTCGCGATGCTCCCGGAGTCTATGTGGGCGATGCCAAAATCGCCTCCTTGGGCCTGCGTATTCAGCGTGGTCGCAGTTATCACGGCCTCAGCCTCAATACCGAGATGGATCTGAGCCCATTCCAGCGTATTCATCCTTGTGGCATGGTCAATCTCGCCGTCACGCAGGTGCATGACCTCTGTCCGGATTGGCCAAGCCACGATGTTGCCGAAACTCTGATGGCGCAATTGGCTATCAGCCTGGATCGCCCCTTAAGAAAAGGAGGGGCCTGACATGGACCCCCAACTCCAGTCTAAAAAAGCCGAGCGCGGTGCCGAAAAGACCGCACGCAACCCCATACCCATCATTCCAGTAAAGTCCGAACGCCAGCCCAAGCCCCAGTGGTTGCGGGTTCGGTCACCCTTGACCCCCGAGGTGGACAGGCTCAAAAAGATCCTGCGTACAGCGGGCCTCCATACGGTCTGCGAAGAGGCCTCCTGCCCCAATCTGGGCGAATGTTTCGGCGCTGGGACGGCGACCTTCATGATCCTGGGAGACATTTGCACCCGTCGCTGCCCCTTCTGTGACGTGGCCCATGGTCGCCCACAAGCACCTGACCCCCTGGAACCTGCGCACCTTGCCCAGACCGTGGCAACGATGGGACTGCGCTTCGTCGTCATTACCTCCGTAGACCGTGATGATTTGCGCGATGGCGGCGCCCAGCACTTTGCTCAGGTTATCTCAGCCCTGCGTGAAAGTTGCCCGGAACTACACGTAGAAATCCTCGTACCGGATTTCCGCGGCCGGGTAGACAAGGCCTTGGCAGCACTCCGGGAGACACCGCCCGACGTCTTCAATCACAACCTGGAAACCGTACCACGCCTGTATTTGCAGGCCAGACCAGGTGCAAATTATAGCCACTCGCTGCAGTTGCTCTCGACTTTTAAGGCACAGCACTCTGCAATCCCCACCAAATCCGGACTCATGCTGGGCCTGGGCGAGGAACTCGATGAAATCCGCACGGTGATGCAGGACTTGCGGCAGGCCGGATGCGAGCTACTCACCCTGGGGCAATATCTGGCACCCTCCCGCCATCATCTGCCGGTCGCCCGTTTCGTTCCGCCAGAAGAGTTTCAACAGTTACAGCAAGAGGGTATGGCCATGGGTTTCCGCCACGTCGCCAGCGGCCCACTGGTGCGATCTTCCTATCATGCCGAGCGCAGCTTCCATGAGATACGCCGGGACTGAGCAGAGCCAGAGGAGGCATATTGCTGCGCTACACCACCGTACTTACCCTGGCCTCAGCGTTGCTGCAGCCGCCCGGTCTTTTATTGGTCCTCGCCGCCATCGGCTGGTTGGCAGAAATCCTGGGTTGGCGTTATTTCGGACGAGTGCTCATTCTGCTCACACTGGGTACCCTTTATTTTTTCTCTACCGCCGTCGGTGCCAGGCTCCTCCTCCTGCCGCTGGAAGATCGTTACCCCCCACTCGTACAACCCGTGGGCAGCAGTGAAACTCCCGGGGCGATTGTGGTGCTGGGTGGCGGCGAGGTCATGCAGTCCCCGGAATCCACCCAGGAGACTGCGAATGCGCGCACGCTCGTGCGCCTGATAGCCGCCGCCCAACTGGCCAAACAAACCGGACTCCCCATAATTCCCAGCGGCGGAGCACCGCGACTGGGCGCCCCGCCCGAGGCGGTCACCATGGAGCACATCCTGCGCCAGGATTTAGGCGTACAAAGCACTATCTGGCCGGAAACCCAATCCTACAATACCGCAGCTAACGCCGCAGACAGCGCGGCATTGCTGGCCGGGCACCATATCCACCAGGTATACCTGGTGACCTCTGCATTGCACATGCCACGGGCGGTCGTCTGGTTCCGCCACGCGGGCTTGAACGTGATCTCCGTTCCCACCGATTACCGTCTGGATCGGGTGAGCGGACTCCGGCTGGATAGTTGGCTGCCGCGGGCCATTTATCTGGAAATCAGCAGCGAGGCGAGTCACGAGTACCTCGGGTTGTTTTGGCTCTGGATTCAGGAGCAAGGGATCGGGGGTGGTCACTAGTAGACCCTCCACCCCCGAGGAGAGAATGACGTTCTACGGCTTCTGATCGGGGAAAGTCACCTGGACGTGCAGATGTTCCTGATTGGTGGCGCTCGCCAAAGACAATGGCGGCGGCACCGCGGCGCCATTCGCCGATGGACCGTAAGGTGCGTATGCGTAAGGCGTTGCGGGAAGTGCGGCAGACAGTGTTTTATAGCTCCGCGCGTTGACCCCGATGGGGAGTGCCACGGTGTTATGCTCCGCCACGATACGCCGGACATCGGCCCAATCGATATCCTGATGGATGTGATTCTGCACCATAAAAGACTTGATCGTCATAACAGCACGCTGTAAATCCGGGATGCCTTTCTGGTGATAGGCATGCATCGGCTTGTATGACTGCAGATAGACTTGCTCATCCCGTACGCCCACGAGGTTGGGCTGATCAATGATCCGCACCGGGGTACCCACCGGAACCATGGGGAAAAGTTGCGCGACATTCTCCGGGAACATCTGAAAACAGCCCTGACTGGCCCGCATACCAACACCCCAGGGGTGGTAAGTACCATGAATGAAGATGCCAGAGAGTCCGGTCTCCATCGCCAGTTCACCCATGGGGTTTTCTGCACCTGGTGGCCAGTACCACGGGATGTCCATATGGAATTTCTTCTCGAACCACGCGTGGATATTTTTGGGGACGTTCCATGCGGGCATTTTAAACTTGGCAATAATCTGCGTGGCCGTCAAACGCTCCTTCCAGCCCGGCAAAAAGACACCAACAGGATACGTGTATACCACCCGGTCATGCGTCGGAAAATAGTAAATCCGCCGTGCCGGAATATCCACGACGATCCCGGTCCATGGCTTCGGCGGCAAAACATACTCGGCCGGGATAACCACCTTGCTGGCCTGACCAGGGAGCCAGGGGTTAATGCCGGGGTTAGCCGCCGTCACCTGATTGTACCCCAGGTCGTAGAAACGCCCGATATCCAGAAGCGTATCATCGCTATGGGTGGTTATTGCCTTAAGCGCTCCAACAACATTACCCTGGGCGGGCAAAGCATAGACACCGGCATCTGCCACCGTCGCGCCATACCCCATGAAGGCTGCCAGGCACCAGACACCTAACTGTTTTCGCATCATTATATTTTCCTGTTTGCGGCACATTAGAAAAAGCAAAAAACGCCATCCACCGCACGCGCGCATTGGCAGCGTCCGGCATTACCGTCATAATCATAAGGTAAAAGGAGGCGTGTATGGAATCACCACACCTGATATTCTTGAAAAGTGCAGTAAACAATAAACCGGCACCCAGTGAGCAATTACGCGATGCGCTACATCGTCTCGATCATATGCTAACTGATCTGACTAACGATCTGCGCGTGACCTACGCGGGTCCCTACGTCGGTCTGAATCATACGCCGCGGCAACACCAGATCTGTGTCGCCGAACAGCAGTGGTCACTACAGGAGCGCGGCTGGGGGGTCGCGATTTGCACAAGCCATCCTGTGCATGGATGGCGTGCCGAATGGCGACTGGCCGCCGTAAGTCGTGAGCGCCTCCCCCTCGTCGTCAACGCATTACCGGCATTATTTGCGGGTTACGCCGCCGCAGTGGATGTCTCTCCGGCTGCAAGCCGTCCCAGCACGAGGCGCATCCATGAAATTGCCGAACTCTTCGCACATTGACAGCACCATTAAAACGCCTATCTACATGGCTAACGGCGGCAAGGAAGCAAAACCGCGTCCATCCTGAAGCGAGATTCCTGCATGGAATTGCCCATCGGTAGTCTGATTATTATAGCTTTCCTCATCGCCATGGTCATCTTGACCGGGCTGTGGAAGGTGTTGCGCAGGCAAAAGCGCCGCAACGCCCCAAACACGCTACGCAATGCCCGCGAGAAGAGTGAGGGTCAGACACAAGCAACTCCAGCCGTTAAAACCGGCCCAGCCAATGATACGCCGGAAACAAATTCCTTTGTACAGGTCAATGAAACCAGCATTCTTGACGAGGTGGAGATTTATCTTTCCTATGGCCATCTTGAACAGGCTGCCACGTCCCTGCGCTGGTACGTGGATCACAACCCCGACAATATTCAGCAGATGCGCCGACTGTTGTCGATCTATCGTGAAATTTCTGACATTGACCACTTCGCTGAACTTTTAGAAAAGCTCAATGATTCTGATGCCATCCCTGGCGCAGAAGCCCGGGATCTCGTTTTGGAAGGATTAAAACTGGATCCGCAAAACCTGCAATTGCGGGTAACTGCAGAAAATTTAGGGATAAACAGCGCGCAAATTGTCGCGGTCGTCACACACGCTCTGCATGCACCGCAATCTGCGATATCTTCCTCACTCGTAAGTGCACAGAGAGCGTTGCAGCAAGCCATCGTCAACCCGGAACCGCTGGACCTTCTGTCTGGATTCGTTGTGAAACCCAGGCAGTCATCGAGCGGAGATTCGAAAAACGGCTCTGCGGACGCAGGTGTCATGCTGCTGACTGGGTCCGAAGACCTCACACCGCTGGATAAGGAAGAATATGAGGTGGTGGCCGGGCTGATTTCGCCCCTCAGTGCCGCACGTCACTTGCTGACGTGTCGCCAATACTCTGAGGCCGAGCGCCTGTTACGCCGCAACCTTATTCTCGATCCGCGCAAACTCATCCTCCAGGTTACCCTTTTGGAGATGCTTTACATCCAGCGGCGATGCGCCGCCTATGCTGAATCCCTCCTTCAGCTTTATATTACATTGTGGGGCGCAGGTAGCGCCTTGCGGACACGATTGCTGCACCGCGGCCAGCGGCTGGGTAAGCATGACCTGTGGACCCCCCTTGCCGAGAGTGACGGAGAAGAAAATATTCTTGCAGAACTGGCCGAGCAGTACGGACTTTATCTGCCGATCACTGCCATACCACTGAGCAGTCCACCACTGGTAACAGAAGAAATTCGCCGCGATCATCAGATCACTCCGAAGGACAGTGAGGACAGCATTATCGAAGAATGCAACCTGCTTTTGGAGTATGGGCAGGTAGATGAAGCCGTGGATCTTCTGGAGAAGGCCACATTAGCTCAACCAGACCATAGCGTTTATTACGGACCGCTCCTCGAAATGTATGAACGGATGGACGCCCGCGAGCGCTTTTCCCAATTCATCCAATCGATTCTTACAATGGATACGCAGCCCAATGAAGATACCATGCGCCAAATGTTCAGCCTGGCTGAACGCCTCCAGCGCCACCCGCAACGACAGATCATTTAGGATTTGATCATGACGAAAAACCCCTCTAATAGCGACAGCATTCTCGTTCGCAGCATCGGGATGGATGCACGCAAAGAAGCCGTCTTCCGCATGGCTTTCAAAATGTTTACCCGACGCCATTATCAACTGCTGGATACCGGTGACACACAAACACCTGCAGTGACCATTATTGATGTGGATGGTGCGGAGGGTATGGCTATCGCTCATCGATTGCATAACGAACAACCGGAACAACGTATCCTCCTGACGAGTGTTTCCCCGCAAGCCGATAGTGTGTTCCCGGTGTTGCAGAAACCAGTACGTATGGAAACCCTGTTTCCAGCGCTGGAATCGTTACTGAATGGTGGCCCCGCACCGGGGAAACCAGCAGGAAGAAGTGGTGCCACAGTCATGCCTATTCGGCCCGAGGTCACGATCCCCGCGCTGTCCGCCGCCGCTGTCCCATCGTCCACCGCCGCAAACCCGTCTGCTCCAAAACCCATCACGGCACCAGCCGCTACGCCACGTCCCGCTCCGGTGCTGCGTCCTGAAGAAATACGTCATTTCAACCCTCAAGCCGGCCTACTGGGACTTTTACAGATGATCCGGCGCGATCAGTCGTCAGTCGTTATTGTGGATGGGCAACAACGGATCATTCTACAATTGGATCCGATAGCTGATCAGGCCATCTTGCTGGCGGACGATGAACATCTCAAATCGCTGGCGCGAGAAGAGCACCCGCGGCTACAAATGCGTGCCCCCAATAACACCGACGTCCCCGCTCATGCATCCACACGGCGCCTCACTCTTCAGTCTCTGCTCTGGCAAATGGGTGCATGGACAGCTGACGGACGTCTCAGCCAGCAGCTACAGATCAACGCCCCGGTACAACTGAAGCAATGGCCCAATCTGACGCGACTTACCATGCTGCCTGACGCACTGCGTTTAGCAGCTTTTCTTGCCCGCTCGCCGGTATCTCCGGCATTGACGGTGAAGATGCTACGCGTTGAGCCTCATGATCTCTTTAATTTTCTTGCCGCCGCAGACAGCTTAGGACTGTTGCGCTACAACACGGCAGAGAATCCCGACAACCGCATCCAGCCAGTGATGCCTAATGCGCCAACGGTTGCAGAAATACCCGCGGCCAAAAGAAGCTTCTTGGGCCGTCTCCTTGCCCGCATTTCAGGGCTGTAAAATGCAAAGAGTACTTGGCCAAAAATTATATTGAAGGAGCCAACGTTGTGAGAGAAGACAATAAAATCATCTTTACCGGTCCTGTTGGTGTGGGCAAAACAACGGCCATTTCAGCGTTATCAGACATTCCAATTATCTCCACCGATGCCCAGGCTTCGGATATGACACTAAACCGCAAGGGTCACACCACCGTAGCGATGGATTATGGCATACTTAAGCTGGATGAGGGCACTAAAATTCACCTGTATGGCACCCCTGGCCAAGAGCGTTTCGACTTCATGTGGGACATTCTCACCACTGGTGGTCTGGGCCTCATTTTGATGCTGGACAACACCCGCCCTAACCCGAAAAAAGACCTGCACTTTTTTCTCCATGCCTTCAAAGATTTTATTGCCAACGTTCCCGTAGTCATCGGAGTTTCAAAAACGGATATCCAGGCGCAGCCCCGGATAGCTGACTACGCCAGCATGCTCCCAGAAGTAATCGCTGATCTGCGGATGCTTAATCCCATTCCACCGATTTTCGAAGTAGATGGTCGTAACAAGGACGACGTTAAA
The DNA here is from genome assembly GCA_018853935.1 of Acidithiobacillus ferrivorans. Taxonomy (GTDB): domain Bacteria; phylum Pseudomonadota; class Gammaproteobacteria; order Acidithiobacillales; family Acidithiobacillaceae; genus Acidithiobacillus; species Acidithiobacillus ferrivorans. Next base: position 30,902 of record JAAOMR010000036.1, read on the forward strand.
AATTTGGTTATGGCACTTCTTTATTCCATCGATCCCGGGATCGGGGAACAATTATGAGCATCGAGCTGATCGCCACCAGCGCTGATCTCTATGGTGAAGTGACACCAGCCGGAGCTTTTTACGCCACATCCAGTCCCGATCAGGAAGGAAACCGGGCAATTCTTTTATCTATTTTGCGAGAAGGACACCAAGCCCCCTTCAGCATCAAAGCCGCACAGCATTGGACCCAGGCGGCAAACGCAGAGGAAGCTCTACGCAGCATTTTCCGCCTGCAACGACTGGGGTTGTTACGGGGCACTGCGCATCCACGTCAGCAAGAAGATAAACGTCTGGAAGATGCGTTACCGCCCCTCCTCGCGCAACTTTCGGATGTACACAAGACACTCCTCGCCGACGAAAATGGCTTTTATCTCGCCGCAGCCGGCTACGCCCATGAAGCCGCAGAAGAACTCGTCGGGCTTTCGGCCGACTTACTCTCCTTACAGGCCAGGCATGGCCGTTTGCTGAAAAATAACCTGCGTATCAACACTGAGACCTGGGGACTGCTCGATCCCGCCGGACGCTCTGAGCTGGGGTTCTGGCCATTATTTATCGGTCAGCAACGTTTCATGCTTGTGGTCAGCGGTACGCCTCGCCTGCAGGATCAATCCTTCGTTACGCTGGTACAAGATCTAGACAAGCGCTATTGCTAAAAGCACATCCTTTTCATACACCACATTATCAAGTCATCAGGAGAATAAAAATGCGTGAAGAAATGCTCAAGTCCGTCCTCAGTGATCTGAACGGGTCTTCTGCGGACATCGAGGCCTCAGCCGTGATTTCTACCGACGGACTCACTATCGCCTCACTGCTTTCTTCCACCATGGATGAAGACCGGGTCGGTGCCATGGCGGCGGCGATGCTTTCCCTCGGCGACCGCACTGCCGTAGAACTGGCGCGAGGTGAGTTGGAACAGGTCATGATCAAGGGCGATAACGGCTATGTTCTGCTTATTCACGCTGGTCCGGATGCCGTTCTGACCGTCATTGCGCGCAAAGAAGCGAAGCTTGGACTGGTTTTTCTCGACGCGAAGCGAGGGGCTTTGGGGATTGCCGAACTACTTTGAGGCCAGTCGCGGCGCGCGGCCAGACGGGCACCCTTCACAGGGCAGGCGGCGTTGGGTCATAATGCGCGAAACTTCTGCCAGAGATTCGTATGACCTTCCAGGAAATCATCCAGCAGTTGCAAGGCTTCTGGGCCGGTCAGGGCTGTGTTCTGCTCCAGCCCATGGACATGCCGGTCGGTGCCGGCACCTTCCACCCTGCCACTTTCTTGCGGGCCATCGGCCCTGAGCCATGGCGGGCCGCCTATGTGCAGCCCTCCCGGCGTCCCACGGATGGCCGTTACGGAAATAATCCCAATCGTCTCCAGCACTACTACCAGTTTCAGGCGGTGCTCAAACCTAATCCGGTGAATCTGCAAGAACTCTACCTCGAATCGCTGGCGGCCCTCGGTATTGATTCCCGGGTACAAGATATCCGTTTTGTCGAAGATGACTGGGAGTCACCGACCTTGGGTGCCTGGGGACTGGGTTGGGAAGTCTGGTTGAATGGAATGGAAGTCACCCAGTTCACCTATTTCCAGCAGGTGGGCGGTCTGGATTGTCATCCCGTGATGGGGGAAGTCACTTATGGTCTGGAGCGACTAGCCATGTATCTGCAGGGCGTAGAGAGCGTTTATGATCTCGTGTGGACCCCCGGCGTACTCTACGGAGATGTGTTTCATCAGAACGAAGTGGAGCAATCCCGCTATAACTTTGAGCTGGCACCGGTAGAAGACCTCTTCCAGCGCTTCGATCAGGCAGAAAAAGACTGCCGCGCGTTGCTGGCAGCGCAGCTCCCTCTGCCCGCCTACGAACGGGTGCTAGACTGCTCCCACACCTTCAACCTGCTGGATGCCCGCCATGCCATCGGCGTCAACGAGCGCGCGCGATTCATCGGCCGCGTCCGTACTCTCGCCCGTGGCGTCGCCGAGAACTATGCCGAAGCGCGTACTGCCCTCGGCCATCCCTTACTGCGGAGCCAAGATGTCAGCGCCTGAAGACCTCCTGCTGGAGTTGGGTTGTGAAGAATTGCCGGCGCGGGAACAAATGCCTCTGCAAGATGCCGCGACCGAGATCGTGGGCCAATTACTCGACAAAGCCGGGTTGCAGTATGGAAGCATCCGCAGCTATGTCACTCCGCGACGACTCGCTCTCTGGATTAAAGACGTGTCCCGGCAGAGTCTACGGCAGGAAACCCTGCGCCGTGGTCCGCCTGTAGAGCGCGCCCGCGATGCGCAGGGCAAACCCACGGCGGCAGCAGAAGGCTTTGCCCGTTCCTGCGAGGTCAGCGTTGACGATCTGCTCACGCTGGAGACGGATAAAGGTCCCGTCCTTGCCTGGCGGGAAGTCGGCGCGGCCCAGGACAGTCATGTTCTGTTACCCGCGATCGCCAGCAAACTGGTGGCCAGTTTACCCCTGCGCAAACGTATGCATTGGGGGGCAAGCTCCGATAGTTTCCTGCGTCCGGTGCGCTGGCTTTTGCTGCGTCAGGGCCAACAGGTGCTGGACTGGCATGTTTTTGGTCTGAATGCCGGCGGAGAAAGCTTCGGGCATCGCGTCCATCATCCCCAGGCGGTCCAGATTACCAACCCCGCCGATTACGCCGAGTCTTTACTACAGGCAAAGGTGATGGTGGACTTTGCAGAGCGGCGCGCGCACATCGCCCGCAAAATAGTAGATTTAGCTCGTGAGATGGCCGTCAATCCCATCCTGCCAGATGCTTTGCTGGACGAGATCACCGGACTCAACGAATGGCCGGTCATTCTCGCCGGCAGTTTCGCCGAGGACTATCTGCGGGTACCGGAAGAAGCGCTGATCACGGTCATGATGCAGCACCAGCGTTATATCCCCCTGCGCGGCCAGGATGGGTGTCTGGTGCCCCATTATCTGTTCGCGGCCAACCTGCATAGCCTGGATGCGCAGGTCGTCATCAACGGGAATAACCGGGTACTGCGCGCCCGATTGGCCGACGCTGCCTTCTTCTGGGATCAGGATCGCCAGGTCTCCTTGCAGACGCGACGGGCCGCACTCGCCGGAGTGCTGTTTCAGGACGGCCTCGGCAGCATTTTCGACAAAACCATGCGCCTGCAGACACTTGCAGCAGCCCTCGCGCCGCACTTTGCGGTAGATGCAGGCGACATGGACCGCGCCGCAGCACTTTGCAAAAGTGACCTGCTCAGCGGCCTGGTGGGCGAGTTCCCGGAATTGCAGGGCATCATGGGCGGCCACTACGCCCGACATGACGACGAAAATATCCGTGTTGCCACAGCCATCACCCAACATTATATGCCCAGTGGTCGCGATGATGAAATTCCGGCAGATGCGCACGGGCAGTGCCTGGCTATCGCCGACAAACTGGACACCCTCTGCGGCTTTTTCGCCATCGGCAAAGTGCCCACCGGTGACCGCGACCCCTTCGCCCTGCGCCGCGCCGCACTGGGGGTGCTGCGCATTGTGCTGGATGCTCGGGTGCCCCTGAATCTGGACACAGCGGTAACCAGTACGCTGACTGCTTACGGCAGTACTTTTGCCAAGAACAGAACAGAGACGCGGACTGCAGTGCTCGACTTCTTTCAGGATCGGATGCGTGTCCATTTCCGGGAAGAGGGCTTTCGTGCCGACCAGATCGCCGCCGTGCTCTGCCGCCAACCCCACGAGCCACTGGATGCGCGCCAGCGTCTTGAGGCCATCGCCCTTTTCCAGGCCGAACATGCGGCGGCGGATGCTCTGGCGGCGCTGATCAAACGGATCAACAATCTATTACGCAAGGAAACCCTCTGCGCCGACTGGCAAGTAGACCCGCGGCACTTTGCGGATCCCGCAGAGCGCACGCTGTGGGAACACTGGCAAGTCTTGGCGCAACCCGTTCATGTGCAGCTCGCAAAACGCCAATATGCCGCCACGTTAGACCTGCTCGCGGGCTTACGTCCCTCGGTCGATCAATTTTTTGATGCGGTCATGGTCCTTGCTGAAGAACCTGTACTCCGCCAGAACCGTCTCGCCCTGCTTGCCCAACTCCAGGAGGCGTTTCTGCGCATCGCCGACTTTTCGCAGTTACAGGGGGTCTGATGGGGCAACTGGTGATCCTTGATCGTGACGGTGTCATCAACGAGGACAGTAGCGCCTTTATCAAATCTCCCGCCGAGTGGCGCCCTATTCCGGGCAGTCTAGAGGCTATTGCGCGGCTGAACCGCGCGGGCTACCAGGTGGTGGTAGCCACCAATCAGTCCGGTGTGGGTCGGGGGCTTTTCGATATCCGTACCCTGACCGCTATTCATCGGCGTATGCGTCAGGAACTCGCTGCCGTAGGCGGTCGGATAGATGCCATTTTCTTCTGTCCCCATACTCCGGAAGCAGAATGCGCGTGTCGCAAGCCAGCGCCCGGCCTGCTTCGCGAGATACAGGAGCGCCTGCAGATCTCGCTGGAACAGGTTCCCGCCATCGGTGACAGTATGCGCGATATGGTCGCCGCGCGTGCAGCCGGTGCACAGCCCATGCTGGTGCTGACGGGCAAAGGCCAAAGCATGCGTTTGGCAGCGGAAGCGGCGGGCGTCTCCGTTTTTGCGGATCTTAACGCGGCGGTACACGCCATTCTCGGCATTCCGTGATACGTACCATTCGCAGCAGCTTGTTCTACATTGGTTTTACGATCTGGACCCTGGTCTGGGCCTTTTTCAGCCTGGTCGTCACCCTGTTGCCGCTGACAGCGCGGGTCTGGACCAGTCGTTTATGGGCACGTACTGGCGTCGGTTGGCTCCATTGGAGTTGTGGCCTGCGTTATCGGGTTTGCGGCCTCGCCAACATTCCCGCCACGCCCTGCGTCATCGTCGCCAACCATCAATCGGCACTGGAGACACTGCTCCTCTGGTGCATCTTCCCACGACTCTCCTATGTCCTGAAAAAGGAACTCCTCCGTATCCCGGTGATTGGCTGGGGCCTGCATCTGTCCTGGCCCATCGGTATCGACCGCGACGCTGGCAGACAGGCCTTAGTGGAGGTGATTGAAGAAGGCAAAGCCCGCCTGGCGGCAGGCTTTAACGTAGTGATCTTCCCGGAAGGCACCCGCCACCCCTGCGGCGAGGTTGGTCCTTTCAGCAGCACGGCCGCTGGCCTGGCCATTCGCGCTCAGGTTCCGCTCCTGCCCATCGCCGTGAATAGCGGGTGTTTCTGGCCACGCGCAGATTGGCGCAAATGGCCGGGGGTGGTTGAGGTGCAGATCGGCCCCGCACTAGCCCCCGCAGGTAAAGCCGCAGCCCTCAACCAGCAAGCGCAAGACTGGATTACAACGGCGGTTGCAGAGATGGGGACAGGGCCTGCTGTAAAAGCGCTTTAACCAAAGTACCGGCGATATCCTGACCGGTGATTCCTTCGATACCTTCCAAGCTGGGGACGGGATTTACTTCCAGTACCAGGGGCTGCTGATCTTCCGCCAGCATGATATCCACCCCGGCAAAACCCAGACCTAGTGCAGCCGCCGACAGGCGGGCAATGGCGGCAAAATCTTCCGGCAAATCCGGCAGCGCCGACGCCCGGCCCCCGCAATGCAGGTTGCTGCGAAAATCCTCAGTAGAAGCCTCCCTGCGCATGGCCGCAACCACCTCGCCGAAGAGGACGATCATCCGAAAATCCTGACGCCCTGGAAGAAAGCGCTGAACCATCGCTTCGTGTTGCAGATGAAGAAAGGTGTCCAGCATCCCCCGTGCCGCTATATCCGTCTCCGCCAGACTGACGCCCACCCCCTGGGAACCACTGAGCAGTTTGTGTACCAAGGGCGTACCCACGGCAGACACTGCCAGATCACGCTGCTCCAGCTGCGTGAAATAGGCCGTCTTCGGCACCGCAACACCCGCGGCAACCAGGACCTGCAAAGAAGCAAATTTGTCGCGGGACAACTCCAACGATTCCGCACTGTTGAGGCAGCAGCTGCCTTCCCCCGCAAAAAAACGGAGCAGGCGTGACCCTAAGTGCGTCAGCGGACCACCTACTCGCGGAATCACTGCGGTGCAGGGCGCCAAAAGAGCGGACCTGTAGTAAAGCCGCGCCTCGGTATTATCTAACATCAGCAAGCAATGCTCAGGCTGAAGCAATACGGGTTCTGCGCCCGCCGCGGCAACCGCATCCAGCAGGCGACGGGTCGAGTACAACCCGGTATGGTGCGAGAGAATCGCAATGCGGGGCAGCGCTGGCATAACTTAAGGAATATCCTCACGAAAACTCAGCAGTGGCAATTCACCATGGGCAATGGAGCGCTCAATGAATCCAGCGCGACCGGGCGCGCGCTGTTCCAGTGCCGCCCGCGACAGGGCAGATTCACCGCCAATCGCGGCAAAAAGCACTTCCAGCTCCCAGGGATCCACCCGCAACGTCCCGAAGGGATTATCCCGCGTCGCAGGTCGCCAAAACAGGTTCGGCAACCATCCTTTACTGCACACTGCCGGAGCCAGATACAATGCGCGACAACGTTCGGCAATCTCCCCCGGTGCCGGAATCTGCGCCAGTCCCAAGTTTCCCATAATATCACATCCATTTGTTTTTATGTGCAGAAGTGCACCTGGAACCCATCCGGAGACATAAACACAAAACACCGCCCACAATAATAATTGTATAGCCATTTACTTGGCAACGGAATTATTGTGGAGCACAATAGTCAACTACTTGGGTACGTGTAGAACATATTCGCAGCAAGTGGCCTAACGGCCAAGGAGACCATCATGAGCGACAACAGCACGCAGCAGGGCGTAGCGGGTCACGGCGCTTTTTTTCAGGATACGAATCTTTCGGCGAACGAAGCTGAGGCGGCTACGGCCTGGGTGCGTAATCATGTTGACCGGCGCACGGTGGACCTGGGTGAGCGGATGGACGACATCCATGATCACATGTGGCAACTGGAGAAGGAAGGCGAGATCATCGTCCACCGCATCACCGACGATCATAAGGCCGTCGAAGTAGACACGTTGTTTGGCTGGAAAAAACGGGTTCCGACCAACAATCTC
>JAAOMR010000360.1 GCA_018853935.1 Acidithiobacillus ferrivorans
CCTGCCCTCGGAGCCATAGTCATGGAATTAACTGCGGTTCTTACCCCTGCCGAAGAAGGCGGATATGTTGCCCTCAATCCCGAAACCGGCACGACGACCCAAGGGGAAACAGTTGAGGAGGCTATTGCCAACTTAACCGAGGCAACAGCACTCTATTTATCCGAGTTTCCTTTACCTGCACCTGGACATCCACTGGTCACGATGTTCAGCGTTCCCGCACATGCCTAAGCTACCGCATGTCTCCGGTGCCACGGCAGTTCGGGCACTTGAACGATTGGGGTTTACGAAAATTCGCCAATCCGGTAGCCATGTCATCATGCGGCGTGGCTCCAAAGGCTGTGTCGTTCCGA
>JAAOMR010000361.1 GCA_018853935.1 Acidithiobacillus ferrivorans
GAGAATTTCCCGGCCCTTGCCCTCCAGATGGGCCAGAAGTTGCTCGCGCATCCCGGCGCTGAGCCCCGCCTGTTGTCCGAGAAACTCCGCGGCCTCGGTCACCGCCAGCGCGTCCCCATTTTGCTGAAAACGCTGCTGTAAGGCGCTAAACGTCTTCGCCGCGCGCTTACCCATGGCCTGCAGGCCCTTTTCCACTTGCGCCGTAGCACCGGCATCACGCCCATAGAGACTGTTGAAACGCCGCGCCAGCTCCCGGCTGATCTCCAGATGCGCCACCTGATCCGCTCCCACCGGCACCTTGTGGGCGTCATAAAGCAGTATGTCAGCCGTCATCAACAGTGGATAACCCAGAAATCCAAAGGTAGCAAGATCCCGCTCCCGCAACTTTTCTTGCTGATCCTTGAAGGTCGGCACCCGTTCCAGCCAGGGCAGAGGCGTCAACATCCCCAGCAGAAGTGCCAACTCCGCGTGCTGTGGCACGTGAGATTGAATAAAGAGCACGGCCTTGTCCGGGTCCACCCCCACCGCCAGCCATTCAATGAGCAGATCCCAGACTGCCGCACTGATTCCTTGTGTCGTTTCATAATGGGTGGTCAGCGCATGCCAGTCGGCAACAAAAAAATAACATTCCGCTGTGTCCTGCAAACGCAGCCAGTTTTTGAGTACGCCGTGATAATGCCCCAGATGCAGGTGCCCCGTCGGTCGCATGCCGGAAACAATGATCTCGCTCATCACAAAGCGCCGATCGTCAGAAAAAAGTTGCGCATCAACAGGAAAAGAGGACCCAGAACGGACCACAGTACGCCGGTAAACAGCAGTACAATCAAAATAATGAACCCGTAAGGCTCTACCCGGCTCAGGGCAATACTGGCTGATGCCGGCAAGAGCCCCACTGCCACCCGACCACCGTCCAGAGGCGGAATAGGGATCAGATTAAAAATGATCAGAATGACATTGATCATAATGCCCGCCTCGCCCATCAACTGCATGGGCTCACCAATATACGCCACGACACCGGGAAGATGTCCACCCAACCACAACACCAGCGTCCAGAAGAAGGCCATCAACAGGTTAGCGACCGGCCCGGCGATGGCGACAAGCACCATATCGCGTTTAGGGTCTTTCAGTCCGCCAAAATTGACTGGTACCGGCTTGGCGTAACCAAAGAGAAAAGGAGAGTGAAACAGAAGTAGTATGCCCGGCAGCAAAATCGTTCCAAGAGGATCAATGTGTTTAATCGGATTCAGGGTCAGCCGACCCATGAGCATAGCGGTAGGATCACCCCGCTTCCAGGCGACCCAGCCATGGGCCACCTCATGCACGGTAATAGCGAAGAGCACAGGGATGGCCCAAATGGCCAGGGTTCGGATAAATTGCGCAGCATCAGACATGGACGCAGTATATCAGCGTAATGCCCCGTCCGCCTAATGCGGCACGGGACACTGGACGGCAACACTGAGGCCCAGCAACCCTGGGTCACCAACGCCTTCACGGAGCACCCGCGGCGGCCATTGCAGAAGATCCACCACCGTCGAACAGAGCACCCCACCCACACCCGAGAGCAGCACCATATCCACCTGATTCCCCAACGCCTCGCAAATTTCGTCTGGATCCGTCAGTGGCGCACTGGCGCCCGGAAGTTGCAGGGTGGAACTCATCAATGGCTCCCCCAAATCCGTAATGAGATTTTCGCACAAGGGATTTTTGGGTATCCGCACGCCAATACTGCGTTTGCGCGGGTCAGCGAGACGGCGCGGTACATCTTTGGTAGCTGGCAGAATGAAGGTATAAGGTCCGGGCAAGGTCTTGCGCAGCAGTGCATAGGCGCGATCGTCCAGCTTGGCATAGTCCGCCAATTGGGAAATGCTGGAGAACAGGAGCGAGAGGTCATGCTGCAAATCCAGTTGCCGGATGCGCCGCAACCGCTCCTGCGACTCCCGCGCCGCAATCATGCAACCCAAGGCGTAACAGGTATCTGTAGGATAGACCAGCAAGCCCCCCGCACGCAGCACCTCAACCGCTTGCGCCAGCAGTCGCGGCTGTGGATTCATGGAATGCAACTCTATACACAACGCCATGATATCTTCCTTAACGACGCAAATTTGCCTTTGTGGATGATACGTCAGCCGCACCCGGCCCCGCCAGATGGCATCAGCATGGAGGCATTGAGTACGGCTGTCTGCCGGGCCGTGTCGAGCATTGCGGGCATTGGCAAAGCCGGAAGAGACGTACCGCCTTTGTCGCCACATGGGCATCACCACAAGATATGCGCTACAATCGTTAACCCCACTGCCAGAATTTTAAGGAGGCGGCAGATACAATGCCCGCAGATGACGTCCGTCCGACCTGGTCTCTGGCCGATATTCCTTACGCGGCCATTGAAAAAGAAAAAATCATCGACAATATGGACTGGTTTTATCTATTAGCCGGTGCTTCCTTCGTAGAAACACTGTCTGATCTCTACACCCGTAACCTGGTGAATTACTATCGGGAGAATGTAAGCGCCACTGCGTGGTTACGCCAGGAGTGGGAGCTCGAAGAGGTACAACATGGGCACGCACTGCGCCAATATGTGCTCACTGTTTGGCCGGGTTTTGATTGGGAACGCGCTTATCAGGGCTTTGTAGAGGCTTATGTACCCTACTGTCGCACTGAGTTACTGGGACCCACACATGCCTTGGAAATGGCTTCACGCTGCGTCGTCGAGACGGGTACGGCCAGCTTCTATACGATGATTCAGGCGGCCAGCCCGGAGGCCGTACTACGCCAGATCGCTGCCCGCATTCGCGCCGATGAAATCCACCACTATAAATATTTCTACCGCTTTTTTCTGCAATACCAAGCGCGTGAAAAAAATTCACGCTGGCGCATCAGCCGCGAACTCTGGAAACGTGTAGCCGAGGCAGATCAGGAAGACAGCTATCTGGCCCTCAAAAACGCTTTTGAAGTAAAAAATCCCGGGCAACAATTCTCTCCAGAGGATTTCTCGGCATTTCGACGCCGCATGGGCAATTGGATAAGGCATCACTACCCCTTCGATATGGCGATAAAAATGCTGCTTAAACCGATCGCCTTACCCCCCATGCTACAAAAAGCCGTGCTTCCTTTACTAGCGCGCAGCGCACGGCGCGCCATCATCCATTAACCGTATTACCATGGGCGCGCCACCTACTAACCGCCATCTCAATCATCATCACCCCAGCGCCGATCCTCATGCTCACGGTGCCAGCGATATTCGTGATGCCGGTACCAGCGCCGGGGTGGGGGCGGCGCATAGTAGTAAGCTGGCGGTGCCCGGTAATAGCTTGGCGCTGAGTAAATAACGCCAGGGACACCGATAGATAAATTCATGGACGGACCACCCCAGCCATCCCCATCCGCAAACACCGGGTTCGACAATAGCAGGATACCTGCACCTAATGCTGTCGCTGACAGCAGGAAACGCCATTTGTTAGTAGACATAATTTCCTCCACATTTTTCTCAATCAAAAACGGGGAACAGTCACCTGCTGCCTACCTGGCTACAGGGAGCATACCGCCACAGACACCACCTGATGATGCGGGGCCGATGAAGATGGGTGATTGGACGCCTCCGGGGTGAGCAGCAGCCAGTTCGCCTGCTCAACATGACCCATCACCAACTGCGCCTCGCCCACCGCCCGCTGACCACTGGTTACCATCGGTCGGGCAGGGGCAGCCGTTGTTGAATCCAGCGGCGTCACCTCCTGCACAAAACCTCCCAAAGCGATGAAAGGTGCGGCAACCAGTGCCACAAGCAGAGCACTATAAATGGGCTTTTTCATGACTAATCCCTCATAATGATGATCACACACCTTACACTTAAGCACTTTCCATGCCACAGATACCGAAAGGTCAACAACACCAGCGTGTGGGAAAGCCAAAACGCCTACTTATGAAAGGCCGCAGCCGCTTTGCAGATGCATCATCCAGCAGACATGCCCCGCAAAAAAGTCGGGCCTCAGGACCACGCCCCCTTCAACCTGTCGCTATATGCCGACGGTGCACCTCCTTCTTGTTGTTTTTATCATGCAAATCAGCACCTAGCAGGGTGGCCACGTGACTACAACAAGCCGCATGCAGAAGCACACCAGCATCACTTGTGATAAGATGACCCCCCACGCAACCCGATGCCCATTTATGGCTTCATAAATGGCTTCAGCAAAGGAGCGGTATGTGATTCATCGGACGAACATTTTATGGATCAATAACTGGAATATTTTTAACAAAAGGCATATTTTTTCTTATTTATCCTTGTTAGGTATATGCCTTATCATACTGATTTTTCCACGGTTGGCACACGCCTCCAGCACACCGGTGTCACAGACCAGCGCGGTGCTGCAATCGATACACCAGGATTTATCAAAAAACGTCGATTTACAACAGCTTCTATACTGGCAGAAAACCGTAGATGCGCTCAGCCACAACGCGCACCAGTGCATAACCGAAAGGAGCGGCAACCTCAACCAAATAGATAAAAGTCTGGGTATACTGGGATCCGCTGTGGCCGGTGAACCAAAGAATCTCAGTACGTTACGGCTGAAACTACAGGGTGAGCAAAAAAATCTCAGCGGAGAGCTTGCCACCTGCAAGGTCCTCGCAATCGCCAGTGCGGATCTGGCCCAGAAAATCCATCAGAAGCAGGAAGCGCTGCATGCCGCAATGCTGTTGCAGCGTGATCACAATCTCTGGCAACAGGCGCTTGCCCTGCAATCCGTCCCGATCAGCACCTGGGTGGGTGAACGGGAGTTCTGGCTCATGCAGAATGGCCAATCTATTTTTACGCAGAAAAGCTTGCAGATATCCTTTGCCATTGGCGTAGTTATCTTTGTATTGTCACTGTTTTTGCGTGCGCCACTGGCGAGAAAAATACACCGCCAGCACCCCTTGCCCATTGCAAAAAACAATTTCTATCACTACGTGCCTTTGCTGGCGGGGATAAGCACCATCGCGGCGATTAGCGCTTTTACCAACACCTTATCGCCCTTGATTATGCTCTTATTAGTCACGTGGGGTGGCTACGCCTTTACTGCTATGTTTCTTGCGTTGGCATTAAGACCCTCCGGGGTGGTCAGCCAACATTTTGGCTGGCCACCGCAAACGCTGCGTTCTACGCTGCGCAGGTTACGATCCATTGCCACTCTCGCCGTATTTGGCCTTGCCTGGCTCGTCATGGCTCCCAGCGACCCACTCTCTCTGACGCACCAGGACTTCTTTTACTCCGTATATCATCTGACACTACTTGGTGCGGTATTTTGGCTGATCTGGAGGGTGGGTGCGCACAAGCCCTTCCATACTTACCCATTGCTCAGAGCACTTACACTCCTGGCGTTAATGGTCACCGCCGCATTCACCATCCTGGGCTACCGCAATCTATCGAACTATCTGTTCTTTGGTCTGCTGATGTCTCTGTTCGCCTTTGGCATTGGCCTCTTTTTTTCCTGGGGACTGACCGATTTCTGGTCCCAACCACCGCAGCCCTCCAGTCACTGGCAGCGTTTCCTGCGCCACCGCCTGAATCTTAAAGATGACCAGCCACTGCCGTGGATCGCCTGGTTAAGCACTATCAGTCACACCTTCGTGTGGCTGGGGATAGCCGCGTTCATCTTGTATGCCTGGGGCCTGACGCATGCCGGTTTTACGCTCCTCTGGAAATATTTTATCACCGGCTTCGCCGTCGGCAGTTTTCATGTCCAGCCCTTTCGCTGGGCAATCGCCATCCTGCTGCTCATCCTGCTGTTCAACATCAATACCGTGGTTCAGCAATATCTGACTAATCATTCCCGTATTATTGGCCACATGGAAAGTGGGGCCCGCCATTCGGTGTTATCCATCGTCAGATATACCGGATTCATTATCGCCATACTCATCGCACTCTCCACCGCGGGTGTGGCACTGCACAATTTCGCCATTATCGCTGGCGCATTATCCGTGGGTATTGGCTTTGGCCTGCAAAATATCGTAAATAACTTTGTCTCTGGCCTGATTCTACTTCTGGAGCGTCCTATACGGGTCGGTGACTGGATTCAGGTAGGTACTACCCAGGGCTATGTGCAAAAAATGAGCATCCGTTACACTCTGATCCTTACTTTTGATCGCACCGAGGTTTTCGTTCCAAATTCTGAATTGATCGCCGGTCAGGTGACTAACTGGATGTATACGAACAGTGTGCTGCGCCTCATGATTCCCTTCAACATTGCGCACGACGCAGATATCTCTCTGGTGAAGGAGCTCCTGGTAGCAGAAGGTCAAAATCATCCCGATGTATTACAGGATGATCCGCGTGGTATTCCTCCCACCGCACTCTTGCTGGACGTCAGCGAAAATGCGCTGCAATTCTATTTGCGCGTGTATCTGGATGACTGCAATAAAAGCTTTAATGTACAGACAGACCTGCGGGCTTCCGTGGTGGAAAGTCTGCTCCGCCACAACGTGGTACTGGCGCACCAGCAGCAGGACGTCCACATTATGTCCAAGCAGATTCTGCCTATGGAAGGGAAGTTGGCTCAGCCGACAAGAGATCGTTGACGACGAGGTTATCGCGATGAATCAGTACGCCTTCCGCCGCTTCGGGATCGTCAGCGAGTTCGCTACTGTTTTTTCCGAGGCTGCGGGCGACCACCAGTGCATCCCAGTTTACCAGACCGCGGGCGATTTCATGACCGAAAGGATCTTTACAGAGCACCAGATCCCCGCGGCGAAATTTGCCCTCGATGGCGGTGACCCCGACGGGTAGCAGGCTACCTCCGTCACGCAGCAAAGCGTGCGCCGCGCCCGCATCCAGATGCAACGTACCATGCGCTCGCAAATGCCCGGCTAGCCAACGCTTGCGCGCCGCCAGGGTAGGCAGGCGTGCATGTATAAACGTACCAATCGCTTCCCCGCGTTGCAGGCGCAACAGCACATTTTCGCAGCGGCCATTGGCAATAATGGTAGAGGTACCGGAACGTGCAGCGCGAGCCGCTGCCCGGACCTTCGCCAACATGCCGCCGGTACCAACACCTGATCCCCCACCTCCGGCAATGCGCTCCAGCATGGCTGCCCCGGCGTTCACCTCGGTCAGCAGCCGGGCATCGGGACAGCACCGCGGGTCGGCGTCAAAAAGGCCATCCTGATCCGTCAGAATCACCAGGAGATCCGCATCGAGCAAATTACTCACGACCGCCGCCAGAGTATCGTTGTCTCCCAGATTAATCGCGTTATAAGAGACCGTGTCGTTTTCGTTGATGATGGGTAGCACATTCATATCCAGCAGCGTCCGCAACGCGGATCGTGCATTCAAATATCGACGGCGGCTCCGCAAATCATCATGGGTCAGCAAGACCTGTCCACAATGCAGCGGAACTTCGCCTGGTCTATCCCCTTCCCGCAACATCTCTTCATAGGTATGGATCAATGCCGATTGCCCGACACTGGCAGCCGCCTGACGTGCTTGCAGTGTCGTCGGGCGTTCCGTCCAACCCAAACGCTGAGCACCCGCGCTGACGGAACCGGAGGAGACCAGTACCACCTCAATACCGGATCGACGAAGCGCCAAAATCTGCCGCACCCAACTGCGGATGGCATCGACATTAAGGCCTTTGCCATCATCCGTCAGCAAACTGCTACCGATTTTAACCACCCAGCGTTGGGCCTTGAGCTGCACCAAATCCCGGGACAGTTCCGGCAATTTAATCTTCATGGTTTTGCTATCCTCCGTACCAGCGAGAGCACTCCTTATTTTGTTTTTCTCAGAGCACTTCCGATAAAGAGCAGAACCGCGACCAATTCGTGATAAAACACCTACTAGATTGATATTGTATCATAATTTACACGCATCGACCAAATATAGAAACACAAAATGTGTCACGACCATCCCGATATTCCTATACAAAGGAATTAACGATGATATCGAGGCGTGCAAAGTGCCATACAAAGGGGAGGGAGCGGTGACTATTCCCACTCAATCGTAGCCGGCGGCTTTGATGAAATATCGTAGACCACGCGATTCACACCAGCAACTTCATTGATGATCCGGGTGGAAATGCGACCCAGCACTCCATAGGGTAGATGCGCCCAGTCGGCGGTCATCCCATCCGCCGACTCCACGGCACGCAATGCAATGGTTTCGTCATAGGTCCGCGCATCCCCCATCACCCCCACACTACGCACCGGCAGCAATACCGCAAAGGCCTGCCAGAGGCGGTCATACAATCCGGCCTCGCGGATTTCTTCCATGACAATCCGGTCAGCACGGCGCAAGACTTCCAGACGCAGCTCGTCAATTGCACCCAAACAGCGAATCGCGAGGCCCGGTCCGGGGAACGGCTGACGACGGATAACTTCTTCGGGCATACCCAGCTCACGGCCCAACTCCCGCACTTCATCCTTGAACAGCTCACGCAAGGGCTCGACCAGTTGCAAGTGCATGCGCTCCGGCAAGCCACCCACGTTATGGTGGGACTTAATGGTTGCGCTCGGCCCCTTAAAGGAAATGGACTCGATCACGTCAGGATACAGGGTACCCTGCGCCAAAAAGTCGGCGCCTTCCAACTGCTTCGACTCTTCCTCAAAAATCTCGATGAACAAATTACCGATGGCTTTGCGCTTCTTTTCGGGATCGGTAACATCCGCAAGCACTTCCAGAAAACGTTGACGCGCATCGACTACCTGCAGGGGAATCTGGAAATAATTGCGGAATACGGTAGCCACCTTCTCCGCTTCGCCAAAGCGCAGCAAACCGTTATCCACAAAAATACAGGTGATCTGCTCGCCGATAGCGCGATGAATGAGCACCGCAGCCACAGCCGAATCCACTCCGCCGGAGAGCGCGGCAATAACCCGACCCTTACCCACCTGGGCGCGGATCGTCGCCACTGCCGTATCCACGTAGGAGTGCATGGTCCAGTCACCGGTGCATCCGCAAACGCCACGCACAAAGGCGGTGAGCATCTCCGCACCGCGGGGCGTATGGGCCACTTCCAGATGGAACTGCACGCCGTAGAAGTTCCGAACTGGATCACCAATAGCCGCCAGCGGCGAATTGGCACTGCTGGCCAGCACCCGGAAACCATCGGGCATGGATTCAATCCGGTCACCATGACTCATCCAGACTTCTTCGGCGTCACCGGCGGCACCAAAGGGTAGCAAAGGGCCAACCGCCTCTTTGATCTGAATATGCGCCCGGCCATATTCCCGATGCTCCGCCTTAC
>JAAOMR010000362.1 GCA_018853935.1 Acidithiobacillus ferrivorans
CCCGCCGCACCACTGAGCAGCCGCATATCCACTCCCAGCAAGCGCGCCGCGGCCTGCCAGCGCTCACTGGCGGGCAGATCAAAGACCACTGCCATATCCAGGGGACCGTGCAGCCAGGCATTCTCCTTCAGCTCCTCTTCCAGTTGCTGCGCGCCCCAGCCGACATAGCCCAGGGTCAGCAGGTAACGCTGCGGCTCTTCGTGCTGGGCAATGGCCTGCAGAATATCCGGCGAGCTAGTCAGCGCCAGATCGTCATTAATCTCCAGACTGGAAAGCCATTCGCCACGCGGCGAGTGCAGGATAAATCCGTGCTGGGGTTGTACGGGCCCGCCCCAGTACACTGGACGATGGATCATTTCTTCTGAAGGCTGGATATCCACCGCACGCAGGGCATCAGACATGTTGATATCCACCAAACGATTGATGACCACGCCCATAGCGCCCTCGGCATTGTGCTCGCACACCACGATCACGGTGCGATCAAAAACGCCGTCGTGCAGCTCAGGCATGGCAATGAGCAGATGATTTTTGAGGGATGAAAAGGTCATTACGCTCCTATCATAATGTTTACAAAGGAACTGGTAATCTAGTGGTGTGAAATCATACCCGCTTTTATACCCGCTTATTACCATGCTGTGCATTCTGGGCCTAGAATACCCGTTCTTGATCGAAAGTGCATTCAGAAAGACACCCTGCGCAACCCTCGTGAACAACCACAAAAAAACCCCAAGCCGAAGCGAGGGGTGTGGGGGGATCAGAAGGCCCAAGAGGATACCGGGACAGCCGGAGTGGCGACAGGAATGGCCACTGATGCGTCTGCAGTGACATCATCGTCAGCATCAGGAGTACCCAGAATCGGATCGACCGGTGAGGGCACATCGAATGCACCCGCCTCACCAACGGCGAGTATCGCGGACGCCTTGGTCATACCCTGAAGTACGCCGCCAACCACGAGGGCGCTCGCCGACTGCATTGGCGTGCCCTTGGCCGCGTTTGCGTCGCAGATAACTGCATCAAGGGCAGCTACAAGGCCCCCCAGGCGGCTATCAATGAAGCTCAGGGCCTGAGCTTTCACCCGTATAGCCTGAAGCACTGAGAGGCCGGCGATGCCCTTCTTGCCCGTCTGAGGCTTGCTGAGATGAGTAGAAGCCATCTGAGCCATCTCTCGGGCAATTTTTATTGCCAGCGGATCGCCTTTGAGGGTCTCCACAATCTCCGGATCTGCCAGGTCGATGGGGGCTTTCACCCAACCGAAGCTGATGTTTTCTGCGAGATCCAAAGTGGACGGGGCGTTGGCACGAATTACGTCCCCCCATTCCGGCGCTTCGGACACCCGAAGGGCGATCAAACCCGGAAGGTCCGCAATGAGTCTGGCTTTCGCTGCTTCAAAGTCTAGGCTGATTTTTTCCAACTCAGCTTGGACTTCCGTGACCACTGCATCGGCGACCATGAAGCCACCGAAGAAACGGGTACCTTTTCGCAACAACACCCGGTCAACCGCCTTGCGGGCTTGGCCAAAGGGCTTGAGCGCATCCTTGGGCATGATCTGGATGGTGCCGGCGGAGGCCAATACCTTGTCCAGATCCCGCCCGTCACGCGCTTCAACCAAATTGCGGTCAATGCTCCTAGTACCACTTATCGCCTTCATTTCCGGGAGAAAAACTACTGTTTTCATAACCTTTTCCTCCCTTAGTGCCGTGTGCCAAAGTCTGGAGAGATGATCTCCCGCGCCAAAGATAATGCCGCTTGCCACGCCTGCGGCAGCTCATCCCACTTCTCGGCTGGGAAAAACCCTGCCTCCCAGACGTTTCCGTTTGTCTCAAGAACGCGCAGATGCACGCCCGTATCGTCCTGGAAGATGTTCGCGCGGCCCGTGGCCGTGTGTACGTGTGCTTTCATGTCAATCTCCTGAAGGATTCGGCGAAATGCCGGGTTCATACCGGGAGAAGATACCGGACAGTTTCTATGTACCAGGCATGTACGTGGCGGGGCCGCAAGTGTATTTTGGCGACATAGGGCAGGTTGCCGCCTTATGATCCCCCACCGGGATCAATCTCCAAAAACTCCGCACCCGGAGGTGGCAATCAGGGGCCTTTGATCTTCCGTTCAGGCGCGGAGGCCAGAGGAATTCATACCGCCCTAACGGATAGGTTCACCTGACGCTTCCGGGCGTTTCCGCAGGACAGGGGCCGCCCAGGTCAATCTTGGGTGGCCTTTTTTTCTACCGGAACCGTGCTCCATAATGATAGACACACATTACAATAAAAGCATCTTTTAAGTTGTTATTTCAATACGTTGCGCTTACACCCCGGAACAACAACCTATTTATAGCATCTTTGTATATCTATAACAGAAAACAAAGATGCACAGAGGCGCGGTTTTGGGTTTTCCAAAATATCGGGTTTGCCGAGGCCATGCGTTGCGGGAGGTTTGGCACGCCCCAAGGCCATCCAAGCCCCAACTGTGGTTGGAAAATGCGCTACAGGGCAAATATGACCCATTGCTCGCGGTTCTTGTGGCGTGCCCCGACATGCGAAAGCCCCCACCCGAAGTGTGAGGGCTGGATGTGATGCGCGTCAGCGAAGATAAAACCGCTTTCTTCCATTCACGGTGCAGACTTCCCGGATGTGCTGGCCGATTCTCAATCTCTGTACGATGCCGCCAGAGAGGGGCACGGACGCGCCCTGGTGGATGATTCGGTAGGTGAGAGGTGCCGATGCCGTCTGTTCGATAACCGCACCGTCGGCAAGTAGCGCCAGAGCGGCGCCGAAAAGCATGTCCTGCATGGTTTTCTCCTGAAAATTAGGCGCACGAACCCTGTGTTCGCGCCAGACTATCAGGAGAAAAAATGGATTCAGGTCATGGATGGATTCTGATTCAGGAAAGTGGGCAGCACAAGTATTCACAGCGCCGCACAAAGAAAACCCTCAAGCCGAAGCGTGAGGGTTGGGGGGATCAAATAGCAAAACCAGAAAAAGCTTCAATCATAGATTTTCCAACATCATCCGAAGACCCAACACGTCCTTTGGCAAAACCAAATCCATCCAGTTTCCCAATCAGGACGTACCGGACCTCGATGCCTTGCCGCATGAGCGCATCGTCGATGGCCGCTACAGATTCTTCTTGTACCGAACCGTCGGTGAGGACGATCAGCAGCTTCCGATCCGCCTGGTGACTTTGCAGCTCAAGGCCGGCATGGGTCATACCGCCTTCCAAGTAGGTTCCACCAGAGCAGAAGCACGACCAGCCCTCATTCGCCTTGAGCGGCGCCGAAGAAAACGGACGCCCCTGGGTGAACTCCCCGTTAAACCACGACACCGAATAGTCGATGCCGAGGCCCGCGAAAGTTCTGGTCAGCGCCAACGCACCGGCAGCGGCCACAAAGTGCCTACTCTCAGAACCTGAATTGATACAATCCATGCTCCCCGATTTATCAATTAGGAGTTTAACGGCGATACTGCGTGAATCCCCCTCTATCCGCCGGGCGAATACCGACCCGCTGGTACCTACCCGATGCAGGGCTGTCGTTACAACCCCGCAAGTGCCCGTGCGAGCCGCATACGTCTCTTCCTGCGACGTCGCCCAGAGCTTGCTTTCCAAGGGACCGGCAATTTTGCGGTAGAACCTGCCGGCTTCGAGTTTTACGTCATCCGGAATATCCGCAACCTGCTGACGAGTAGTTGTTGGTTCCATCTGCCAGGAGCCATTTTTTCCTTCCGCCGCAAGACTTCTCCCCGCCATATCTGAAACGTCGGTGTGGCGCAGCTCACCCTCCTGGGCTTCCATGGCCTTTTTCGCCGCCTTCCCCTGCTTTTTATTGGGGTAGTTTTTGGCGGCGTCTCCCAAAAGATCGCTGATCTTCTGTGCGGCGAGCCACGGGCCATCCGGGGCGTCCACTGAGGAAGCGCGAACCGCCGCTTCGCCGATGGATACGATCTGCGCCCAGAGTTCGCCACCAAACTGCTTGATGGCAGCTTCTCCCCAGTTTTTCGCAGCCGTATCCAGGGCGTGTTGCCCTAGAAAATGCGCCCGAAACTGGTAAAGCAGGCCGAAGAGAACGAGGTTGCCGGGGTGCTCCCGGCATTTCGGGGCGTCTGAAAACCATCCCGAGCGGATCCCGTAGTCGATAAGCTTGTGCAGGTACTTGGGGATTCCCCGGTACTGCTTCATGCCCAGGGCCTCGATCCGAGGATCCTCCAAACCATTCTGAAGCCGCTTGATGAACGGGGTGACGCGGACGCTGGCAGGTGGTTCGGCAGTCTTGCCGCCGAAGGTGAAGCGGATGTGAAATGCCTCATGGGCCGTGAGGCCGAGAAGCAGATCCTCCAGGTCTTCTCCACCCACGTCAGGGAGAAGGGGCAATACGACCCGCCTTCCGTCTGTGTAGGCGGTCTCCGCGCTGGGGTCCACGGTGACGCTGACCCCGCCAATGCTGCGGCCCAATGCTGCGGCCAAGATGCGTAACGCTTTCATGATGTCTCTCCAAAGAAAAAGCCCGAAGCGGGCCGGTCATTCCGGAGAGGACTACCGGACAGTTTCTATGTATCTGCCCGGTATCCACAAAAACATGCCCCTGGTACATAGAAACTGTCCGGTACTAGGGATCGGTATGAATCAATTTGGAGAGACTGCAATGGCTATCGTCATTGTGGCTTGCATTATCGCAGGTACCAGTTTTTATGCTGGTATTCGCGGTAAGCTCGCCAGCTTCGGAATCATTTGATTCCTGAGCACCCCTGTCATCGTTAAGGATGACCGGGGCTACAGTCGATCCCTGGGAACAGAAGGGCTTTGGACGTATCCCGTCCTCTGCTCACGACAACCACCAACCCCTCGCCTTGCGCTTGGGGTTTTTTACGTCTGGCGCCCGCCGGTACATAGAAACCGTCCGATACACCCTCCCGGTATGAAGCTCTGGCATTCCGCCACGAGCATATTTCAGCATGGTCGGGGGTGCGATATGAAAATTCTCGTGAGCTTGTCTGGTGGCCTGGTCAATGCCGTCTATCTCGACGAAGAGGCGGCAGCGGCGAAAGTCCAGGTGGTGATCGCCGACTACGACGTGGAAGGCACCCAATGCGAAACCGCTTTGGATCCCGACGGTGATGAAGTGCTGTTGTGGACGGAAACGCCCATTACGGAACCGCCGCACGCTGAGAAGATGTTTGCACTTGAGGCATCCGTCTGCTTCTGATTTTTCACCCAACCCTCTCGCTTCGGCTTGAGGGTTTTTTTGTGGTGCGCCCGGCAGGTAAGGCGGGCTTTCCGTAGCGGATGTTCAACCGCCCCGATTGTACTTCTGGGACTGGGCGTAAAAAGGCGCAGCCGGCAGAGCTTCCAGAACCTTCCGACGCTCCTCACGCATATCCGGTACCGACGCTTCCATTGCGGACAAGGCCCGCGACAGATTCGCCCAGTGGGCCACCAGATTTTTCCTCTGCTCCATGAGGGTCTGAATACGACGCAGCGCCTCCTTCGTCTCCCCGGCACCTAATGCCCATCCTCCGCGGCTCTTCGCCCGACGCGGCAGATCCCTTTGCGGAAGCTCCGTATAAAACCAGCGCATACCCCCGGAGTAATTACGGATCAGCCAGCGAACCATTGCGGGCTTCGTGGCACCGTTGAGGCGGTCGCTTTCCCGCATCCAGATAAGACCTACCTTCTGGTTGCTCTTCGGTTGGTACGCATCGAGGGCGCGGCGGTAAACATCTAACGTCTCGTCGATTTCGCCCAGCAGGGCCACCGTGCGGTCCCTGTGCAGGGTGAGGTAGCGCACCATCTGTGCATCGGATCCCGCAGGAAGCGGTGCGTAGCGGTTGGATTCGCGGATCAGATCATCATCAAGGGTGAAATTGTCTGATGTCATCAATCGTGCCGTGCTGTGTTGTTGTGGTGGTGCGATAGCACCTGAGTGCCGCCAGAGCGGGTTCTTGATGGGCCATATTATCATGAAACGGGTGGAGTGGCGGTAAAATGATATTTTGAGGTTTAACTTATGTCAGTGGTGGTTGGCATGGTGCGCACAAGCAGCGATGACCACCCATTTATAGAGCTTTTTAGTGTTACCACAGCACCTTTCATGTTGGTTTAGCGTGAAATAGAGTCGTTATGGCATGTTAAATGCCTTTTTATGACGCCGCTACAATCCACACCATCGTGGTTGTGACGCTATCTGGTGTTGTTATGTGTTGTGTGGTGTTGTATTGTGTCATGCGTGCAACGTGAACATCGTTATGGTGTTGCTTCGCGCTGTTTCGCGTTATGTATGCTGTTCTCATTTTCTGGAGGCTTCTATGGCGTGCGTAGGTTTGGACATCGGACACTCAGCAGTAAAAGTGGCTTGGAGAGGTAAGGATGGCGAACTCAAGCATGTGACCATTCCATCGGTCGCGGTGCCTGCTATGACCATTAGCGACAAGGCCGCATCAGACCAGGCAGCGAAGGAAACCGTCACTGTGGATGGCGATGTTTACTTCATCGGTGACACGGCTATTCATGAGGCGGGTTCGCTCAAGGTCGCTGGCCTGCATCATCGCTGGCTGGAGATGCGGGAGTTCCGGGCGTTAGTCCAAGGGGCCATCAACCTGGTGATGGCGGATGTGGGCAAGATAGACAGCGTGATTACAGGTCTTCCACCCGCGATCTTTCGTGAGAAGCAGCTCCAGATGCGCAACATCGTATCCGCCTGTACCGAAGCGGAGGTCAAGGTCTATCCGGAACCCAATGGCGTCTCCATGCGATACAGCATTGACGAAAAGGGCCGTATGATTCCCGATGCAAAAAAGAATATGGGCGTGATCGCCATTGGTCGATTCACCACCGACTCAATGGCTCTGCTGAACGGTCGATGGGTCGAAGAAGCTGCGGGATCCGCTAATGGCATGAGCCGTGCGGCCATCATGGTGCAAAAGAAGCTGAAGGACCAAGGCTATGAGGTGGACTACCTAGATGCCGATGATGCGCTTTGGAAGGGCACCATCCAATACTACGGCAAAGAGATAGACGTTTCAGCCACGGTGAAGATCGCCATGCGAATCCTCTCCTCAGAGATATTTGATGCCGTATCCACAAAGTTCGGGGATAACGGGCGCAAGCTCGACAAGATTCTGGTGGCAGGCGGTGGTGCCGAACTGCTCTTCGATGGCCTGGCCCCTTACTGGCCACAAGCAGAACTCATTGAGGATCCACGATTCGCCGTAGCGGAAGGATTCCGGCGGTTTGGTGAAGGCGTCTGGAATGCCCGGCATGGCGAATCGGCGTAAATCCTGATATGAAACGATTAGACCGGGGGATGATATGTCGAAACGGATAACGATTTATATTGGCGATGACGATGAGGAAATACTAGCCTGGTATAACAGCATACAGCCATCATATAGGAGCGTGATGGTTAAGCTCGCCCTGCGTAACGCGGCAGAGCATGGCATAGCCGGAGATAGCACATTGTTGCCGCTAATGAAGAAGCGTGGCGGGTCTGGACGTGAAGAGCTGGTGGGTACAGCAGATCAAAAGACTGTCCCTTCTGCAGGTTCGCCAACAATGTCAGCCGCTGCCCCGGAGAACATGACCAGAGAGGAGCTCGTGGCATTCACCGTCGCCAATCTGCCACCGGATACGCCGCCGCACCTGGTTGAACTCGCCAAGCAATACTCATCGCGCACACCTTACACCATGGAGCGTTTGCAAATGCTCTATGAACTGCAAGGGGCCGGGGCCGATGCCGATCCAGCAAGCACATCAACATAGGAAGGGATCACCGATGCTCATCACAACCAGTGCGGAAATATCCGGTAAGCAAATCACCCAGACACTGGGCACCATCTACGGGGTGTCCGTTCGGTCCCGTTCGGAGCTGGGGACCGTCATGGGCAAAATCAGATCTTTGACCGGCGGCAAGATGGCCGGTTACGAAAAGCTGGTGAAAGCGGCGAGGGAAAATGCCGTGGCCGACATGCAGGAACAGGCGAAGAATAACGGGGCCGATGCCGTCATCTGCTTTCGGTTCGATAGCAGTAGCATGGGGGCCGGGAACGAGGAAGAGTTTATCGAGGTAACGGCCTATGGAACGGCAGTAAGGCTGGGATGATATTTCTGTGCCATGCCAGCGTGTACAACGCACTGGACCGGCAATGCTCGGCGGATAAATGAACCGGAACGCAGGAGTTAAAGGAGCAAGCTGCGGAATATCCGTTGGCGCCCAATGCGTGATTGGTATCCCTAAGAAGGTGCTGGATGGCCATGGTTTGCTCGGCCAGATAGACCTTGACTGCCTTGGAGGACGATTTGCCATGCTCGAAGGCCTGATCTTCATCACCGGCAATGTCTTTTTAGTGCTATATGCAAAATCTGGTTGGAAACTTATGCCCTCAGTGTCCAAACCCCTGACGATACTTGCTGCGCCATGGGTTGGAAGATGAATGTCAGTGAGGAGTGTGTGCAGAAGCTTTCTGGTTGGAGTGAGATGGTGTACAGTTTGTGAAACTTTTATCTGAACTCTCTCTGGTTAGATGAGTGTGGTCAGCCAAATTGATGGTCCTCTGGTCAACTTATTTGAGGGTCCGCCAGGCGAGTGCTGTTCTACAGCTTCTCATTACCATTCATATAGCTTGCCACTTTCCAACACCTCGTGTGC
>JAAOMR010000363.1 GCA_018853935.1 Acidithiobacillus ferrivorans
ATGTTAGCAATATTGCCAACAATACCGCTGGCATCTCCTCGCTCAGCACCCAGCAGACCACAGACAAAGGCAATATTTCCACGTTGCAGACGGGGCAGACCACCGATCAGACTGCCATCGCCAGTCAAGGTGCGCAGCAGACTACCGATGTTAGCAATATTGCAACAAACACCACGACGATCAACGCGGTGGTGGATGGCAAGAAAGGCGTCTGCACTATCAATAATGGCGCATTACAGTGTGAGGATGCCAAAGCAAGCGGAACGGGTGCGGTGGCGACTGGCACTGGTGCCTCTGCTAATGGGGCGGGAACCATCGCGGAAGGCATGAATGCCTCAGCAAAATACGCGGGTTCCGTGGCTATTGGTGACGGTGCACAGGCCAACGCCGATCCGACTACAGCTATTGGCAACAATGCCATTGCCAACGGGAACAACAGTACGGCGATTGGCGCTAACAGCACGGCCAATGGCAACAACTCTGTAGCTTTGGGCCAGGGTTCCGTGGCCAATCGCGCAGATTCGGTGAGTGTCGGCAATGCTTCAACCGGCACCACCCGTCAGATTACCAATGTTGCACCAGGAACGGCACCTAATGACGCAGTGAACATTGGGCAGTTACAAGGGGCTCTGTCCAGTGCAAACGGAACGGCTCAACGCTATGCAGACCAGGTTGGATCGGTAAACGCAGCGGCCTTAAATGCTGCTGCTGCGGCCGCAACTGGTCGTGGGCCCAATAATTTTGCAGGCGGTTATGGGGAGTATAATGGCCAAAGTGCGTTCGCATTCACCTATGAGCACAGATTTAGCCAGAGTTGGTCAGGTTTGGTGACCGTAGGCAGCAATGGAAATGGGAACAATACAGAAGTTGGCGGCGGCGCCAACTTTAGTTGGTAATCTAAAGCAACTATTGTAAAGGCGGTCTAATCAACCGCCTTTTTCGTGGTTGTGGAGCTTCGCATGGGTCCAGACAAAATGTATCATTCTGTCTTGTGGCCTGCTAGGCGGGCCGGGGCGGATGGCCTGATTTTGCGGGTTATTCATCTATCCGTGAGAGGCCTTTTTGCGACATTACGATGGGGCTGGGGTCCCCTCAGAATTCGGAATTTAAAGCACGTTAGCGCCCAGAGAGCGTGTTCAGCGTGAAACTGTCCGAAACGGCTCGATTTCGGACGGTGATTCAGACCATGTACGAAAGCAATGGAAACAGCATTATGGACATGCTCCGCAATTCGTACTGCGTTTTCGGTCTCATCAAAGCCATTGCGTTCAGATCCTAGGTTCCTGCAACGACTTCGGCCATTGGTTCCATGTTCTAGAGTCAACAAATACAATCGATTGCCAACACCAAAAACGGCTTAACGTGCTTTAAATTCCGTTTTCTGAGGGGACCCCGGGCTACTCATTTTGGGTTGAAGCCGGGAACTCACGGCGGGCATGTACCACGTTCACAACCTCAATGCTGGCGGTTGCAACACGATAGAAAACGACATAGTTCGGATGGGCAACAATCTCGCGTAGGCCGGGAATGCGCTCGCTCTGACGATACAGATAGGGATGTTCGGCGGTAGGCAAGACAGACTCTTCCAGCAGACGTTTCATACGCCGCGCCGCTGGCGGATTCTCGTTGGCGATGTAGCGAATGATATTCGCCAAGTCATCGCGGGCCGAGGCCCGCCAGATAATGGGTAACAACTTAGAATTTCCTTTGAGCGGAGGTTTCCGCTTCCGCTATGATCGCGTCCATTTCGGCCATCACCTCGTCATGCGGAATACTGGGTCGCTTATCAGCCAAGCTCGACGCGACCTTTGTACGCAGCCACGCAGTATAGCTAGCCTCCTGATCTGAGGTCTCAA
>JAAOMR010000364.1 GCA_018853935.1 Acidithiobacillus ferrivorans
CCAATTTCTCTTCCCCAGCAGGAAACACGCCTCACCTCATCTTTCCACCCGGCAGTATGCGCGTGTTGTAGAGCGTTGGGTTATTTCCATAGGGTTGGATCCGTCCGCCTATGGCACGCATACCATGCGCCGAACCAAGGCCACATTGATTTACAAGCGCACCAAGAATCTCCGCGCCGTGCAACTTCTGCTGGGGCACACCAAGCTGGAGAGCACCGTCCGTTATCTGGGCATTGAGGTCGATGATGCTTTGGAAATGGCCGAACAGACGGAAGTGTAGCGGAATTGATTTTGGCCTTGAGATAGTGCAATGATTTCCCTATCATGAAGCCATGGCCAACTACTCAGTAGGGGATGACTGGCGTGTACGCGTCAACGGCCGGGAGCAGCATCCGCTTCCGCACGTCCATGTGCAGTTTCGTGACGGATCCCGTGTGTCGCTTGCCATCGAGACAGGCGCGCTTCTGGTCGGCTATGTCTCGCCCCGGAAGCGATTGGAACCGGTGCGGACCTGGATTGAGGCGCATCGGGATGTCCTATTGACGGAATATCGGAGGTTGAATCCATGAATCAAGCACCCAGAATTGAAACGGCGACGATTACTGGCCCGTTCCAGATAGAAATCCATTGGTCCACCGGCGAAGTGTTTACCACGGATCTCAAGGATCTTATTGGTCCGCCACGGAAGGAAGACCCCTTTTGCGCGCTTCATGATCCGGCCTTCTTCGCTCAGGGGCATGCAGATGACTGGGGCGATGGCCTGAACTGGCCAGGCGGATTGGATCTGGGCGCAGACCGTCTCTATGCCTTGGGTAGGAAGCAGGCAGGATTACCGACGCGTGAGGATTTCATCGAGTGGATGGAGCGGAACAATCTCAGCCTGAGTCGTGCGGCAGAAGCCATCGGTATGACTCGGCGCATGATAGCCTACTACAAAAACGGCTCTCGCCCGATACCAAAGACCGTGTGGCTGGCCTGCATCGGTTATGAGGTGCTTGAACGCCACGCAGCTTGATTAAGGTGACTAATGGTCGATTTTGCAGCGTAACCGGACCTTCACATGCTGCTTGAGAAGGGCTATTATCACCCAAGGTCTGGCGGTCATGCGATCTGTAGATGTAGCCCAACCGCCTGAGTGGCTGTTTGCGACGGCAAAGCGGACACCTCAGGCGTCCAGCGCCACGTCAGCCGTGGCGGGCGTACATATTGAAGAGATTACCCCTACCTCGGGCCGACGGTTCTGAGTTGTCCTTAATGTTCTGATCGCATCAACAAAGGAGGCGTCATATGCCCAACGCAGCCTACAAAGCGCTTTTCCCAGCAAATTCCTTTGTAGATGTAGAGCTTTCAAACATCGCCGAGGTGTTCGCTTCTGAAGTAGATACGCCCCAGAGACGTCGACTTTCATCTCAGCTGCGCCTGTTCATTGGATATCTGCAAAATTTAGGCCTGACATCATTTGAAATGTGGATAGACGGTTCCTTTACAACTGCAAAGCCAAACCCAATGGACATTGACGTAGTGTGCTTTATACATCGGGCTCAGATTGAGAAATTGTCCGATGAAAATTGCGAGATGCTTAAGCACCTTGCAAGTGAGGAAGGCCACCCATACGTGCGTGAAAAATGGAATATCGATTATTATCATTGCCCCTTTGATTCACTGAACGACAGAAACTATTGGAAAGAGCAGTTTTC
This sequence comes from Acidithiobacillus ferrivorans, assembly GCA_018853935.1. GTDB lineage: Bacteria > Pseudomonadota > Gammaproteobacteria > Acidithiobacillales > Acidithiobacillaceae > Acidithiobacillus > Acidithiobacillus ferrivorans. The sequence goes on from JAAOMR010000364.1 coordinate 1,698, forward strand.
GAAAGACGAGTATGGTGAACCTAAAGGTATTGGTCGGATCAAGCTATGAGATCAATCGTTGAGATAGAAAAAGAGCTGAAGTTAATCAGCGACATTGACGATCAAAATCGGGCAAACGTCAGCGCATCAGATCGACCAGAGGTCGATAAGGTGTTTTCGGTTTCATCCGCTAAGCGTAGGGCAATGCTTCAGCGAGAACTGTCGAATGCTAAGTCGGAAAGATCTCATGAGTTGTTTGGCCTTCGCCTGCATTCCTCCCAGTTTTCTCCGGGCACAATATCGTTGCGGGTGCTTTCTAAATTGGCTTATGTTCTGAATGAGGCGATAGAGCAGTCTGCTTGGAGAGAATGGGACGTTAACGGCGACCGCAGCAATGTAGACGACGGATTTCGGCGTTTGATAAATCTGCGTTTAGCCGGTATCAATGCAGGGTCCACGGAACTAGTGTTTTTGGGCAATACGGCTCCAGACTTAACTGGGGAATCTGCGCTTGAGTCGGGGTTAAAGAATTTTTTCGGCGTACTCACTTCGGGCAACAACGAGATTCCAGATATGGTAAATGAAATCGGATCTAAAGCGACCATGTCTGTGATGCACCTGATGAAAGCTTTCGAATCCGAAAATATTGGAGTTGAGTTTTCCTGGTCTTCCCCAGAGCGTAAATATTTTTGGGATGGCCGACCAGATCAAATCACCCGCATCCGGTCGTTACTTGAAGAATTTGGTGAATCCAAGACAGCTACAATTGAGGTTATTGGAATCGTCTGTGCTTTAAGCAGGAAGCGTATTCAGATTGAGACCAGTGACGGGGAGAAGATCAGTGTTCGGTATCATCGATCTCTGGCAGAAGAGGTGAATGCCCTTCATCTGGATCAACGATGTCACTTTCAAATTGAAGAGACGACATACCCATCAGACAAGATTGGCATTAAACGGGCCGCGTTTCGTTTGGTCAAAATTGTTTCTGGACAACGGGATCAATGCCTAAGTGTGGCACGGCGCTCAAGCGGCGAATAAGTCGCGGTAAAAACGCGTTGAAGGTGATCTAATTTAATCCCTGTTGCGAACGTGCTTGCGCAAAGCTATACGTCGTCTCAACTACACCTGAGCGTGGGTGCAGGGCGTCAAAGACACTAACGTTAGAGTTTTAGGGAGATCGCAATGAAGTTGTTCTGTTACCGCTGCGGTAAATATACGAATCACACCGTCTTGGCTGAGAAGACAATTCGTTCGAACTCAGAGTATGAAGGCCATTGGGGTGAGGACCATTACTTCGGCGAGTGCGCCGGATGTGATGCGATTACATATGCCATTTCGAGCTGGGACGAAAGCGATTGGAATCCACATACAGGCGAGATGGATTCAACTTGGAAGACATACCCGAGAGCCGATACGGCTCGCCAGTCAATGGCCGACGATCACCATCTACCAGGAAAGATAAGTTCCATTTATCAAGAAGTGATCGGTGCAATGAATGCACAACTTCCTGTCCTTGCCGCTATAGGTCTTCGGGCGCTTATTGAGGCCATTTGCAGAGAACGGAACATCGCTGGCGGGAACCTAGAAAAGCTAATAGACGGTCTAGCCACAAGCGGCGTGCTCTCCACGGCGCAAGCATCGATTCTTCATGGTCACCGATTCTTGGGGAACACCGCTGCACACGAAGTAGTCTCTCCTAAACCGCGCGAACTTGTAGCTGCATTGGAAATTGCCGAGACGGTCCTTCGAACAATTTATGTACTCCCAGAACTTTCCAAGCAAATAACGACCGGCAAAAAACCCTAACATGGCGCTCAACCTCGCTCCCTTCGGTCGCTGGACGCTGCGCGATAAAGGTATCACTTACAGTTACCCGGCGAACAGCCGGTATTGCCATGGTGATCTCTCCTGCCAGCATTACCGTGCTAGGAAAAGCATAGTGCAATTCAGCGGGCTAAGCTATTCAGTTCATTCCGCGATTAGGCAATCCAATGACCGCAATCAGTCTGGACCCGCCCTTCGGCAGAAAAACTCTTCAGGAGGTATCTAACTGAGAGCGGTCAGTGATGTTGATGGAGTTGGGAGCCTTTTTGGTCACGTAGCGTGAGGGACGGTAGTCATGGCCCATCGTTTATTGTGATCATTTTAATGGCTCCGTATCGATCCTCTTGAAAATTAGATTGAAAGAAAGTTATGGTCGGTCTTCGGTTCAGAGAGAAGGTGGTGCATAACGGT
>JAAOMR010000365.1 GCA_018853935.1 Acidithiobacillus ferrivorans
AGGCCCCGCCGCACTCTATTGAGGCAGAGCAATCGGTCATCGGTGCCCTGCTGATTGATCCCGATACAGCGGATCAAGTGACCGAGGCGGTGACGGCCGAAGCTTTTTATGAGCGCCGTCATCGCCAGATTTTTCAAGCGATCACTGCCATGCTGGGTGCCGGGCGGGCAGTAGACGCCGTCACGGTCTCCGAGTGGTTGCAAGATCACGAGCAGCTTGCCGATGTGGGCGGGGTGCAATATCTTCTCATGCTCGCCAACGAGACACCCTCGGCGGCCAATGTGCTCGCCTATGCGAGCATCGTGCGGGAGCGGGCCACTCTGCGTGATCTTATCCGGGTTGGCCGGGAAATTGCCGAGCTGGCCTATCGTCCGGAAGGGCGAGAAGCGCAGGCCCTGTTGGACGAGGCGGAAAGCCGGGTTTTTCAGCTCGCCGAAGGACAGCAGCGGGCCGGAGAGGGCTTCCGGCAACTCAAGGATGCACTTCCGGCGGTAATCGACCGGATCGAGACCATCGCCCGCGAGAAAAAAGGCGTCACCGGCCTGTCCACAGGCTTTGCCGATCTGGACGAGAAAACCTCCGGCCTGCATCCGGGTCAGCTCATCATCGTTGCTGGTCGTCCTAGTATGGGCAAAACCTCTTTCGCCATGAATATAGCTGAGCATGTCGCCTGTAACGAAGGCAAGCCGGTGGCGGTTTTCAGCATGGAAATGCCGATAGACGAAATCGTCTTGCGCGCACTCTCGTCGCGAGGACGGGTGGACCAGCACCGGCTGCGCAATGGCAGCCTGGGTAATGATGACTGGCCGCGCATCGCGCATGCCATTGGCGAACTCGGCAATGCGCCGTTGTTTGCCGATGATTCGGCAGCGCTGACGCCGACGGATTTGCGTTCGCGGGCGCGTCGGCTGAAGCGAGAGCATGGCTTGGCGCTGGTTGTGGTCGACTATCTGCAACTCATGCAGGTGCCGGGGCGGGGTGACAATCGGGTCGCTGAGATTTCCGAGATCAGCCGTTCGCTCAAGGCCTTGGCCAAAGAGCTGTCCATCCCGGTGATTGCCCTCTCGCAGCTCAATCGTAGCCTGGAAAACCGGACCGAAAAGCGTCCGCAGATGTCGGATCTGCGTGAATCCGGTGCTATTGAACAGGACGCCGATCTGATTCTGTTCCTGTACCGCGATGAGGTGTATTACAAGGACAAGGAAGAGGTGAAAGGCATTGCCGAGGTGATTATCGGCAAGCAGCGTAACGGACCCATCGGGACCGTGCGGATGAGCTTCTTCGGTGAATATACCCGCTTTGAGAATTATGCGCCGTCCGGGGATAGTTTCGGGCATTAGCTTTTCACCCGAAGCGGATTTCTGCCAGGGGATTTTTTTGTGCTTTGCGGTATCATGCGTTCATGACGCGCCCTATTGTTGCCAATATTTCTGCCGCTGCTCTGCGCCATAATATGTCCGTGGTACGCCAGCATGCGCCCCACGCGCACATTATGGCGGCGGTCAAAGCCAATGCCTATGGGCATGATGTCGCACTCTGCGCCCCGGTGCTGGCGGAGGCAGGTGTCGATGCCTTTGCCGTGGCTACTCTGGAAGAGGCGGAAACCATTCATGATCTGCGCCTGGAGCGACCTGTTTGTCTGCTCGGGGGGCTTTTCGACGCGAAGGAGGTCGCTGTTGCGGCTGCGCGCGGTTATCTACTGGTTATCCATGAACAACGGCAGCTGCTCTGGCTGGCGATGCATGCCGCTGACGCGCCTCTGCGGCTGTTTATTAAAATAGATACGGGTATGCACCGCCTGGGCTTTGCACCCGACCAACTGTCGGCATTGTTCGCTGGTTTGCAACGCTATCCCCACTGGCAAGTGCTGGGGCTGATGAGTCATCTCGCCCGCTCCGATACGCCGGAAGACCCTTTCAACCGCCAGCAGGCAGGCGTTTTCGCTGCGGCTGTTGCGCGCTTTGGTCATTGCACGGCAGGTCAGCATACCCTGGCCAATTCGGGGGGGGTGCTGGCACTGCCTTTTACCCATCACCACTGGATTCGTCCTGGGCTCATGTTGTACGGCCTTTCGCCTTTCGCCGGGCGCAATGGTGCCGAGATCGGTTTGCAACCCGTTCTGTCCTGGCGCAGCGAAGTGGTGGCCATCCGCGCACTCGCCCCTGGTGACTGGCTGGGCTATGGGGCTACCTGGCAGGCTCCTGCGCATTGCCGGGTGGGGGTCGTGGCGGCTGGCTACGGTGATGGTTATCCGCGTCACCTGGGTTCGGGTGCGCCGGTCACGGTGGCCGGACAGGCTACCCGGACTTTGGCACGCGTGAGTATGGATATGCTTTTTGTCGACTTGACGGCCGTGTCGGCGGAAATCGGGGCTTCTGTCGTGCTTATGGGGGCTGGCGGACCAGCCCTCGAATCCCTGGCGGCGAGACTCGATACGATCTCCTATGAGTTGGGCTGCCGTATGCAGATGCGTGTTCCGCGCCAGCTGGTCTCATGAGCCGCGACAAAACCCTCTTTGTCTGTCAGGAATGCGGTAGTACCGGTAACAAATGGCTGGGACGCTGTCCGGATTGTGGTGCCTGGAACAGCTTTGTCGAGCAGCGCGTGGAGAGGACCGGGATCAAATCGCACACCACCTATGCCACGGCCAGTCCACCGCAATTTCTGCATGCAGTACCGATCGCGGATGTGGGGCGCAGCACGACGGGTCTGGCGGAACTCGACCGGGTGCTGGGCGGCGGGCAGGTGCCGGGAGCCGCTATTCTCCTGGGTGGGGAACCGGGTATTGGCAAATCCACCCTGCTGCTCCAGACTGCCCATCATTTGGCCCAAGTCAGTAAGGTGCTTTATATCACCGGGGAGGAGTCCGCAGCACAAGTCGCCTTGCGCGCGCAGCGCTTGGGCCTGGGACAGAGCTCCGTACGGGTAGTCGCCGAAAACCATCTCGAAGCGATTGAAGGATTGCTCCAGACAGAGCAACCGGCGCTGGTGCTGGTCGATTCCATTCAGACCGTCTATACCGACACGCTGCAATCGGCCCCGGGCTCGGTAGCACAAGTGCGGGAGTGTGCGGCCCGCCTGGTGCGCTTTGCAAAGGCCACGGGCACCACGGTCTGGCTGGTGGGCCACGTGACCAAAGAGGGGGCCATTGCCGGTCCGCGCGTACTTGAACATATGGTGGACACCGTCCTCTATTTTGAAGGGGAGGCGGGTAGCCCTTATCGGATTGTGCGCGCTATCAAGAATCGCTTCGGTGCCGCCAATGAACTAGGTGTTTTTCAGATGCATGAAGAAGGGTTAAGTGAGGTTGCCAACCCTTCACAGCTCTTCCTGTCGCAGCATGACCGGCCTGTAGCAGGGAGTGTGGTGATGGCGACGCAGGAAGGGACCCGACCACTTCTGGTAGAAGTACAGGCGCTGGTGACGCCGAGTCCTCTGGCTAATCCCCGCAGAGTCGCCATTGGCCTGGATCCTAATCGCCTTTCTCTCCTGCTGGCTATCCTGCATCGTCACGGCGGCAGTGTGTTTTTTGATCAGGACGTTTTTGTGAATATCGCAGGTGGAATCAAAGTCAACGAACCAGCCGCCGATCTTGCGGTGGCCTTGGCCCTGCTCAGCAGCTTCCGCAATCAACCTTTGGAGGGTCGCCGGGTCGTTTTCGGCGAGCTGGGTCTGGCGGGAGAGGTGCGTCCGGTGGCGGGTACTGAAGCGCGGGTGCGGGAGGCGATCAAATTGGGCTTCAAGGGCGCGATTCTTCCGCGAGGCGACAAAATTGCGAGTACCGCTACTTTCAAGTTGCGTCCGGCTGCCCGTCTTGGTGATGCCATAACAGCGGCCTTCGACGGGGAATAAGCCTCTGCGCGTCCGCTGCAATGTATCTGTCGGCCGGATAGGGTGTTGTAGCTTGCAATCTCTTTTCGGAGCGGTTAGGGTGGCTTGAGAGCGCGCATAAGGAATCGCATAATTTACTGATATATGAAGCTATTCCTGAATTTTTTCCGATAGCCTGAGAGGAGAGTTATTATGCAACAGCCCGCCATTTACTCTGCTGCACAGAGTGTGTTTCATTCATCCAAGCGTGGATTTGTAGGGTCCGCTCTGTTCGCTTTGGGCCTGTTTGGTCTGGGAACCAGTGTGGCCTTCGCGTCCGGCATGGAGACATCGGCGCCAGGATTGCTGCGCACCGCAATGACCGCGGGTGCCGTGGCAAGCCCCGCGGAGATAAAGAACTTTGCAGCCGCGGTTCGGGGGATCAAGCCACTCAACGAACAGGTCCACAGCGCCCTGAGTCAGAAGGGTATCACTGCCACCAAGCGGGAAGAGTTGAAAAAGTCCTACATGGCCAGGGTAAACAGTATTCTTGCCAGTAATCATCTGACGGCGGAGCAGTACACCAGCATGCTCAAGCAAACGCAGGACGATCCGGCATTTGCCAGGCAGGTTGAAGGGGCCATGCAGTAAAGTCTCATTCTACCTGCGCCCCGGTTTTTTTTTGGAATGGACGGCGTATTGTTCTGCACGTTAACGGCATTTTTTAACCCTACTTGAATGGGTGCCGGGATTGAGGCGGATTTCCGCTCTCTCTGCGGTTTGTGTGATAATTGGGCACTCAGGAGGTTCTCCCATGCCCAAACTCAATTTGCCCCGCCCCGATTATCCTGCTCGCCGCCGTCATCTGATGCAAAAAATGCACGCCGCCAGTGTCGCGATTATACCCACTGCCATACCCAAGAGCCGTAACAGCGACGTGCAGTATCCCTTTCGTGGCGACAGCGACTTCTTGTATCTGACCGGCTTCGTGGAGCCTGAAGCCGTGCTGGTATTGGTTCCAGGGCACAGTGATGGAGAGCAGATCCTGTTCTGTCGTCCGCGTGATCCGGAGCGGGAAACCTGGGAGGGGCGTCGTGCTGGGCTGGAAGGTGCTCTTGAGCAATGCCGGGTCGACCGTTGCCTCTCTATTCATGATCTGAATGATATCCTTCCACAACTGCTGGAAAACCGGGAATTATTGTTTTATCCCATGGGTCAGTCCACCGATTTCGACGCACGGGTAATGCACTGGCGTAATGTCGCCAAGAGCAAAATTCGCCAGGGTGTGCGCTACCCGCTCGAAGTGGTCGATGTTGCTGATCTGATCCATGAGATGCGGCTGTTTAAGGATTCTGCAGAGGTCGAAATCCTACGGGCGGCGGTGGGTATCAGTGGCGCCGGTCACCGCCATGCCATGCGTCAGTGCCAGCCGGGTATGCTGGAGTATGAACTGGCCGCCGAGATTGAGCACGTTTTTCATCGCCTCGGATCGCCCAGTGTGGCTTATCCCAGTATCGTCGGTGGCGGGGTCAACGGCTGTATTCTGCACTACACCGAAAATGATGCGGAGTTGCATGATGGCGATCTGGTACTGATTGATGCCGGTGCAGAGGTGGGTGCCTATGCTGGCGATATCACCCGGACCTTGCCGGTCAATGGCGTTTTCAGTCCCGCACAACGGGAAATTTACGAAGTCGTTCTGGCCAGTCAGGAAGCGGGGATCGCGGCCATACAGGTGGGGCGCTCCGTTGCCGATTATCATGACGAGGCCGTCCGGGTGCTTGTGGATGGTCTGTTGGATCTGAAAATACTTTCCGGAAAGCGTGATGCAGTTATTGAGCAGGGCAGTTATAAGGCCTTCTATATGCACCGGACAGGACATTGGCTGGGCATGGATGTCCACGACGTCGGCCATTATCGCAGCGCAGATCAGTCCTGGCGGAAGCTGGCGGCGGGGATGGTGCTGACGGTAGAACCGGGGCTGTATTTCTCCCCGGATAATCCATCGGTACCGGAGCGTTGGCGTGGTATTGGGATTCGTATTGAGGACGACGTGCTGGTGACCGCCAACGGGCCGGATATCCTTTCAGGCGAAGTGCCCAAGGGCTTGGCCGATGTGGAGGCGATGATGGCGGCCGGACCCGGCAGTGGGCGATAATCGTTTGCCAAGGTAGACCTCGTGTCGGTTCAGAGGCCTTTGGTCGATGGTGTCGGCGCATGTATGAAACGTAATTTTGCCTGCTTTACCCCGAAGTCCATAGCGCGCTGAACACTACTCATAAGAATGTCGGCAGCCATGTGATAACGGGAATTCATGGTATCCCAGACAATACCGTCTATCACCCGTCCAGAAGGTAACACGATGTTGATGCGCTCACCACAGCGGTTGCCGCCATTCTTCAGGAAAAATAGATCCTGTGACAGAGCAATCTGGTTGGGCCGGTTGGCGCCGCAGGCAGCGATATCCGGATTTCCACTGGTTTGGCTGGGAAGCGCGTTATAAGCGGTAACTCGCCGAAGGTAAAACACCTTATGCCGCATGAGTAGGGCGCCATCACTACGAGCAGACCCATCCCCGGAGGCTGATTGTGTGTCCGTAGTTTTTTCCGTCTGCCCGCCCATCGACTGAATGCTGTTTGCGCTTCTTGATAGTTTGTTGAGCAGCGAAGCCGGCAAGTCTGGTGAATTGAGCGCCAAAGCGTTGGGTAGTAATAGCGCAAACAGAGCAATACTCAGCCCGACAGATAATCGTTGTATCAAGTCTATCTCCTTATCTGAGCTGGTCTGTGGTGACCTATCCCAGCTTCAACGCAGCTGGTATTTTTCTCAAAATATGAAACGGAACAATATATTACAAAAAATGTGGAAAAAATCAAGGAGATAATTTTATTGCATTGTAAACAGTGGGTTGGTTTGCGTTGATGGGGTGTGTTGGTTATGTGTGGGGGAGTCGAGCCAATGCGGCCAGATGGTTTGAAGAGGCTTCGCATTTTTGCTGAGTGCCTGGTATCTGTGGACTAAACGGCGGCCTGGGGGTGTTCGCAGAGACTCAGTGTGCTAGATTATGACTATCGTCGAAAAAGTACGACTAAAGGCTGGCGTATTGTTGTTTTTTTAGCTATGCTTTGCCTGCCTGTTATTCAACCCAACAAAGGAGACTGCTATGAGCAAGTTCACCACCGCCTTGAAAGTAACCGCGCTGATTTTGCCCTTGGGCTTGGCCGGTTGTGCGACCACCTCTGACCTCAGCAAGGTTGCTGCCAAGGCAGACGCCGCACAGTCCACCGCCAACGAGGCTTTGGCCAAGGCCAATTCCGCGCAGAGCACCGCGACAGACGCGCTGAGCAAGGCTAGCGCTGCGCAGAGCACTGCTGATCAGGCGATGAGCACAGCCAACGCTGCCAATCAGAAGGCTGATGAGGCCAACGTGAAGGTAGAGCGGATGTTCAAGAAGGCGATGATGAAGTAATTCTCGCGCCTGTTGTGTGTGATGGGGCCCTGTCGATTCTTCGGCGGGGCCCTTTCGCATTTGAGGGTCAGATAGGATCGGAGACAACTTCGTTCACGTCCGATGCTGGCCACTGTGTTCCCTAAAACGGCCACTTCCAATCCTGAATATCCGGTCGATCCACCCCAAATTCGTAGGCATGGTTCTTACAGGCGAATTGTTGATCAAGCAGTGCTTCTCGCACACCGGACCCCGTGTCGCAGAGCCGGGGTATCCGGTCAATGGCGTCAATGGCCAGGCTAAAACGATCCGTCTGATTCAGGATCGCGAGTTCCAGGGGGGTGCTGATATTGCCCTTCTCTTTGTAACCACGCACATGAATATGATGCTGTCCGGGTCGCCGATAAGTTAATCGGTGGATGAGCCACGGGTATGAGTGGAAGTTGAAGATCACGGGCTTGCTGGAAGTGAACAGCGCCGCGAACTCACGATCCGTCATCCCGTGTGCGTGTTCGGTATGTGGTACCAATTTGAACAAGTCCACCACATTCACGAATCGAACCTTGATGTCGGGCACGTGTTGACGCAGTAAGGCGGTGGCAGCCAGAGACTCCAGAGTCGGGACGTCACCGCAACTTACCATGACCACATCAGGTTCAACCCCTTGGTCATTGCTCGCCCAGCTCCAGATGCCGGCGCCCCTTGTGCAGTGTGCCACAGCCGCTTCCATGTCCAGGTACTGCAGATTCTTTTGCTTGTCCGCGACAATCACATTGACATAATTAACGCTTTTCAGGCAGTGATCGGCGACGGAAAGCAGGCAGTTGGCATCCGGCGGAAGATAGATGCGTACCACGCCGGGGCTTTTGTTAGCCACCACGTCGAGAAAACCGGGATCCTGATGCGTGAAACCATTGTGGTCCTGCCGCCAGACCAGTCCGGTCATCAGCAGGTTGAGTGACGCCACATCGGCCCGCCAGGGTAGTGCGTTACATTTTTCCAGCCACTTGGCGTGCTGGTTGAACATGGAGTCAATGATGTGGATGAACGGCTCGTAGCTATTGATGAAGCCGTGCCGTCCGCTCAGCAGATAACCTTCCAGCCAGCCTTCTATCGTATGCTCACTGAGCATTTCCATGACCCGTCCCTGCAAGGCCAACTCGCCGCCGTCGGCATCTTCCGGGAAATATTCCCCGAGCCAGACTTTTTTGGTGACCTCATAAAGGGCTGTGAGTTTGTTGGATTGGGTCTCGTCCGGGCCGAAGACGCGGAAGTTCTGCATATTCAGCCGCATGACCTCCCGAAGGAAATTGCCAAGAGTGGGTACATTGCCAGCCAGGGTTCCTCCGATTTTTTCGATCTCCACGGAGAATGCGCGGAAGTCAGGCATATCCAGAGGGCGGCGCAGCAGACCCCCATTGGCCACGGGGTTGGCACTCATGCGCCGCCGCCCCTTGGGCGCCAAAGCTTGCAATTCAGGGATCAGTCGCCCTTGCGCATCAAAGTGTTTTTCCGGTTGGTAGCTGCGCATCCATGATTCCAACAGGGTCAGATGGGCCGGGTTGGTGGCAACGTCCGGGAGGGGGATTTGGTGGGCTCGCCAGAAACCTTCCAGATAATGCCCGTCTACCTTCCGGGGGGCCGTCCAGCCTTTGGGACTTCGAAGAATGATCATCGGCCAGCGGGGGCGGTAAGCTGCGCCGGTCTGCCGGGCCTTTTCCTGGAACTTGCGAATCTCCAGGACACAGTGTTCCATGGTGGCAGCCATCGCCTGATGCATGCTCTCTGGATCGCTGCCTTCCACGAAGTAAGGGGTATATCCATAACCGACGAATAGCGCCTCCAATTCCGCATGACTAATACGCGCCAGAATGGTGGGGTTGTTGATTTTATAGCCGTTGAGATGGAGCACCGGCAGGACCGCCCCATCGGTGATCGGGTTGAGGAACTTGTTGCTATGCCAACTTGTGGCCAAGGGTCCGGTCTCCGCCTCGCCATCGCCGACCATCACCAGGGTGATCAGGTCGGGGTTATCGTAGACGGTTCCAAATGCGTGAGAAACACTGTAGCCGAGTTCGCCGCCCTCATGAATGCTACCGGGTGTTTCCGGAGTCGCGTGGCTACCGATGCCCCCGGGGAAGGAGAACTGCTTGAAGAAGCGCTGCATGCCCACCAGATCTTCACGGATGTTGGGATAAATCTCGGAGTAGGTTCCTTCGAGATATGCCTGAGATAGTACCGCCGGTGCCCCGTGACCGGGGCCGGAGATGTAGATCGCGTTCAGATCGTACTTGTTGATCAGCCGGTTAAAATGAATATAGGTGAAGCACTGGCCAGCGTCCGATCCCCAGTGGCCCAGCAAGCGTGGTTTTATGTGTTCCAGTCGCAGCGGTTCCCGGAGCAATGGATTGCTCCTGAGGTACAACATTCCCAGGCACAGATAGAGACTGGCTTGCCAGTAGGCGTCGGTTTTGCGCAACTCATCCAGAGCAAGCGGAGTTCCTTGGATGGTTGTGCGAGCCGGTCCATAGGCGCTGAGGCTCTCGTCTTCGTACACCGTCGTCGGTGCCTTGGCGGAAGTGATCATGATGGGATGTCCTCCGTAGTCTAAAAACCTTGGAACTGAGGTTGGGTGTGAGGTGGATGGAAAAACCGGTTTTAGTCATCCGCCTGCCGCCCTCACCTGTTCAATCGGGGAGGAATGGTGAATTTGCTGCTGCTACCGTCGCTGCCAATGGCCCCGGCCCCAGAACCAATGTCCGTCCCTGTGCCACCAACGGTCGGGTGCCCAGTGGGCGTAGGGATGGGGTGGATAGGTCCAGCGTCCTGGCCCCCATATCCATTGCCCCCGCCAAAACCAAGCCCCTGGTATCCATACCATGCCCATTGCCGGAGGTGGCGGAACCACTAGCACAGGCAGAGGGGGCGGTGGCCCGGGCACGACGATTGCCCCAGAACTTGGCCCCTCCACATAGGCGGGTCCAGGTGCCACCACACAACCGCTCAGGACTGTGAGCCATCCCACCACCAATGCTACCCGCCACCTCCTATGCGCGCTCATTTTCCTAGATCGCTGCGCTTTTCAAGGTATTCATCACGCTCGATCTCGCCGCGCGCATAGCGCTCATCCAGGAATTTGAGGGCGGCACCGCTCTCATTGCCGGCCAGGCCGCTCTTGCAGCCATGGCGATGCTTGCATGCAAAGGCCCCGCGGATCAGAAACACAATAGCGCCCACGATTCCCACGAGAGCCAGCAGGCACAGCAACCCCCAAAACAGTCCGAAAGCGCCCATCATGCCGAGGCCCCAACCACCCATCATGTTCGGACCGGGATAGAAATCTATCGCCGTGTCTGGCGCGGTGGCGGTAACTGTCTGTGCCAAAGCCAAAACAGGCGACATCGCCACCACCAGAAAGCCCGCTATGGTGGCTGTCCGGATTCCCTTTCTTCGCTGTGATGCATCCATGCTGTTCATCAATCGATCTCCCGCCGTGGAATGCCGGAATGCCATCCCCTGATGCAAGTATAGTCCGGCTTTGCTGCCACGGCTGTGGCGTGCAACAGGGTTCGCCAATAGAAACTTCTCAAACATCGCATTACTGCCAGGAACCCCATCAGGTCCGCCTTCCCCGAGACAAGGTAGAACTTTCACTATCGAGAACCAGGGAGCACACTTATGGCTATCCAATAGACCAGCGTCATGCGCCTTTGCCCGCAATGTACAGAGTTTCCTCGCCCATGAGATGAAATGGATAGCCGCCGTTCCCAAGAAGCGTGAGGAGAACGCACGCATACGCTGGATCGCCGCTCTGCCTGCGCATCTCGCCGCCATGGCCGAGTTTACCCTGCAGACGGGTCTTCGTCGGGCCAATGTGACAGGCCTGCGATGGGAGAAACGTGGATCTCGCCAGAAGGATGGCATATATCGCCGCCGACGAAACCAAAGGAAAACGTCCTATTGGGGTGCCGTTGAACGATAGGGCTGTGGAAGTGCTGCGGTCACAGCTTGGACACAATGATGAGGAGGGGGTGTTCGTGTACTGCGGTGCTCCAGTCACTTCACATGTTTTCAGAACTGGGGGCCTGGAGAAGCGTAAGCGTTTAGGCAACCCACCTTCCCAAACTTTCTGACCTGACCGATCCTGATCCGCGTTCAGCGAGGAGGGGTGGATATGACGAAGAACGAGAAGGCCGCTTATTGGCGGCAACAAGTAGATGGATTTCAGGCGAGCGGTCTTTCCGTCAAGAATTACTGTGCGCAGGAAGGGATCGCCGTAGCCACTCTGCATTACTGGCGCAAGCGATTTGCCGATGCGGTAGAACTGCGGCCAATGGTCCATGGGACCAAGGGGTTTTTGCCGGTCACTCTGGCGCCGGTCCGGCCGTCTGTTTCGCCGGTAGAGATTATGCTGTTGTCGGGCCGCAGTCTGAAACTGACGGCGCCGATGGATACCGGCTGGTTGCACACCTTGGTGCGCGTCCTCGAAAACCCATGTGGTTGAGTCCGGGCAGCCGCATCTGGCTGGCGGCAGCACCCGTGGATATGCGGCTGGGCTTTGATGGGCTGGCGGCCAAGGTTCAAGGGATGCTGGCTGCAGATCCTTTTTGCGGTCATGCTTTTGTTTTTCGCAACCGCCGCGGCGATCGACTGAAACTATTGCTCTGGGACGGTTCTGGGTGCTTGATTCATGGATTCAACCTCCGATATTCCGTCAATTAGGACCTCCCGATGCGCCTCAATCCAGGTCCGCACCGGTTCCAATCGCTTCCGGGGCGAGACATAGCCGACCAGAAGCGCGCCTGTCTGCCTGTCTCGATGGCAAGCGACACACGGGATCCGTCACGAAACTGCTGCACATGGACGTGCGGAAGCGGATGCTGCTCCCGGCCGTTGACGCGTACACGCCAGTCATCCCCTACTGAGTAGTTGGTCATGGCTTCATGATAGGGAAATCATTGCACTATCTCAAGGCCAAAATCAATTCCGCTACACTTCTGTCTGTTCGGCCATTTCCAAAGCATCATCGACCTCAATGCCCAGATAACGGACGGTGCTCTCCAGCTTGGTGTGCCCCAGCAGAAGTTGCACGGCGCGGAGATTCTTGGTGCGCTTGTAAATCAATGTGGCCTTGGTTCGGCGCAAGGTATGCGTGCCATAGGCGGACGGATCCAACCCTATGGAAATAACCCAACGCTCTACAACACGCGCATACTGCCGGGTGGAAAGATGAGGTGAGGCGTGTTTCCTGCTGGGGAAGAGAAATTGG
>JAAOMR010000366.1 GCA_018853935.1 Acidithiobacillus ferrivorans
GTTTGATATTTGAGGCCTATGGGTTGGTCCTCCTGAGCACCGACGCCGCCTTGGAAATCCAGGGACATGGTTTTGTTGAGAGAGATGATGTTGCCTTCGCCGATGATTTCCGCCAGATGGTAGTAGTACCCGTCGAATGGATTGCGGTCATACCGGATATCGCCGAAAACATAGTGAACCTTTGGCTTAAAATAATATCGGGTTTGGTTCTGTAACACGAGACGGTTGGCATAAACGGACGTTGACGCCGCCGTATAGTTGTAGCTCAGGCGCGCTCGGTTTTCCCAACGATGATATTGCCAACGTATCCAAGCCTTGCTATTGAGGCTTAGGGATGGGTAGGTTCCCGTGACGCTGGAGTATCCGAATGCGGCACTACCAGACCAGATTTTCGGCTTTTTGGGCGTTTTAGCCGTATTGGCCAGAGCGCATGTGGATAAGGTCAGCCCCACGATAAAAATAAAGCCCGCAATGGCTCGCGTGGGTTTGTTGTAGTTTTGGTGCAGCGTTATTTGAGAATTTTTCGGAAATATCATGTGCTGTCCTGTTCAATATATCAGGGATAAAGGGATAATATGCCTGCTATGACCCTCTCACCGCATAGACCAGCGTCTTCCCCGATATATGCGTGTATCGTTTCAGCATCTGCGTCGATTTATGCCCGGTGATGGCCTGCACGGTCACCATAGGGATAGCCTTCTCGCAGAACCGGCTGGTGGCCTCATGGCGCAGATCATGGAAAGTCAGCCCCACGATACCCGCACGTTTTAGGGCCTTATTATAGCTGGCCCGCATGCCGTCATTGGTGTACTTCCAGACCTTACCATCCTTGCCAGTAGCCCTTTGCAGGGTGCAACCCCGCGTCTGCTGCCGCTGCAATGCCTCTTCCGCACGCACAGACAGCGGGACAATACGCGCCGTACCGTTCTTGGTATCGGGCAGGTAGCAAGTGTGGTCCAGCCAGTTTATGTGTCGCCATTCCAGCGCCAGAATCTCCCCCTGGCGCATGTGAGTACGGTCAGAGATATTGATGGCTTTGGATACGCTGATGGTCACGTAGCGTGAGGGGCTGGGGGTAAACCACCTCGAAGAGCTTGAACAAACGCGCCTGTTGGGGGCGTGTCACTTTCCGACCAAGAAA
>JAAOMR010000367.1 GCA_018853935.1 Acidithiobacillus ferrivorans
CAAGCGGAAAGTGCTGTGCGTGAACGCTCATCGGTCGAGCAATTGGAATCCGTGCAGCGGGAGATGACAACACTTCTGCAGCAGCAAGCCCAGCGCGAACAAGAGATCAGTGCCCAACTGCTTGCTCTCCAGCAAGAAGGGCATCAGACACAGATGGACCTGATCCGCAGCCATGATGAGCAAAAGCGGGAACTCCAGCAGCAATATACCGAGCGTGAATATGCGCTCACCCAACACTGGCAGAATGTGCAACAACAAACGCTCTTTGAAGCGCGGCAGGCGTACACTCACACCCTACAGCAGCTCCAGGATCAATTACAGGCAGAAAGTGTCGTGCGGCAACAGGAACACATGGTCCTGGAAGCCGCTCAGCAGGAGATCACCACCTTACATAGGACATTCGCATGGCGACTCACCGCCCCTCTGCGGTCCGTGGAAGGTTGGTTTAACCCATCGCCCAAACTAGCCGCCGACGAGAAATCCGAATTGGCGGGATACCAAACCACAGCCCCTATAACACACTCACCGCCTGAAACAAGGCAGCACGGCATTCCACCAGAACAGACAAGCCAGAACCCAGCAACAGGAGACCACGGTATGGCCGCGAAGCAACGTACATTCGCGATTTCAGCATATGCCCGGTCGGGACATCCACCCGGCATCGATACCCATTCGTTAGGAGTAGCAATAGTCAACGACGAGCATCCCACGAACAAATACACGCGAGTTAATCGAAACAAGCCTAAGGAGAGTCAGCCTATGCCGATCCAGCACATTATCGAACTGTTCGCCCTGGACGGGCAGGATTTCATCACCGAGGCCTATTGCAACCTGCTCGGTCGCGAACCAGACCCGCACGGAATGGCGTATTACCTTGGGCGACTGGCAATGGGCTATGGCAAGGCCAGCGTGATCACGGATTTGGCACGGTCCGCAGAGTCGCGACCGCATCGCGAAATCGTCGGGCTCGAAAAACTCATCGTCACCGAAAGGCGTGCGAATCACTGGCTATGGGGGACCTTTTGTCGTCACCAGCGCAGGGAGCGATTGGCGCAGCAACAGGTCAGCCAGATTGCGCAAGGCCAGTTTGCTGTTAGGCAATTATCCAATGACACGCAAGCGATGAAGCACGGCATCGTTCGCATCTCCCATGAGATCGGAGAGCTGGAGCAAGACATGAGGCGAACTGCAGCCAGCATTGAATCAAAAGGCTCGCAAATGAACGAAAATAATCGAGTAAGTTATCCCGAGAAAACGATTTCCAAAATACTTCATCGCGTCTACTTTGATAACTTCTCACCATTTTATGATCCTTTTTTGCACTATCTTGAGACATGGAAGCGTGAGTTACCAAACTACGAAATCATGAAATGGGGGGGGCGAACCGTAGACACTTCGGCAAATGAATGGCTACGCAGATCTGCAGATGCGAAGGATCCAGTTTTTTTGAGCGAATTCGTGCGTTGGGATGTCCTGAGGAAATATGGGGGCGTATATCTCGATGCTGATTGCGAAGTGCTTGATGGTGGAAAGTTTGACGCTTTGGTGGATGAGATGAACCATTCAACGGACTATGACGCTTTCCTAGGAGTTGAGGAGTTCTATAATGGGCATCCCACAGCACAAACTATCGCAGCAAAAAAAGGTTCCGATCTAGTGAGGTTTATGTACGACATGTACGCAAATAGCCTGTCTAGTCCGCTTTGGCATTGGCGTTCAGAACGTGGACTGATAGGGCCTCAGCTCATAAGTTTATATTTCCGGCAACACGGCTTGGATGAGACTAAGGGCTTCCCGATAGAGTTGAAGGAGCCTATCATTGTTGGAAGAGTTAAAATTTATCCGCAAGACTTTTTTTCACCGAAATTTACAACATGTGGAGAGAAGCTGGCGGTATCCGATAATACCTGCATATATCATTTATTCGCCAACTTAAATGTAAAGGAAGTTGATCCTGAGGCAGAACAGCATCGACGTAATCCGTTGCTGTTTAGTGAGTACTGCGATTATCTTGCTAATATAAATACGGAAAAATCGATTGGCGATGACTTGGTTGATCATGGCACAGCGGTTGGTAAATCGAGAATGCGTGATAATGGGTTACGGCAGCTTCACCGGATATACTTCGGATTTGATGGCAAGCCTGATCCGTACAAACGATACCTAGAAACTTGGGTAAAGCAGATGCCCGGATACGAAATATGTCATTGGGATGCCACAAATCTACCGATCAATAATTGCCATTTTTCACGAATGATGTTTGAATTTAAGGATCATGCGTTTCTAAGTGATTATTTCCGTTGGTGGATCATGCGCGAACACGGCGGCATGTACCTGGATGCCGACGTGGAGATATTAAATGGTCAATTGCTGGATAAGTTAATCACAGAGTTGAAAAACGATGACAACATCCACGCAGCTATCGGAATCGATAGCAAAGCGGATGGTTGGTACACGGCGCACTCAGTGGCGTGCAAGAAAAATAGTCAGTTAGCTCAGTTCATGTGCGAAATTTATGAGAGCTTAGGGCATCTCTCGTTGTGGCGGCGAAAAATATTCTATTTCATGGCACCGCAAATGACATCGCTATTTTTCGCTACGCATGGCTGGAACGTCGATGGAATGGGCAGTTCACCAAATTTGCAACTACCAGTTGTCGTCGAAGGAGTGAAGATTTATCCCCAGGAATGGTTTTCACCGATGAGGCCGCAAATGAAACATGGTTTTGGCAGTTTCGAGATTGACAGTTATACTGGGAATACTTGCATTTGCCATCATTTTTCTTGTTCGTGGCACCCCGATGATTCTCCCTACAAATCTAACTCGAATGAGGATAATAAGTATAAGCTGTTGGATGAACTGCTCAATATTGGTGCGTAGTTGCGGTATGGAGATGGATTATTATAGCTGTCGCTTAGCGCTGCTTGTAGACGGCAAAAGGAGAATTTATCGTGAAGGTGCTATTACTCGCTGGCGGCTTTGGTACTAGACTGGCGGAGGAAACTAGTTTGCGGCCAAAGCCAATGGTCGAAATTGGAGGGAAGCCGATATTGTGGCATATCATGAAACTGTATTCACATCACGGTTTTAATGATTTCATAATTTTATTAGGTTACAAGGGGTTCTATATAAAAGAGTACTTTGCTAACTATTTCTTGCACCAAAGCGATGTTACGATTGATATAAAAAGTGGGGGCATCGAAATACTGAATAACACTAGCGAGCCATGGCGAGTAACGCTCCTTGACACTGGCTTACATACGATGACTGGTGGGCGGCTCAAGAGAGCACAGAAGCTCGTTGGCAACGAGCCATTTATGCTTACGTATGGTGATGGTGTATCTGATATCGACCTCATGGACTTATTGCGTTTCCATAAGATGCACGGAAAAGCTACTACTATAACATCGGTGCAGCCTGAAGGAAGGTTCGGCGCATTGCATATTGGTGAAGGAAATAGGGTTCTTCATTTTGCGGAAAAGCCAAAAGCTGATGGTGGTTGGGTAAACGCCGGATTCTTTGTGTGCGAGCCAAAAGTCTTCGAATATATTACTGGAGGCGATGAAACCATATTTGAGCAAGACCCGCTTAGAAATATGGCACGTGACGGTGAACTTCATGCATTCCAGCACAATGGGTTCTGGAAGGCTATGGATGCGCTCAGGGATAAACAGGTGCTTGATAGTTTATGGGAAGACAATCTGGCCCCTTGGAAGGTGTGGTGAGAAATGTTTAATGATATTTATAGTGGAAAAAAGGTTATAATTACTGGCAATACTGGATTCAAAGGTGCGTGGCTTTCTATCTGGCTGTCGAAGATGGGAGCGCATGTAATAGGTATTTCAAAAGATGTTCCCACATCGCCTGCTATGTATGAAGAGTTAGATATTGCTGGGCGGATACGCCATTATCAGGAAGACATCAGAAATTTGGCTAAAATGATTCAGATAGTTGACAGTGAGAGACCAGATTTTCTTTTTCATCTGGCTGCACAGGCGATCGTTTCGGTTTCTTATTCTTGTCCGATGGAGACGATTTCGACCAACGTAATCGGTACCGCGAATATTTTAGAAGCATTGAGGTTGTCTAATCATTCGTGTGTAGCTGTCATCATTACTAGCGACAAAGCATATGACAACATTGAGCAATTGTGGGGATACAAGGAGAATGATTATTTGGGTGGCAAGGATGTTTATAGTGGATCAAAGGGGGCAGCAGAACTCATTATAAAATCGTACTACCAGTCTTTTTTTAAATCAAAAGATTCCAATATTAAACTAGCTGTAGGCAGGGCTGGGAACGTAATTGGTGGAGGCGATTGGGCACAAAACAGAATAGTAGTTGACTGCATGCTTTCTTGGGGCAACGAAAAGAAAGTCGTAATACGTAATCCAAATTCAACGCGTCCTTGGCAGCATGTATTGGAACCGTTGAGTGGATATCTGTATCTTGGAGCTCAACTATATAAAAGCGATGAATTGCATGGCGAGGCATTTAACTTTGGGCCGCGTGCAGAAGATAAATACTCGGTAGTAAATCTACTCAAAGACTTAAGTGCCTACTGGGGGTTTCCAAATGTTGATGATTGCTATGCGATCACAGGTAATATATCATTTCATGAGGCGGGATTGTTGAAATTGAATTGCGACAAGGCGTTATATTATCTAAAATGGCACGCAAATTTGGAATATCACGAAATGGTGCGTCTCACGAGTGAATGGTATTATACCTTTTATAGAGGTGAGAGCGATATGCTGGAGAAGACATTAAGCCAGATCAATGAATACGAGAGCCTTGCGGCGCAAAGGGGGTTGCCATGGACGGAGTAGAGCTTACCACGCTAAAGCGCATCAAACATCCTAAAGGCGATGTATACCACGCGTTAAGGGCGAATGAAGCAAGCTTTTTCGGATTTGGTGAGGCTTACTTTACAACGATACTATGTGGTGAAATTAAGGGATGGAAGAAGCATTTACGAATGACCATGAATCTTGTGGTGCCCGTCGGTAATGTTTGCTTTTATATGCATAACGAAGATACTCACGAAACAGTTATGTTTGAACTGGGTGAAAGAAATTATCAGCGGCTTACTGTAGGATCAGGTATATGGATGGCCTTCAGGGGCTGTAGCAGTGACATCAATCTCGTCTTGAATATAGCGAACATCCCTCACGATCCAAGCGAGAGTGTTAATGTGATACTCGAGACGTTTTCGCTATGAAGATTTGTCTTACTGGGTCAAGCGGGCTGTTGGGAGGCGCTGTCCGGAGCGCTTGTGCTGGACGAGGATGGGAGTGTAAAGCTCTAGGCAGGGATTTGGTAGATTTTCGTCACCCGATGGGCGTTCAGGAAGCTCTGCGGGGATACGACGTACTGATCCACGCTGCAGCTAATACTAATGTAGAGGCTTGTGAAGCTGATCCTGAAATGTGCTTCAAGGATAACGCTCTATTGACCGAAGTCATGGCGGCAGCGGCAGTGAAGCGTGGTGTGAGGTTCGTTTTCATATCCAGTACCGGAGTATATGGTGATTACCTGGGACGCCCTTATAATGAATATGATCGGGTGCTCCCGACGACGCATCATCACATGGCCAAGCGGTGTGGAGAAAAATCTGTCCTGCGTGCCAGCGATTCTCTTGTGGTTCGCACCGGATGGCTGTTTGGCGGGTCTTTTTTAAACCGGAAAAATTTTGTCGTGAGGCGGATTGAAGAGGCGGTGCAAAGTAATGGTGTTATTCATTCGAATAGCGAGCAGCGTGGAAGTCCAACATATGTAAAAGATGTTGCAGTGCGTTTACTTCAGATGATTGAAGATAGGCAGCATGGAGTGTTCAATTGCGTTAATGAAGGCTTTGCATCCAGATTGGAGTACGTTTCAAAGATAATTGAATATGCTGGCATAAGTGCAAATATTATACCGTCTTTGGCGAATTCGTTCAATCGGCGCGCAAAGGTGTCCAATAACGAAACGGCGCTGAATCTCAAGATGCGGCAATGTGGATACGACGTTATGCCTAACTGGGAAGAAAGCCTGATGAGGTATTTCAAGGAGGAATTGTGTGAATTTATAAGCGGATTCCATGCATAGAGGTCCGCCAGTCGTAGCAAGAGCGAGGCATGTAACGCAGCGCATTGAAGAACCTTGGCAGGGGCTCTAAGATGAGATGATCATTCTGACTTCCGCACAGTTATGCCGATAGAGGTGCAGGGCATACCATCAATTGATTTTTTCAGATGGGTATAACAGTAGAGCATATTCCAATTCAGCTTTTCGACATCCCATGGCCATGGCGGTATATCAAACAAGCCGTCTAGAACCTGATCGCCAGCGTCAAAGTTGAACGGAGAAACGGCGTACCCCGCTTGGGTCAAGCGCTGCTCCAAGACTTCCATGTGCCGTTTCTGAAACAGCACCGTAGGCCAATTGTCGATTGTCTCTCCGTTGCCCAGATTAAACTCGGTGGTGTGAACTGAAATCCCACCGGGCTTAAGTACCCTCATAGAATTTTCGATGAATTGTAGCCCCTGCTCAATCGAACCGAGATGTTCGAGAGCGCAGGAGGACCAACAGAAATCAAACTGTTCATGAAATTTCTCGGGGACAGCGTTCATGTCTGCGAAGTTGTGCGAGATCAGGGCCTGCTTGTCTTCATCTGGACAGATGTTCCGGTGGAGCAACTTTTCACGCGAACCACCATGTGCCCCTGCTTCAATCCATCCCTGACCACTAGCGGCGGAAGCCTCTGGATGAAGTGCGTATTCCGGGGCATCGTGGGCACCCATTCCGTTTGATCGTGGGCAGTGATTCCGATTGATCGTGGGCACCCGTTACGATTAATCGTGGGCACTTTTGCGGATTTTCCGGAATCGGTGCCCACGATGGCGGAATTACTGCCCACGATGCCGGAACGGTGTCCCGGTTACCCCCTGGCGAAAAGAAAATATTCTGGTCATTCATTGGCTTAAACGGCATTCTCGGACCTTTTTACAGGAGATCCGGGATGCCCACACCGAGGATGACCATGCGAGCAATTCAAGAAGTAATCCGTTTACATGCCGCAGGCTTCAGCCAGCGGCAAATTGCGCAGGCCTGCCGTCTTTCTAAGGGAGCGGTTGGCAAATATTTGCAAAAGGCCGAACAGGCCAGTGTCTCTTGGCCTTTGCCCCCCGAAATGGACCCGGCAAAACTGGAAGCACTGCTTTTCCCCAGCCATCGGTCCGCCACTGTGACGGCGCCGGTGATGCCGGATTTTGCGGCCATCCACACGGAGATGCGGCGCAAGGGGATGACTCTGCAACTTTTATGGGAAGAGTATGTAGCAGCGCATGACGAGCAACGTG
>JAAOMR010000368.1 GCA_018853935.1 Acidithiobacillus ferrivorans
GACGGAAAATGCCCTATCGGTGCTGGAAAGCCTGGGCGTCAGTGCCAAAAAACGGGAAGCCCTGCGCGAAAATTTGGGGCTGGTCGTAGAAGATACGAATACGGCGGTGGAAACCGAAGAACCGAAGGATGAGGATGATCTGCCTGAATCCGGTGAAGTGGAAAAAATCCCGGAAACGACGGTCGATGAAACCGTACTGAAATCCCGCATCGGCATACGGGAAACTGTCGAGACGGAAAATCCCTGGCTATCGGCCAGCGCCCCGTTTTTCCCGGATTTATCGGTACCGGGCAATGGCATACAGGTCAGCCTGTTCGATGATCTGTTTAGTCCTGCACCCGGCAGGGCTGCATCCGGCAGTCTTGCAGACGGCAGTCCCGCACCCTGGATCTCCAGCAGGCCACCGACAGTCCTGCGGCCGGCAAGCCCTGTGCCGGATGTAATCTTGCCCATACCCAAAACCATCGAAGGTGAACCGGAGGTCATCATGGAAAAGCCAGAAAACGTGCCGATGAATGCGGAAAATGTGCCGGTCCCTGGAAAGACCGTTGCGACGCCTGCATCCAAAGTGGAGAACCAGCCCGTTTTGCAGGTCGTACCACCGGCCATTCGCGGCTTTTTGTCCAACAGTCAGCGCATGGCGACAGAACACGGTTTGCGTGGAGAAGAACGGGAATATTTCAGCAACAAAATGCGGGAACTGGAACAGGTTATCCGTGCCATGCCCCACACCCATCAAACCGATGGGCAGGGCGATAACGCCCCTGTAACTCTGCACTATTTCAAGGGGCAAGCCGACTGGTACATCACTGAAAAAGACATCGATCCCGATGGTGCGGGGCAGACGCAAGCCTTTGGTCTGGCTGACCTGGGAATGGGCTACCCGGAAATGGGCTACATCAGTATTCAGGAACTGGTTCAGGCCGGCGTGGAAATGGATTACCACTTTGCGCAGCGCACCTTGCTGGAATTGAAACGTGAAAAATACCCGGAGATGATCCGTGACCGCGCGCCAGAAAATGTGCCCACGCCCAATCTCAACCACGAGGGCGTCCTGTTTTACCGCGGCGGTCCTGACACATCCTTCCCGGCGGGCAAAACCATCGAGGACATCATTGACTACGAGCGTAACGAACTCGAAAACGATATTCATATCATCCCGGAAAACATGGACTACCAACGTGTTTTGCCAGTCGCAAGCCTGCCGGCTGCAAGCCTGCAATGGGTAACTGACACGAAGGAAGAAGCCGAAGAATATGGTACAGCGCAGGAAGTCTGGTTCAATGATCCCGTAGTGATTGCGCGTGATCCATTTGGTGGAATGCTGGTTGGAGAGCGCAAGGATCTGGACGCTGCTCTTTTATCCCATAATCGCGCACCAGAAAACACCCCTGCGCCGGATGTTAAGGGTGATCCTGCACTTTCCGCGCAGGAACATTCCATGACACCCGATCAGTGGCAAGCGATTCATTACGAATATAAGGGCAACAGCATTCATGTAGATGAAACACAACCGCCGTTTAATGGCGATCTCATATTGATTCATACGCCTTCCGGCATGATTGAGGTCGTTTGGACCCCCCTTATCGAATTTAAGACTATGGAGGGTGAAGAAGAGTCTGAAGGTTTCTGCTGGTCATCCGCGAAAGACGTTTTTAATCTGGACAACGATTCTATACGAGCATGGCACCCCGTGCCAGATTCAACCACGATTCGCCCTTTGAGTTCGTTGGACGATTTTGCACCGTACCGTGAAGAAAAACCTGTCCTGGTGCAACACAAAGAGGATGGATGGGTGGAAGCATGGTTCGATCATGAAGAACAGATTTGGCAAGCTATGGATGCGGAATTTGTTATTGATCCCGAAAATATTACGGGATGGGTACCTCTGCCTGTCCTGTCACCGGAACGGCTGGAAGAACTGAAGGCATTAACCGAACGAGATGCAGAAGCACCCAAGCAAAGCCAAAACACTTTTTTCACGGGCGACGTGCCAAAAAAAGAAGGGCAAACGATAGCCGAAATGCTCACACGGTGGGGCGATTCGGGCATCACGGTATTGGCCGACGACCGTGTAACCCCTTATCTTCAGATGCCATCGAATACCGGAAGCCTTCGGGTGCTATTGGCAAGGCACCCGGACGAGTTACAGCAGGAACCCGTTACAGAGGTCGAATATAAACAGCCGGTCATTCTGGCGACATTGCCAGAAAATGCGGTATTGGTTGCGGAACAGTCCTATCTGGATGCGTATCAAAATACGCTAATACCATCCGCACCTGAAACGATGGAGCAGTCACTGTCTACACTGGCGCACTGGACCACGCCGGAACAGATGGTCGCGTTACGGCGCATTATCGGAGAGGGTAATAACGCGGAACTATCTACCGTGTCACATCATCTGGATACGCTGGCAGAATGGTTGCGCCAGCCGGCCCTGTCTGGTCCTGGTGGGCGTCTCATACCCACGCCACGCGTTGCCGAAATTCAGGCCGGCGCAGCCCTTTGTGGCATCACTTACCGCAGCCCGGATAGTTTGCGCTGGTGGTTTGTTACGGGCATGGATCAGGATGCGGGGGTGCTGTACGGCCTGCAAATGGTTCGGTCCCGCCCTGATGCCCGATGGGAAGCGCAAATGGGCCCGGTCTTGAAGCAGGATTTAATCGATGCGGGTTTCTTGCTGGAACTGGCCCAAGTCACGCCTTTTGTCGCCGCCGACCGGATGCACGAGATGGCTCCGTATTTGGGGTCAGCGGAAGCATTATCAGCCAATGGGCCCACCGCACCGGTTGACCGAGCAGACGCCACAGTAATCACGCCAGTAAACGCCGCGACCGACCTGAAAATCATGGAGCAAATCGTTTTCGACTCCAGAATCTCGGCATCGGGCCATACGATTGGTGACATGCTAGGCGACCTGCGTGAAAACGGAGTGAACCTGATCGCCACGTCCGACGTGATTAATCAATATTTTTATATGGAACGAAGCGAAAGCGTCCGTGT
>JAAOMR010000369.1 GCA_018853935.1 Acidithiobacillus ferrivorans
CATCTTCCTCTATCCTTTAACTCCTAACGCGCAGCAAAAGCTGCGGCAAAGCACCTAAAAACTGCTCGAAAATTTGTCCCGAAAGATCGGAGAGGCCGACAAACTTCATATTGAGAATTGCTGAGTCCAAAGGCTGCACTGGCATGGGTGGGCTTGAGTTCCAGTGCGCGGCGATAACGAAGTTCCGCCTGCTCGGGATGGTTCTGGGCCAGTAATGCCTCGCCCAGATTAAAATGCGCTTCCGGATTCTGTGGGGCCAGCAGCATCGCTTCTTCCAGCGAAATCACCCCTTCTTCCATGCGCCCCTGAAGGAGTCGAACACGGCCAAGGCTATTATGGTAAGCGGTATTATGGGGCTGTAGAACCAGGGCGCGCTGTATCAGCGTTTCCGCTTCGCCCTGATTGCCTTTCTGACTCAGGACCACACCGAACAGATGCAGCGCATCGGGCTCGTTCTCGTCAACGGTCAGGGCTTGCCGGTAAAAGGGCTCAGCCTCAAGAACACGGCCTTTCTGATGCAGTGCCAGACCCTGTTGTACGAGTTGGGCCGCCGTAGGTGCGGTTTTGATGTCAGATTCCATGATTCCCCCGTTTTGGAAAGGCGTATACTAACCGATCAGTCGGCACAAGGCACGACTGGGGAGCTCCCGCAGGAAGGGGATTTCCCGACATGACGATCTCCTTGCGGAAATGCATGCAAATCCCTACGATAACTTCACCGAATGCAATTTAATGAGGTGACGTTATGGCAGTGCTGACCGTACGGAACTTGCCCGACGATGTACACCGCGTGCTGCGGGTGCGTGCCGCTCAACACGGGCACAGCACCGAGGCCCGCGAGATTCTGGCGCTCGCAGTCAAGCCGGAAACGCGCGTTCGCCTGGGTGAAGCCCTAGCGGCATTAGGCCGCAAGATCGGTCTGACGAATGAGGATTTCGAGGTCTTCCAGCAAGTGAGAGACAAGACGCCCGCCGAGCCGTTCAGATATCAAGGCCGGGCACACTGAGGCTATCCACTTCCCGGCGCAGAGCGGCGATTTCCACCTGGACGGTGTCATATTCGAACATTTTCTGGTGCAGGAAGCGAACGGTGACCCGGGCCTTTTCCTGGACACCTTCGGGCGTCAGCTGGTAGGCGAAAACGCTCCTATTGGGGTTGCGGCGGAAGTTGTCGGTCTTGACCAAGCCCTTTTCTATGAGGGCTTTGATACAGTAATTAGCTTTGCCCAGGCTGACGCCCATGGCTTCCGCCAGTTCACGCTGGGTGCTCTCGGGATGATCCGTGATGAGCTTGAGCAATTGGTAACGGGTGGCGTCGTCGAGCATGATCTTGTTCAAGTGGTGAACCGGCGCGAATCATAGATGCCGCCCAGTTGGGCCGTCAAGCCCAGCCAACGGTGATCGAAGAGCTTCCCAGCATCACATCGGTTACGCCCTGGACGAAGTTTTCCGCGCAAAATGGATAAACCAGTCTGAGCATGATGGTGTTCCAGCCTACCCCCGCATCAATGACAGCAGATCTTCTCGGGAAGGCAAACTCATGCTCTCGCCACCATCCGCCAGCACGCCATCGGCCAGTGCCCGCTTGTCGTGATGTAACGCGATGATCTGCTCTTCCAGGGTGCCCTGGGCCACCAGTCGATAGACGGTCACCGGACGCAATTGACCCATCCGGTGCGCACGGCCCATGGCCTGATCTTCCGCAGCGGGGTTCCACCAGGGATCGGTGATGATGACATAGTCCGCAGCAGTCAGATTCAAACCAAAACCCCCGGCTTTCAGGCTGATCAGAAACAGGTCCCCTTTCCCCGCCTGGAACGCGTTGATACGCCGCTCCCGATCTGCAACCGGCGTGGAACCATCCAGATACTGATAAGCAATCCCCGCCGCATCTAACGGTTCGCGCAGCAGGGTCAGGAAATCCACAAACTGGCTGAACACCAGGGCCTTGTGCCCATTGGCCGAGAGATCAACCGCCAGATCCGTAAACGTCCGCACTTTGGCTCCCACGATATCGAGATCGGGGCTCACGAGCCGGGGGTCGCATGCCGCCCGACGCAGCTTGGTAAGCTGGGCCAGAATATGAAAATGGGCTTGCGGTCCGGACTGCTCTACGGCCGCTTCGGCTTCCACAATCGCCTGCCGGCGTAATGCTTCATAGTGGGCCGCTTCCGCACCTTCCAGCGCCAGGGACAATACCAGTTCTGTGCGCGGGGGGAGATCGTCCAGCACCTGTGTTTTCGTGCGACGCAGCACAAAAGGGGCAATCAGGCGACGCAGCAGTCTTTGTGCCTCCCGATCGCGATTGCGCTCGATGGGTCCGGCAAAGCGCTCGTTGAAGCGCGACAATGGTCCTAACAGTGCCGGGTTGCAGAAGCGCATGATGGACCATAACTCGGACAGCCGGTTTTCCACGGGGGTGCCGGAAAGCGCCATGCGGAAGTCCGCCGGTATCTGAAAAATAGCCTGGGACCGCTTCGCCACCGCATTTTTAATGACCTGCGCCTCATCGACGACGAGCGTGCGCCAGTCGCGTCCGGAAAAGGCTTCCTGGGCCTGCTGGACCATCGTATAAGACACGATCACCACATCCATGGGCCCCGCCTTTTCCAGCAGAGTGTCGCGGTCGCTGTTCCCATACAGGAAAGGCTGCAGGGTGGGGGCAAAACGCCGCACTTCCGCCAGCCAGTTGCCACACACTGAAGTGGGGGCAATGACCAGGGCTGGTCCGTCTTCCGCGCGGGCCAGCATCACGGCGATGGCCTGCAGGGTCTTGCCCAATCCCATATCATCCGCCAGACAGGCGCCAAAGCCCGCTTCCGCAAGGCGCATGGCCCAGACATAGCCGTCTTCCTGATAGGGTCGCAGGTCAGCCTGCAGACTGGCCGGTAATGTTGGCACCTGATCTTGGGCTGCGCGTAATCGTTCGACTTTATCCAGGAAGCCTTTATCGGCCTTGGTGCTGGCCCCTTCCAGGGCTTCCTTGAGCCAGGAGGCGGCCAGAGTGGGCACCCGTAAACCATCCGCGCGCTGTTCGGCAATGGCGCCCAAATCTCTTAAGCGATCCCGCAGATCCCGGGTCAACGCGACATACAAGCCCGTTCCCATCGGGACAAAGCGGCTGTTTCCCGCAGCTGCGGCGAACAAGGCTTCCAGTTCCAGAACGACGCCTTCATCCACCTGCGCGCGCCCTTTGATTGCAAACCAGTCGCGACCGCTGCTGATCTGCACGCTGAGTTGCTGAGCACTCACGGTCAGCACGCGAAATCCCTTGCCGCGCGGCCAGTCTACGGCGGCAATCGACGGCAAGGTCGGCAACACTTCCACCATCGACAGAGCGGATTCTGGGTCATCCACGACCCATTCGCACACAACATCCCCCCGACCGGGGGCGGCCAGGAAGGGCAGGGCATCCAGTACCCCGCCCAGATGCTGGCCTTCCGCTTCCAGATTCCGCATCGCCCCGACCGTTTCACCTTTTACGGCGGCCATCACCCGGGCATGGCCGCTGCCGGGCATCAGTCGAGGACCATCTAGTCCCAGGGGGGCCACCACCAGGCGCAGCATGAGTCCATCACCTACCGGGGAAAGCTCTGCGCGCAAGTGTGGGTCTGCATCCATTTCGCGAGTGGCTGTTGCATGGTCGGACTGTATCTGAAAATGACCGGCCAGCGATTCCAGCGTCTGCTGCAATTCAGGCTGCGCTTCTTCCGGTATGCTGAGACGACCGGACATGAGTTGGACGGCATGGCGCTGGGCTGGGGTAAACTGGACCACGCGGATCCGTTGCGGGGAGTCGCGCACGACAGTGATGGCGCGCAAGGCTTCCTGCTCACGTTTTTCAGGGCTGCCATCGGAAAAGTAGTCACTGCGGGCAACCGGGGCCACACGCAGGTTGGGGCGCACTTCCAAAACGTACCGCTTACCGTCGTGGGTTACCTCAATGTCGGGGGTGCCAGCCACTACATCTACAGTGATATCCACCGCGTCGGACATTACCACGGAAGGGTGACCAACGAGGGCAATGATGGCAGCAGCCCGATCTATGAAATAGTCACGCGTACGACCCTGTCGCGCATGAATGGCCAGGACCAGCTGTGCGTCCCAGGGCTCCAGCCGCTGGCTGTTGGCGAGTTTGGCCAAAGGGATGGGCTTTGGTGCACCCCAGCCACGTGCGCCCTGTTTCTGTTCCAGCGGTCGAATTTCCTGAATCGCGCCGTCCTGATCCAGGGTCACCGCCCACACCAGGCGGGTGGGCTTGTCCGGGGCATTCGGTGCCACCGCTGGCGTACCCAATGCCCGCAGGGACGTGAGAACGATTTGCCAGTTTTCCACTCCACCGCCGATGAAGCAGTTTTCCGGTGCCGTACCGCCGCCATAGACCACGTCGGCCGCCGTCAACTGGGCTTCCAGCCAGGTGAAACCGCAGTCCCGCAACCGTTCATGCACTGTGGCGATGGCCTTCTGACGAAGATCCTTTTGCCGCTTGTCGGTTACGGCGGGCACGACCTTGGGTCCCAACCAGGCTCG
>JAAOMR010000037.1 GCA_018853935.1 Acidithiobacillus ferrivorans
ATCATCAGCATTGATTTCTGTTTCTGTCTCCGCGCCTGTTTGTTGAGTTACCTGCTTCTTTTTGGGCATAATGCATCTCCTAAAAAAGTGGGGTATTAGGTGATTCATTTTGCAACCTAGACAGGAGACAGATTTAAATAATTTGCATCATCTGCCTGGAAGCTTCAACAGGTGTAGGGTGAAATGGCCCATTTTTTCTGGGTTCGTGCCCATCTATTCACCGCCATCGCAGGACAAAACCATCGCGGTCATAATCCTACCCATCAGATATT
Source organism: Acidithiobacillus ferrivorans (assembly GCA_018853935.1). Taxonomy (GTDB): domain Bacteria; phylum Pseudomonadota; class Gammaproteobacteria; order Acidithiobacillales; family Acidithiobacillaceae; genus Acidithiobacillus; species Acidithiobacillus ferrivorans. The sequence continues at coordinate 273 of JAAOMR010000037.1, forward strand.
TCCCAACGCCTGCTTTTCCATACCCACGGACAAGTCCTGCTCGCAGAAACCAGCCTTGCGATGTGCTGACTGCCGTGCCGTTTCCATGGCCATGTCTCCTGATAACATGAAGCGATGGAAAAGTCATAGTTCAATTCTGACGTCTGGGCTATTAGTATAGCAAATAACGTCTGGGGTTGGGTGGTCGGTTCGATGAGGTGCCCAACGTCTGGAACAGTCTGCTGCGGTCGATCAGGACACCAATTACAGAGCGGCATTCGCTTTTTCCCGCATCCTATATCCGCATCCTCATGAGCCTTCCTTGCGGTCCGCTTTGCCCGGATATTCCGGGCGAGGGTACGGGCTTACCGTGTTTCGCATAAGTGACATATGGACGGGTTAGGTCCGGTCTCTTCGCCGGGGAATGCAACGTCGTCAGATGGGCAGAATTGACGCCTCATCTTTGATTAAATACCTTTTTGTTCAAGCCTCTTACCAATACTTAGTTCCTTTTGGCTTGTTGCGTGTTACGACGTTTATCGACAGTTCACTTTCGTTGACCATACCGTCGTTGCCCTCGCCCCTCACCGCCTAGAACTGGCAGTTTCAGCTTTGCCTCACGACTTGGCCTACAGTTTCCCGCGGGTACTTTTCCGGCGGCTTCACACGGTAGAATTGCTTCGTGACCGCATGTGCCGGTGGGTACTGGCGGACGAACACCAGGCTCTCTTTCAATGGAGAACAGCATAACAAATACAACTAGTTATGCGACATCACGTCGCACAGTCAGAGCAACCTTCAGATTGTTGGCAACTTGAATCGGGATATAATAGCAGGACAACAATAGTGGCCGTGGCGTACAGCACAGCCACGAGGTACCACATGGCACTGTACCCCCATAAATCCACCATGTCTCCGAACAGTGGTAGCCAAAGCGCAACTGCTAGAGCCGATATCGCGCTCACCAGCCCCATCGCCCGACCCTTCAGCTCGTGTGTCACCAGTTCAGAAGCCCACTGAAAAGGTAAGGCGTTGTAGCCGACGACCCCAACTCCTAGGCTGAACGAAAAGCCCAGTATCATCCATAGTGTCGGGTGAAAAGGCATGGTTCCCCAAGCCGCCATGGACAGGGTGCCGATCAACATGATGATTATAAATAGTATTTTCAGGGAGATGTGGTGCCCAACTAAGAATCCGGCAATTACGCGGGCAGCAAAGCCTCCAGACAAAAAGAGAGCCATCACGGCTCCGCCTACCCACATAGCATGGATACCCAGTTTTTCAAGATAGAGAAGGCCGAAGACCAGCACTGAAAACTGCCCCGCCCCTAGGAGAAAAACCACCAAACCAATGGGTAAAAGTGTTCGTAGGAACGAAGGATGGGCAGGGCACTTCTGGCTTGCATCAACTGGATGATCGGGCAGCTGCCATAGCGCCAGAGTTAACAGCACTGTTAGTAGAAATATCAGAAATCCAAGCCCACCGATTACAGTGAAAAGGCCCACCGCAATGAGCATAGGAAACAGGGCACCGGCCATGATCCCACCAAGTGGGATAACACCTTGGCGAAAACCCAAAAGCATGCCAGCATATTGTGGCGGAAAATCGTGGGTAATGGCATAAAGGCCCACCACGGAAAAAATTGGCAGCACCATCCCTAAGAGCAGCATGGAGAGCAGCAGATCCGGATAGTGCTTAACCATGCCCCCTGCGATAGCAAACAGAATCAGTGTCGAGAATAGTCCGATCCACGCGATGCGACGACCGCCGAACCGATCTAGGCCCACGCCGAGGGCCAACCCACCCAAAACGCTCCCGAGTGCCTTGGCCGAGATCAATGTACTCATCTGCAAAACATTCAGGTGATAAGTAAGCGCGAAAGCAGGCGCCAGTATTGCCATTCCCTGCAGGTAAAAGGCGGCGAGTACTTGGACGCTCAAGAGTGAGAGTAAAGCCAACCATTGTTTTCTGGTCAGATGCAACCGCAATTTCAAACTAAAAAGCATATCGTTCATGAAACGGCAAGGTTAATCGGGGAAGGGGATATCCTCCTGAATCAAAAGATAGATATCGCGGCAACATTCGATGAGCATATGCCGCAAAATTACCCCACATGATGGGATGCTTCTCTGCTGATTGTTTCAGGACCACTGAAGTAGGTTGCCACTGCCAGGAAAACTGATAGTCCCCATTCACATCTCCAGCTTGCGGGCCCCGTGGCACGTTACGAACAATCCAGAAACCTTTATCATCCATGCTTGCTGACTCCCCAAAAGGGTCCACGGGTATCCCGCCAAGCCAAACAGTAACGTGAACGTGTGCTGGGAGCCACCATTTTGCAAGTTGCATAACACCACTTACCCCAGAGAGACCAATGATATCGCCTCGATCAACCCACTGACCGATTGGTCGTGTGACAACAGAACAGTGGCGATAACTTGTGCCAACGCCGCCGCCGTGGTCTATGAAAACGCTTAGACCGCCCCTCAGATCGTTATGGATACGGGTCACCAATCCTCCGGCCATCGCCAAGATTGGAGTCCCTGGTGACAGGCAGAAATCCGTACCGGAGTGTCCAGGATAAGACAGGTGTCCGCCCTGCCAGTCAAGTGCTTTTTGGAAACGCATCCACTCAGAAAACCGGCGAATTGAGCGATGATAAGAATGGCGGTCAAAATAGGCCAAAACACAACCGATTGACATATCTGTTTTAGGAAAACTCTGACCTAGCCCAAACTGAGCCCTCTGCTGACGCCATCTTAGCTTCACTCCGGCCCTCCGACCTACCGTTGCCATCAATGAAGCAAGGGACGGCCATCACAAATAACATTGCTTGTCAATATATATTGTTGGAAATGCATATAATATGCAATACTAATTACGTTACCAGAACGATCACCAAATGCTTGAACGGACGTTCACGACGGAGATTATAAAATGGTGTTTAAATCATTTTTTTGTCGACAACCATATCGCAGACAAAGCGCCAACCCCAACAACAGAAAAAAAACCCGTTAAAAATACAATATCGCTAGGCATTAGGTACCACGGATTCCGTAAAACACTATGCGTTCTCCACCAGTACTTCATAAATATCAGGTACCGCACAACTATTAATGAAAAGGTCCCAAATATCGAGCCTCCCGTTAACCATTTCCAGTTTACATTAACACCAAAACTAGCCGCATGACTTGAGAAGGCCCCCTCTGGTTGCAAGAAGTATTTACAGTTTTTTACTGCAGTAGGGGTCGTCTCAGAAAACGGAAAATAAAGCACGCTAAGGCGTAGTCAACCCGTGATCACCCCGCACCGATACGGTGAGGTTCGTTCCGTCTTGCAATGACGCAATCAGCGGGCAGGAAACATTCCCCTTCCGGGCGTGACAGGCACACACAAGCCCGGACAGCACGGCCTCCATGCGCGCCAGGTCGGCCATCTTTTCGCGCACGTCCTGGAGCTTGTGCTCGGCCAGACTGCTGGCTTCCTCGCAATGGGTACCATCCTCCAGCCGCAGCAACTCGGCAATCTCGTCTAGGCTGAAGCCCAGCCGCTGGGCTGATTTCACAAAGCGCACCCGTGTTACATCCACCTCGCCATAGCGGCGGATGCTGCCATAGGGCTTGTCCGGCTCCGGCAATAAGCCCCTGCGCTGATAGAACCGGATGGTCTCCACGTTGACCCCGGCTGCCTTGGCGAAAACGCCGATGGTCAGATTCTCCAAATTGTTTTCCATATCGCTTGAGTCCGTACATAGCTACGGGAGTAAGGTTACGCTATCCAATTCAGATCCGAAAGGATAAGCGCATGTCTGAACCACAAAACGGGCGCGGCGCGCTCTTCGCCGGCGGGCTGGCCGCCATCCTCGCCTCGACCTGCTGCCTCGGGCCGCTGGTCCTGGTCGCCTTGGGATTCAGCGGCGCCTGGATTGGCAACCTGACGGTGCTGGAACCGTATCGCCCGATCTTCATCGGCGCGGCGCTCATCGCGCTGTTCTTCGCCTGGCGGCGCATCTACCGCCCGGCACAAGCCTGCAAACCGGGTGAAGTCTGCGCGATTCCGCAGGTTCGCACAGCCTACAAGCTCGTTTTCTGGATCGTGGCCGCCTTGATCCTGGTTGCCCTCGCTTTTCCCTACGTCCTGCCGCTGTTCTATTGAAAGGAGATTGTCATGAAAAAAATCGCGACCCTTCTTGCCCTGTCCGCTGCCCTGAGCGCGCCCGCCTGGGCCGTAACCCAGACCGTCACGCTGTCGATTCCTGGCATGACCTGCGGCGCCTGCCCGATTACCGTGCGCACTGCACTCAAGCGAGTGCCTGGCGTGGAAAAGGTTGGCATCGACGAGGCGCAAAAACTGGTCACCGTCACCTACGACGACAGCAAGACCAACGTGCAGGCCCTGACCCAGGCAACCAAGGATGCTGGCTACCCTTCCAGCATCAAGCAGTGAGAGCGAGATCATGGCTGACACGATCACTTTTCAAATCGAGGGCATGACCTGCGACTCGTGCGCCGTGCACACACGGCAGGCTCTGGAGAGGGTGCCCGGCGTACGCTCGGCCTCGGTGTCCTATCCCCAGCAGCGAGCCGAGATCGAGGTGGACACCGGCGTGGGCCTGGACCCGCTAGTTGCCGCAGTGGCCGCGCTTGGCTACCGCGCCCGGCTCCCTGATACGCCGAATAAGCCCTCTGGTCTGTTGAACAAAGCGCTGGGCTGGCAGGACGGCGAAACGAAGCGTAGCGGCGATGATGAGGCGCTGCATATAGCCGTGATCGGTAGCGGTGGCGCGGCGATGGCGGCGGCACTTAAAGCCGTCGAGCAAGGTGCACGCGTGACGCTGATCGAGCGCGGCACCATCGGCGGCACCTGCGTGAATGTCGGTTGCGTGCCGTCCAAGATCATGATCCGAGCGGCGCACATCGCGCATATGCGCCGGGAAAGCCCATTCGATGGCGGCATCGCAGCGGCGGTGCCTGTGATTGACCGGGGCAAACTGCTGGCCCAGCAACAGGCTCGCGTCGATGAGCTGCGACACGTCAAGTACGAGGGCATCCTGGACGGCAATCCGGCCATCACCGTGCTGCACGGCGAGGCTCGTTTCAAGAGCGGCCATAGCCTCAACGTCCAATTGAACGATGGCGGCGAGCGCGAAGTGGCCTTCGACCGCTGCCTGATCGCCACCGGTGCCAGCCCGGCGATTCCGCCGATTCCCGGCTTGAAGGACACACCCTACTGGACTTCCACCGAGGCGCTGGTCAGCGACACGATTCCTGAGCGGCTGGCCGTGATCGGTTCGTCGGTGGTCGCGCTGGAACTGGCGCAAGCCTTCGCCCGGCTCGGCAGCCAGGTGACGATTCTGGCACGCGGCACGCTGTTTTTCCGGGAAGACTCGGCCATCGGCGAAGCCATCACGGCGGCGTTCCGCGCCGATGGCATCGAGGTACTGGAACACACGCAAGCCAGCCATGTCGCTTATGCGGACGGCGAATTCGTGCTTGCCACCGGGAACGGAGAACTGCGCGCTGACAAGTTGCTGATCGCCACTGGTCGCGCACCGAACACACGCAGCCTGGCGCTGGAAGCTGCGGGCGTGGCCGTCAATGCGCAAGGGGCCATCGTCATCGACCAGGGTATGCGCACGAATAGCCCGAACATTTACGCCGCTGGCGACTGCACCGACCAGCCGCAATTCGTCTACGTGGCGGCAGCGGCCGGCACCCGTGCGGCCATCAACATGATGGGCGGTAGTGCGGCCCTGGACTTGACGGCGATGCCAGCCGTGGTGTTCACCGATCCGCAAGTGGCGACTGTGGGTTACAGCGAAGCGGAAGCGCACCACGACGGCATCGAAACCGACAGCCGCACGCTGACGCTCGACAACGTGCCGCGGGCGCTCGCCAATTTCGACACCCGTGGCTTCATCAAGCTGATAGCCGAGAAGGGTTCTGGCCGGTTGCTGGGTGCGCAGGTCGTGGCCCCGGAGGGCGGCGAAGTCATCCAGGTGGCGGCCCTGGCGATCCGCAACCGCATGACCGTCCAGGAACTGGCTGACCAGTTGTTCCCGTACCTGACGATGGTTGAGGGGCTGAAGCTCGCGGCGCAGACCTTCAACAAGGACGTGAAGCAGCTTTCCTGCTGCGCTGGGTGAGGAAAAGGAGGTATTCGATGAACGCCTACCCGGTGTCCCGGGTGTGTCCAGATAGGTTACACCCTAACCTGATGTCAGGATAGCCCGCCTCGTAACGTCAGAATAGAGTCTGGTTTATTATTTATTGACACATGCCGCGAAAGGTCATAGATTTCTTCCTGACATTCTCGTCCAGGGAGGCATCTTGCAGGGTCAACGCATCGGCTATGTCCGGGTCAGTAGCTTCGACCAAAACCCGGAGCGGCAACTTGAAAATGTCGAAGTCGGCAAGGTGTTCACCGACAAAGCGTCAGGCAAAGACACTCAGCGCCCGGAACTCGATGCGCTGCTGTCCTTTGTGCGCGAGGGCGACACCGTGGTCGTGCACAGCATGGATCGCCTGGCGCGCAACCTCGACGACTTGCGCCGCCTCGTTCAAAAGCTGACCAAACGCGGGGTGCGCATCGAGTTCGTCAAGGAAAGCCTGACCTTCACCGGCGAGGACTCGCCGATGGCAAACCTGATGTTGTCGGTGATGGGCGCGTTTGCCGAGTTCGAGCGTGCCCTGATCCGTGAACGGCAGCGTGAAGGCATCGCACTGGCCAAGCAGCGCGGAGCCTACCGGGGGCGCAAGAAAGCCTTATCACCTGAGCGCGTGGCTGAGCTGCGTCAGCGAGCCGATGCTGGCGAGCAGAAGGCGAAGCTGGCCCGCGAGTTTGGTATTAGCCGGGAGACCCTGTATCAATACTTGAGAACGGATCAGTAAATATGCCACGTCGTTCAATCCTGTCCGCCGCCGAGCGGGAAAGCCTGCTGGCGTTGCCGGACTCCAAGGACAACCTGATCCGACATTACACATTCAGCGATACCGACCTCTCGATCATCCGACAGCGGCGCGGGCCTGCAAACCGTTTGGGCTTTGCGGTTCAGCTTTGTTACCTGCGCTTCCCCGGCATCGTTCTTGGCGTCGATCAGCCGCCGTTCCTGCCCTTACTGAAGCTGGTCGCCAGCCAGCTCAAGGTCGGCATCGAAAGCTGGGACGAGTACGGGCAGCGGGAGCAGACTCGGCGCGAGCACCTGGTCGAGCTGCAAACCGTGTTCGGCTTCCAGCCCTTCACGATGAGCCACTACCGGCAGGCTGTGCATACGCTGACCGATCTGGCCATGCAGACCGACAAGGGCGTCGTGCTGGCCGATGCCTTGATCGAACATCTGCGGCGACAGTCCATCATTCTGCCCGCGCTCAATGCCATCGAGCGCGCCAGCGCCGAGGCGATCACTCGCGCCAACCGGCGCATCTACGAAGCCTTGTCCGAGCCTTTGCCGGATGGACACCGGCGTCGCCTTGATGACCTGCTCAAGCGACGTGACAACGGCAAGACGACCTGGCTGGCCTGGCTGCGGCAATCACCGGCCAAGCCGAACTCCCGCCACATGCTCGAACACATCGAACGCCTCAAAACCTGGCAGGCACTTGATATGCCTGTCGGCATCGAGCGCTCGGTGCACCAGAACCGGCTGCTCAAAATCGCCCGCGAGGGCGGTCAGATGACGCCAGCCGACCTGGCCAAGTTCGAGCCGCAACGGCGTTACGCCACACTCGTGTCCCTGGCCATCGAGGGCATGGCCACCGTCACCGATGAAATCATCGACCTGCACGACCGCATCCTTGGCAAGCTGTTCAACGTCGCCAAGAACAAGCATCAGCAGCAGTTCCAGGCATCGGGCAAGGCGATCAATGCCAAGGTGCGCCTGTACGGGCGCATCGGCCAGGCGCTGATCGACGCCAAGCAATCGGGCCGCGATCCGTTTGCCGCCATTGAGTCCGTCATGTCCTGGGATGCCTTCGCCGAAAGCGTCACCGAGGCGCAGAAGCTCGCACAACCCGAGGACTTCGATTTCTTGCACCGCATCGGCGAGAGCTACGCCACGCTCCGCCGCTACGCGCCGGAATTCCTTGCCGTGCTCAAGCTGCGGGCCGCGCCCGCCGCCAAGGGTGTGCTCGACGCCATCGACGTGCTTCGCGGCATGAACACCGACAACGCCCGCAAGGTGCCCTCCAACGCGCCGACCGGCTTCATCAAACCGCGCTGGAAAAAACTGGTGATGACCGACGCCGGCATCGACCGGCGCTACTACGAGCTGTGCGTGCTGTCCGAGTTGAAGAACTCGCTGCGTTCGGGCGACATCTGGGTGCAGGGTTCGCGCCAGTTCAAAGACTTCGAGGACTACCTCGTGCCGCCCGCGAAATTCACCAGCCTCAAGCAGGCCAGCGAATTGCCGTTGGCCGTGGCCACCGATTGCGACCAGTACCTGAGCGAGCGCCTGGAACTGCTGGAGGCGCAGCTTGCCACCGTCAATCGCATGGCGGCGGCCAACAATCTGCCCGATGCCATCATCACCGAATCCGGCTTGAAGATCACGCCGCTCGATGCGGCGGTGCCCGCCACCGCGCAGGCGCTGATCGACCAGACGGCGATGATCCTGCCGCACATCAAGATCACCGAACTACTGCTGGAAGTCGATGAGTGGACGGGCTTCACCCGGCACTTCACGCACTTGAAAGCGGGTGACTTGGCCAAAGACAAGAACCTGCTGCTGACCACCATCTTGGCTGACGCAATCAACCTGGGCCTGACCAAGATGGCCGAATCCTGCCCCGGCACGACCTATGCCAAGCTTGCCTGGCTGCAAGCCTGGCATGTCCGCGACGAAACCTACTCGACGGCGCTGGCCGAGCTGGTGAATGCGCAATTCCGGCACCCGTTCGCCGGGCACTGGGGCGACGGCACCGCGTCATCGTCGGACGGCCAGAATTTCCGCACCGGGAGCAAGGCCGAAAGCACGGGCCACATCAACCCGAAGTACGGCAGCAGTCCAGGGCGGACTTTCTACACCCATATCTCCGACCAGTACGCGCCGTTCCACACCAAGGTGGTCAATGTCGGCGTGCGCGATTCGACCTACGTGCTCGACGGCCTGCTGTACCACGAGTCCGATCTGCGCGTCGAGGAACACTACACTGAGTGTGGTCAGCCAAATTGATGGTTCTCTGGTCAACATATATGAGGGGCAGACGGCGGCATAAAAAAAGCCACGCAGCCCGATTTTGTGAGCGGGCGGCATGACTCTGGGTTGGTTAGCTTCTCAGAACGGCGGGTCGTCGGCAGGTGGCGGATTGGCAGTTTTCATATTGGCCTGTGATCGTTCTTCGTAATACCGGTGGATCTCCCCGTAGTACTGGCTCTCGAAGCATTCGGTGAAGCGCTGCAGAAACTCCAGGACCGTGACGGCGGCATCGTCGGAGAGCGGCGGCATGGGCGCCTGGTCGTTGCAGGGGTAAGAGATCATGACGGCCTCCTCAGCGTGCGGCTTTGCGCCGGGCGGGTTGCTGGGCGGGGCCGTAGAGTTCGAGGAACAGCTTCTCGTCCAGTTGATCCAGTTGGCGTTGGGTGGCGGCTGCAAGGAGTTCGGCCGCCATTTGGGTGAGCACCCGGTAATTGCCCATGGCATGATCACAGAGAGTCTGGCAGAGGCCTGCCGTCATCAGTCCGGCGTTACCGGCTTCGGCCATCAGGTGTTCCAGGCAGCCGAGAAGTTCATCGCGGCTGGCAGACTCGGTGTGCAGACGGACCCGGATGCGACTGCCCAGCGGGACCAGTTCTTCCCGGCGCAGTTTTTCGGTGAGCCGGGCATCCCCGGCGAGGATGACACTGAGCAGGCTCTGGGAATCGAAGCGGGCGCTGGACAGCAGGCGCAGTTCGCAGAGCACCGGGGCATTCATCTCCTGGGCTTCGTCGATGAGCAGCACCGGGCGGCGGCGGGTGGCATCCAGATGGGTGAGCCAGCGCTCGCGCAGGGCCTTGAAGCCGCCCCAGCGGTTACTCGGTTTGAGGGAGACGGCAAAGATATCTCCCAGTTCCCGGTAAAAGTCCGCGAGATTGCTCTGCGGGTGATGGATCGCTCCGACGGTGAGATCCGGCAACCGGGACAGGCGCTCCGCCAGCAAGCGCAGGATGACGCTCTTGCCGGTGCCGGGATCGCCCTGAATCAGGGCGAAGCCCCCCTCCCGAACGAGGGCATGCTCCATCCGCCAGCAGAAGTCCTCGACTTTGGGCGGGACACTGACCGCCGCAATGGGCAGATCGGCGGAGAAGGGATTCCACTTGAGCCCGTAGAGGGCCAGCAAGTTTTGACTCATGATTTACTCCTTGGGCAGATAGCGGGCGGGAACGCCGGTGGCGACATATTCAGCGAGCAGTTGGCGCATCAGCGGGGCCATGCCGGAGGCCGGCAAGGGGCTGAGGTCCGGTGCTGGCGTCAGGGTTCGGCGCGCACCGTCGGCATGGGCGGTTTTATCCAGCGGATGAATCGGGCAGAGGACGGTACCCGTGCGCGGTTCCACCAGATCGATCCGGGTCAGATCCCAGCGGGCATAGCGCAGAGTGACCTCTGGCAGCGTGCGGTAGCAGGCAGGAATCTCGAAGCGCTGACCCTCCAGACTCGCCGTGCCGTCCGAGCGCCGTTGCCGCCGCTGTACTTCGATGCGGAAGGCACGGGACAACTCGGTGACGGAGGGGCATTCCCGGGCGACATTGGGACCTTCCAGATAACGAGCCAGAGGGGTGGTGCCGATCTCGCTGTGTCGGCTGCGATGATATTCCCTCTCTACCCAGGCCTGCGTCGCCCGGTTCAGGGCACCCAGGGTAAGCCCTTCCTCTCCCTCCAGCATCGGCAGCAGGCGACCTTCGATCTGGCCCCAGAAGGTCTCTTGCTTGCCATTTTGGTGCTTATGTAGCCGACCACATAAGCACCAAAATGTGGCGCTTTAAAATATGTGGCGACAAATGAAAGTCCACATATAGGTCAAGGCCTCAGGTCAAATCTACGCCACATAATTTTGTCGACTTCATGGGATGATGACCGTCCATTTTGTTGAAAAAGGCGGTCGATCATGATGGAAGAACTTATCAAGCGCCCCACTACGTTGGCGCGTTATCTGGGGGGTCCACTCGCAGAAGAGAGGGATAATTTTCTCAAGCACTGTGCGCAGGTAGGTTACTCGCCCTCCATGCTCAAGAAGATTTCTTGGGTGATCTGGGCTGTCGCAGAGTACATTGGCATTGATCATGGCAAGGTGACTATGCAAGACATTAGGATTGCTGTAGATCACCGGACGCGCTTTAAACGCCAATCAACCCAGACCAAGGAATCGAAGAGCACTCGCCAGATGTTTATCCATTTCGCGACGGAATGGGCGCGACATATGGGTTGTCTTGGACAAGCTGCGAAACTCTGGATCAATTGCGTGCGCTGGCAACGCAACGTGGGTTGGATCAACGAGTTTTTTTAAATCGCAACGGCCAACCCATCACACGCTTTGGTATCCATACGATGGTCGAACGACATGCTGCTAGGGCTTGTGTGCAAGCGCCATCAATGCGTACTAAGCAGGTCAGTCCACATGTGATCCGCCACAGCACGGCAACCCACCTTTTACGTGCTGGCGTGGACATCAATACCGTCCGAGCCTGGCTGGGACACGTTTCGCTCACCACGACCAACATCTACGCTGAGACTGACCTTGAGACTAAAACTCGTGCGTTGGCGACATGTGCTCCGCCCACAGCAGAGGGGATGGCAACGAAACATTGGCGTCAGCAGCCGGACCTGATGGCCTTCCTCCACGGCTTATAGCTGAATACTTATGTGGCGTTAATTTGATCCTCAGGCAGCTGGTATGCGGGTTTTAAATCCAATAGCCACATATTTTAAAGCGCCACATAATGGTGCTTATGTGGCCGACCACATAAGCACCAAAACCGGAATCCAGAAAAAGAACAGATTTATCCCGGTCACCAATATCAGGTCGCGCCAGAATACGCCCCAGAAAACCATCCCTGCGGTATCCCATGAGATGTCTCCGGCCTAACGCGGGAAAAGATGCAACGATGGATTCGCCGAATAACAGCATGGCCACAGCCATCACGATAACGCTTGCAATAAATAAGCGCCAGGTCACGCGCAACCAGATGATGAACGCCGTGCGCCGGGGACGGACAGGGGGTTCGCCGCACCCTCCAATGGGTTGCGTCCCGGCATGAGCATGTTCGGAATATTGTCCGGGAGTCAATTCGGCCACCAACCGCTTCCCAGTATCTGAGACTCTATATCCCAAGGGCAATCCTCTGGAAACGTAGAGATGGTCATGTCTGTTTCTTCTGCTGCATCTTCTCTCGCACCCTTCCGGCGTCCGGCACTTCAACAGGAACAACGGGCTTCAGGCTAGGAGAGCTTTTCACTAGCAAACGAATCTGGCGACGCTGCTCGATAACAGTGTGTTTCCAGCTTGTGCTGCGCTTGTCTGGTTGCCAATGCCACTCGATGAGGTGCATGAGAAGAACTGTGAGACGACTGATGAGTTCTCGGCGTTCACTAGCCCCCATGCTTTCAACCTCCTCCAAAAGATTATCCCAATCCAGAAGGTTTGCTTGCCGTGACCGCAATGCTCCGATTTGATCCTTGGTCCAGGCGTAAAAGTCCTGTTCGTATAGGCTCCTGGGGGGCTGTGGCTGTCCTGCTGTGGCCATGGATCATGCCTCCTGCCGATATGAGGCGATGTGAAAATCATAGTGCAATTCAGGCGGCCAAGCCACCCATTATCATTTTCGTGGCCCGTCCGTTCGCTGGCCAGGTTCAGGGCCGCCCGTGCCGCATCTCCATGCGCCGGATCAAGGAACGCAGCACCGTCTCGTAGAGGACATCCCCCATCACGCCGTCCTCAATACCGCGATCGATATTCGGATTGTCGTTGACCTCCACGACAAAGACACCATCAGGCGTTTCCTTGAGATCCACACCGTAAAGTCCGTCCCCAATCAAGTTGGCGGCGCGGACGGCGGTCTGCAGAACGGGCGCGGGCGCTTCGTAGAGTGGAATCGTGCGAAACCCGCCCTGCAGGGCACGCCCGTTGTCCAGGTGACGCACGATCTGCCAATGGTTGGACGACATGAAGTATTGGCAAGCGAACAGGGGTTGCCGGTCCAACATGCCGATGCGCCAGTCGAACGGCGTATAGCAATAAGGCTGAGCCAGCAGTAGGTCCGAGTCAGCGAACAGTTCGGCGGCCACCTTTCTCAAGGTCTCCGGATCGGTGACTTTCCGGACTCCGCGGGAGAAGGACCCGTCCGGCACCTTGAGCACGAAAGGATAGGTCAGCCGTTTTTCCAGGCGTCGAAGGTCGGTCTTGCGGATAATGATGGTTTCGAGGATGGGCACCTGATGCGCTCGCAGTATCTCCGTCAGATACACCTTGTTCGTGCAGCGCAGAATGGAATCCGGATCGTCGATCACCACCAGCCCCTCCTGTTCGGCCTTCCGGGCGAACTCGTAGGTGTGGTGGTCAATACACGTGGTCTCCCGGATGAATAAGGCGTCGAACTCGGCCAGCCGCCCATAATCCCGGCGCTGAATCAGTTCGACGTGTATCCCCAGGCGCTTTCCTATGCGGACAAAATGCTTCAGCGTTCGGGAACTGGATGGCGGCAATACTTCCCGGGGATCGTGGAGGATGGCCAGATCGTAGCGCATGCGCTCGGAAGGCTTCGACTTGCGCCGACGGCGGGCGAGATAGTGCTGAATGGCGGCATGAAAATTCGTTTTTTCCACGGCGTCCAGGTCTCCGATGGGTAACGCGCAAACCCTTTGGATGCGCCAGACGCCATTGGCCCGAAGCTGCACCTCCAGCACCGGCATGGGCAGGCGCTCGAAGAGTTCCCGTGCGAGTTCCTGCATGGGGCCATCCACCGTCCAGCCGAAGAAAATCCGCAACACGTAAGTGGCTCCCACCTCCTTCTGCAGGTTTTCCGTCGCTTTTTCCAGCAGAGGTTGCAAATCGGCGAGTCCCGGGCGGTACAGGGATTGCCTGCGCACTTCCAGCAGGGTGCGCACTTCCGGCAGGACGTGGTGACCGCGGGCCTCACCCAGCAGCGAGCAATAGTAACCCACACCCCCATACTCCAGGTTCCTGCACAGGTTGATGATCCGGGTGCGGCGGTCTTCCGGCTGGTATTTGCGGCGCAGGTAATCTATCGCGGTGATGACGGGGATATCGGAATCATCGGCCGGCCAGTCGCGGCGGGAATCGACAACGATCAGGTTTTTAGGCATGGGAAATTCCGGGATTTGGGTGAACGACACGCATCAGAGCGGTTTTTCCATGCGAATCGCGGCGGTGCGGTCCTCGTAGTATTGCTCGATACGGTCAAAAGACCCATAGCCGACGCTGCTGTACAGGCGAATGGCCGCGGCATTATCCTCGCGCACTTCCAACCGTATCCGGTTCCGCCCGGACTCCACGGCGACAGATTCGGCGCCTGCGAGGAGTGTGCGGGCCATTCCCATCCGACGGTGCTCAGGTATAACGGCTATGGAATAGATGCGCGCGATGAGTGAATTTCGCCGCAACAAGAGAAGGACATAGCCGCAAATGCATGCGCCATGTTCGACCGCGAGAAACCTGGCGCCCCATGGGTCCTGCCGACTACGGGTCAGGAAACGGCGAAGCCCGGAGCGTGAAATGCGATCCATGGAAAAACACTGGTTCTCAATGGCGGCGAGCGCATCCAGCTCTCCGGGGCCGGCCTCGCGGATGGTGTCGGCATGGGGCGGCGTCGGTCCTGCTTTGGTGATGATTGTCGCGCTCAACTTGGCATGAACCGTCCCAAGGCCAGCTTATTGGCGCCGCAAAGCGCCAATGGTTATCCCCACCGATTCCACGCCATCCTAAGCAACGCAGCATTGGCGGCGTGCCGATCAAACCGGCTGGGGTCGAAGTCCTCCCCCGCCCACTGCAGGAAGGATTGAGCGTCGTCGCTTTCCGGGTCTTCACGCAGCAGATCAAGGGAGTCCTGATATCCCGGTGCGCCGCCGCTGTCTTCCGGCGGGCAGGCGCCCTGGCCCGCATCCACAAGGGCGACACCGTAAGGCTTGCAGCCGGCAGTCTCGGTGACGGGGTTTACCTCCTCCACGCGAATGACATGACTCCAGCTATCGCCATAGTCGTAGAGGTATTTGAACTCCAACCCCGGCTCCAATATCTGGCCCAGCAGGATATTCCGTTCATCGACTGGCAGGCGGCCTGGATCATCTTCGGGATCCGGCAGGGAATATCGTTTTCCCTTGATGGAGAACTCGTGCAGATGAGCGTCCGTCCACCCCATGGCGGCTTGTAAGACATGGTGCAGGGTATACAGCGACATCCCGCTGTCTACCCAAACCTGGCGCCATATCGTGGGCGTGATGTCTTCCAGTTCGACCTGGAGCAGGTAGCTGTATGCCTGTTTAGCCTTGGGCTTGCGCGATGTGGCCATGTTTTTGCTTCCTGATAAGTCCTGCCAGGACAACCGATAGTGGGAGGTTATCCCTGTTCTCCCACAGCGGCAAGGCGTGCCGCCTGCAAGGCTGCCGTCTGCAAGACAGGCATTCTTCCCCGAATCCCGCGATCGATCACTGTAGTCCACCGAACAGTCTTTCTCCCTCCTGATCCATGGGACAGGGCGCGTCCCGCAATGCCTGGATGATGAGTCGCTCCACCATCTCCTGCAACTGGTCATGCTTGTCGAGCGCCTACGCATCGAGGCCCATTTGCTCACATACAGCCCGCGCCCACATCATGCCCTCGCCGATCGGCAATGTCCCGATCCAGTTCGCCGAGACGTTGCACCTGTCGACGGATCGTGTCTAGGGTCCTGGGCGATACCGAACCCTCCAAGCTCAGCCAATGCCTCAGGAATCTCCTTCAGTCCACGCTGGCGGCCTTGCGGTAGATCAGCGCCGAATTCGTACAGCAGGCCACGGATCTGGTTGACCTGCATGGTGCGGATTTTGATCAGTTGCTCCCGGATGCGGTGTAGCGACAGGACGGATTGCTGTTCCTCGCTCTTGACTGCCACGAAGCGCATATCCGGCCGCTGTACGGATTCCCAGATCGCCGCCGCATCCGCCGCATCGTTCTTGTTGGTCTTTACAAAGGGGCGCACAAACTGCGCGGCTATCAAGCGGACCTCGTGCCCCAGTTTACGCAATTCCCGAGCCCAATAGTGGGCGCTACCACACGCCCCCATCGCCACGATACCCGGTTGGCGGTTGGCGAAAAACTCCAGGAGCGCTCGGCGCTTCAACTGTTTGCGATGAATCTCTCCGGTCTCCATGTTTATCCAGTGCAACTGCATCACCCTTTTTGCCAAATCCAGTCCATAAGTTGTAACCTGCATGACGAGTCCTCCTTGTCCTTCTCGTGGATAAATTTCCACCTTGGCACCTTGATGCCGTCCGGATCAAGCGGGGACTCCCTTCCGAAGCGCCCCGCTGCCGGTCCTGTAGGGGGGAGGCATCCATTACATCTCCGTGAAACTGGCAAACTCCCGTACCGGCTCGTCATCAGGATCCTCAGGAACCGCGACATAGTGGGAGGCACTGCCAATGTCGATACCAGCAGCGTTGGGATGAGTGATCGTCAGGGCCGTCCGAGATTTACCCGGCTTAAAGCTGATTTTGGTATTATGTTGGGCCATCACATACTCCATAAGTCGGAAGTGGAATGAGGCACTGCTTCGGGTACGACGTCTTGCTCACTTTCTCAAACGGGATACCCATTCAGCGGTTGTACACCACCCAGCGGGTTCACCAATGTCGATGACGTCACCCAGGACCACGCTCCCTTGCGGGCATAATGCACCATTGTCTCTTCGGCCTTCTGCAGTGCCACGCTTATACTTTGCCATAAACGGAGTCACAGCGTGTTTCTTCGGCGCGATTTACGGCACCCAGGGCCGATTACTACGCTCCCTTGTTCATCGTTTTTCTCCCACAGCCAGTAACGATGGCCGCCGTATCGCAAGCAGGCAAATAGTCTGTAAAGACGCGCCAGCCGCTGTCGTTGTTGTTGCTTTGGTCGTTGCCTAGATAAATTCCGGCGATCCTGGACGGGAACCCGCTTTCCAATGCCTTATTACCCTCAGCGGGTGGCATCCTGCAGGGCTCTTTGGGGATGCGCTGTATTTCGCAACCCGTTTTGCGGCCAACCAAACGTCATTTTCCGCCAGCGCCAGGACCCGCAAATGTGCGCACGATCGAGTGCCCCATGGGAGGATGTCCACCTGACCCGCCAGGCCGACGCATCGGTTGCCGTGGAACGGTGCGCATGGGTCCGGACTGACGAAATGCCGGTGGCCTGACCTGCCCTCTGTACACCGGGCGAACCAGTGGTCGTATGGGCAGCCCAGCGTAACGGCGAATCTGCGGACGGTAGACAAACGGGGCTGGGCCAGGCAAAGGACGGTATCCTGGTCTGACGGGTCGAACCACGGGATGGACAACTCGCCCGCGCACATATGGGCGGCGGACAAATGGCCGCCCAGCCGGGGGCACCACGCCAAATCCCGGACGAAACACCGGATGCATGGGGCCGCGATAAAACGGCCTGCCACGGTTCCGTGGGATCACTCGTGCCCGCCAGACCCGGTAATGGTCCAGGTCCATACGATGCCGAAACCACCATGCGGGATGGTTCACCTGATACCACGGCGCCACCCTGGCACGCCACCAGACGAAGTAGGGCTGGTAGGGAACCATCGGCGGTGGCGGCCCGTATTCGAGCGGCAACGGCAAAACGCTGTACGGAGGCAACGGATACCATGGGCCAATGTAATCCGTACTGTACAGCCAGCCATTGCCGGCCCAGTCGTAATAAAAGCCATCATAGGCATAGACAAAGCTGGAGGCCGTGGGCAGGTAGTAGGCGTT
>JAAOMR010000370.1 GCA_018853935.1 Acidithiobacillus ferrivorans
TTCAAGCCTGTTTCCACCTCCCCGGCAGCGAACATCCAACGGCTGTCCCGTGCCGGGTGCAAACCCCGTACCGGATCCGGCACCCAGGTCTTCTCCTGCACAGGCTGAATAACCTTGCCGCGAATGCCATCCTCCGTAACTTTCAGCACAATGGCGTCGGTGTGGCGTGTCACACCACGCACGTCCTGGGACACATGGACGAAATCCCCGGCCATCAGGTCGCCTTTGTCGATCACGCTTTTCCCGGATAAGCCGGATAACGTCTTGCCCGGTTGCATGGCGGCCTTGCGGGCGGCAGCCTTTACGTCGGAAATCGCTGCTGCGCCATGCGCCTTCTCCACGGCGGAAAGCACGATTTGCTCTGCCTTGTTGCGCTCATTGTTATTCCCCATGTTGAGCTTATAGGCATCAGTAACAGGATCAATCGCCTG
>JAAOMR010000371.1 GCA_018853935.1 Acidithiobacillus ferrivorans
CGATTGTAATAAATAATAGTATGTAATATTATATATCATATTACATACAAGAGGATTTCGGCATGGCATCACAGGAAGAAATCTGGGCGGCGGCGGATGCGCTGGTGAAGGCGGGGGGACGGCCCACGTTGGCGGCGGTGCGCAAAGCCGTGGGTGGTGGGTCTTTTACGACGATCAGCGAGGCGATGGGCACCTGGCGGGCGCGGCAGGCCATCGTGGAGCCCATCCGTGAGCCCGCACCAGTAGCGGTCTCTCAGCACGCAGCGGTGCTGGTCTCTGAACTCTGGGCACAGGCCCAGGCGATAGCGCGTGAACGCTTACAAGCCGACCGTGAAGCCCTGGAAGCCGCGCGGGTGGAGATGGCACGGGAACGGG
>JAAOMR010000372.1 GCA_018853935.1 Acidithiobacillus ferrivorans
TCCGCAATCCTCGCCGCGACGCTGGGTATCACTACCGCAATGGCAACCCCACTGGACACCTCCTGGAAATCGGCAACCTTGCCCCAAGTAAAGGCTCTGCTGGTCAAGGATAGCGGAAAAGTCAGTGGCAAAACGGTCACCTACAGCGGCAAAACGGTTCATGTTGTTGCAGCAGCCGTCCTTCCGGGTTTCCCTTTCCCGAGCTTTGAAATCCATGACGTCAAGAACCCGACCCTGGATATCCCCGCAGGCGCCACGGTGGATGTCACCTTCATCAACACCAACAAGGGATTTGGTCATAGCTTTGACATCACCAAAAAGGGACCGCCTTATGCGGTTATGCCAAACATCAAACCCATCGTCGCCGGTACGGGATTCAGTCCTGTTCCCAAGGGTGGGAAGTTCGGGTATACGGACTTCACCTGGCATCCGACAGCCGGCACTTACTACTACGTGTGTCAGATCCCCGGTCATGCTGCAACGGGCATGTTCGGCAAGATCGTTGTGAAATAACAACGCACGCGTAGGCATATCCAACGGTTAAAGTCATGGCTAAAAACCGCCATGACTTTTTCAGCATGTTGCGATTCATTCCATCATTTGATGACGTAACTCCCACTATCCTCAAGCCGGAGATATGCCATGGTTGAAACGGAAGTCAGTCTGCTGCAAGCATTACAGGATCGGATAAGTGACCGCATTCTTGCTTTGGCACAGCATGCGTTGGATCTCGGCATGAAATTATGCTGTCCTGGACATTCACCGCCAGGATGGGTTGGTCTGCGTCATCACCGCCAGTTACCCTATGGCTGAAGGGATCGCCCAAACGGCTGTTCATCACCCTTTGCAGGTGGTCAGTCTTACCAGTATCGTCGCCGTGGGCATCGCCCGTCGGGAAGGGTACCACCCAGCAAGGGTGGCACCCGGCAATATTGAATCCTGACCATCAACTCACAGGAATAAGACATGCTCATTGTCATTGAAGGTGTTGTGCTGCCGGATCGTCGTAAATTCCGGCCATCGGACTGGGCGGAAATGCTGATCGAGGGGGTGGGCCTGGCACACTTCGGTCCGAATCACAAAATTCACTATGAGGACGACGTGGAACCGGCAACCATCGATGGCTGCGCGTCCATCATCTTTGATGAAGCCCTGGAACAGTCGCATTCGGAGGCTTATACGGAATTACTGCACTTCGC
>JAAOMR010000373.1 GCA_018853935.1 Acidithiobacillus ferrivorans
TCATGCGGCGGAATTCGTGGGTGGTTTTTCAGAGGATAATAATGGGCATCACGTGTGGCGATGTTTAAAAACCATGGGGTTGTGGCGATGGGGGAGAAGTGGATGCCGATGGGTGGTAAGGGAGGAATGAAATCTGTCATCAGCACCATAGGTCTGGGGACTGTCCGTTCGCACCCCGCAGTGGGTATGGCCGTTACTAACAAACGGCGCAAGAAAATGCGGCAATCCACTTTGGATGACCTGCCGGTGATATGGGAACTGGTTACGCGCTTCCCTCTATTCTCTGCCCCGTCCCCCATGAAGCTGGGAGTAAATAGGGAGTTGCAGCAGTTTTGCCGCGCTGCAATCCCCGACGACATAATGAGCCGGACGCGGGTGCGTCTGGCGGTCAACCACTTCCTTTCGCAGTGGGTCAGACAGCCTGCGTATCGGTCCGCGCTGATGACTGGCGGTCCCAGATTTGACCTCTGGATGAAGCCGTGTGGTGGGGTTTTGGAAGAGGAATTGGACGCCCGGAAGTTTTTTAAGAAATGTAGCAGGCTATAAAGCTAACGTAGCCTGCTACTTTTTCGAGCACGATCTGGGTTATATCAACGTCCACGAGATCACCAAAAATGGGGTAGAGCTTGATCTGCACTGGACGCCGAAACCACTGGCCGAGATCGGGTGAGGTAGAGGGTGCCAGAATTTGAGTGGTATAATCGGACATCCGTCCACCCCTATTAAAAAGGAGCAGTGCGCGATGTCAGAGCAACGGCAACATATCGTGAAAGAAGCGCTTGCTAACCAGCGCCTTGAGGGGTTAGAGGTGAGCAAGGAGGCACAGGATGCTGCCCAGTTGTGGGCCAAGGGCAAGATAACCGTAGATGAAGTTATTCGCATCATCAAGGAAAAGCATGTACGAAGGCCAGAATGATCCATACATTGACGCTTCTACGGGTGTTCTGAAGAACATTTTTGGGATAGCCAACGCACAGGAGTTAGAGAAAACCGAAGCATCTTTGGCCTATGGCCGATCCTTGAACCTAGACATTGGGGTGCCGCCCGTACCTCCATTTGATATGGACCACCTGAAAGCCATACACAAGCATCTTTTTCAAGATGTTTATTCATGGGCAGGAGAAATACGGATCATAGATATCTCCAAAGGTCACACACGGTTTGCGTCAGCTATAGCGATAGACTCTGCTGGAACCAAACTTTTCAGGGAGATGGGGAATGAAGACTGGTTCAAAGGCAGGAATCGTCGTGATTTTGCCGACCGTGCAGGGCATTATCTTGGGGAAATAAACGTGCTTCACCCCTTCCGGGATGGGAATGGAAGAGCGCAAAGATACTTTATGGCGCAGATTGGTTCGTGGTGCGGACACCCCATCGTATTAGGAAAAATTCCAGTAGAGAAGAACATTGAGGCGTCCATAGCAGCCTATAATGGCGACAGCAGTCCTCTTGCGGACTTGATTTTCTCTGCCAGGCCAAGCGTGCAACGTTCTCGCGGTATCCATAGAGACGATCTGGAGTGATAATGGCACGTTGGTACCGCAATCTGAATCCATCTCTACGCAAGGTATGTTAGTTATCAGGCAGCAGAATCAGAAGGCGCTAAACGGGTAAGTACAACCTGAATGACATCCTCAACCGTTTTGATATGGGCGATTTCACCGTCAGGAACGCCACAGTTAAACTCCTCCTCCATAGCCATAATCAGTTCCACGCTATCCAGTGAATCCAGATCCAAATCCTCGAAAAGCCGCGCTGACTCAACCACCAGACTCCTGTCGATCATAAGTTGTTGGGCGATCAGGTCTTTAACACGATCGGCAATCACAGGGCTTTCTCGCATATTGTCTCCTTCTCCTCGCTACTGAGGAAGTGAATCAATCCAGTCATGAGTTTTCCGCCTCCACCACTGGCGACCCGATCAGCCGCACCCATGCCCACGCCGTGGCGCTCTGGATCTCCGGTATCCCGGTCCCCTTGGCCCACCACTCGTTATTCGTTAGCAGTACCACTTGAG
>JAAOMR010000374.1 GCA_018853935.1 Acidithiobacillus ferrivorans
CTGCCCAGAAGTTTAGGGCTTGACCGCCCACCAAAGTGATGTCCGAAAGCTTTCCGCCGCGATCCTGTACCGTTCGGGACAGGATCAAAACAGTGTCGTCAATAGAAATCTGGATCTCCTGCGCGATCATTGCGTGAGTACACCGCCCTCAAGATCATCATCGTCATCGAAAAACGGTAACGGCTGCAACATATCCATTTCCGTCCACTCCCGAATGTTCTGGAAAGCCGCATTGCGATCATGGACTTCCTGGGTGCTCACCCGTCCTTCGAGAATGGCCTGCATGTCGGCTTCCCGCGCACGACGCTTGGCTTCCATGAGTTCAGACAGATCACCGACGATGGATTCCAAAGGGCATGACATTTCCTCTTCAGGAAGGCGAGGGATCACCCCAGGACCGTCGCGGGGGCTGCACCCCGGCAGGGGGCTGCACCCCGGCAGG
>JAAOMR010000375.1 GCA_018853935.1 Acidithiobacillus ferrivorans
CATGCAGAGGCGGTCCACGTGAGGGTTGAGGGAGCAGAGTCCGTTGGACAGTATCTCGGGCAGCATGGGAATCACCCGCCGCGGGAAATAGACAGAATTGCCGCGGGTCACCGCCTCTTTATCCAGTGCAGAGTCCGGGCACACATAAGTGGCCACGTCAGCGATGGCGACAATCAGGCGAAAACCATTTTCGATTGCCTCGGCGTAGACCGCGTCGTCAAAATCCTTGGCGTCAGCACCATCAATGGTGACCAGCGGCAGGTCACGCAGATCGCGGCGACCTGCCTTCATCGTCTCCGGTACTGTCTCCGAGAAATGCTTGATTTCAGCAAGCACTTCTTCTGACCACTGATGGGGCAAACCATAGTTACGGACGGCGATCTCGACTTCCATACCCGGAGCCATGTGCTCACCGAGAATCTCCACGACGCGTCCTTGGGGCATATTACGGCCATCGGGATATTGGGTAATCTCCAGGGTCACAATCTGGCCATGGACCGGTGTCAGTTCCCCCCCTTCCACCACGGCGAACTCCTGGGGAATACGACGGTCCTCCGGCACCACGTAATGCACGCCGTTATCGGCGTAGTAACGGCCTACGATGTGCTTGAGTGCCCGCTCCAAAATGCGCACGACCGCACCTTCGATGCGTCCGCGCCGATCCTCTCCTACCGCCCGTCCCAGGATGGTATCACCGTGGAACACCTTGCGCATTTCCCGCGGGGAGAGGAAAAGATCCTTGCCGCCCTCCTCGGGAATCAGGAAACCAAAGCCATCGGGATGGGCGCTCACTGTGCCGCGCACCAGTTCCATGGCCTCTACGATGCCGTAGGCACCACGTCGGTTACGCACCAGCTGACCATCCCGTTCCATAGCCCGCAGACGACGCCTTAAGGCTTCCTGGTCATCTTCGGCGACTTCCAGTTCAGCGATAATGTCTTCCAAGGTGAGTGGCCGACCGGCACCCTCCAGATAGCTGAGAATGTACTCCCGACTGACGATCGGCCGTTCATATTTTTCTTTTTCCCGCTCGAACATAGGATCACGCTCATTAAGCGATGCAGGTTCTTGTGTTTCCGGCATTGACAAATGCTCCTCAATAAATGATTATTCCGTCCACGCCGAGGTGGCGGAATTGGTAGACGCGCTAGGTTCAGGTCCTAGTGAGCGAAAGCTTGTGCTGGTTCGAATCCAGTCCCCGGTACCAAACCTGAAGGGCAGACTTATCAGTCTGCCTTTTTTTTCAATATGTTGGACCAAATACTTTGCAATCATAAGTGGTCCATGTGCTGTAAGTACCCACACAAGTACCCACACAAAAATTTCTTTAATATTCACTGACAACCCGTCCGAAGATTAACACAACCTCAGCATTGCCAGCCACAGCCAAAACCGTCCCTTCACAGTAAATTTGTTCTCAGGCATTAACGGCACCCTTCCACCTTTGCGCACCATTCGTTTGACCGTCAACTCCCCATCCAGCACCGCAATCACCACATTGCCGCTCTTTGGCGTAATGCTACGATCCACCACGAGAATATCCCCGTCATGAATTCCTGCTCCCGTCATCGAGTGGCCGGTCACCCTCAGAAAGAAGCATGCCGCTCTGTTGGCCATACAGTATTCGTTCAGGTCGAGTGCCGTTTCAACATAGTCATCGGCGGGTGAAGGAAAACCGGCCGCCACCCTGGAAATGAACAGGGGCATAGAAGCCGAGGGTGCATGGACATCGGGCCGCATCACGGTCAGACCTACCTTGGCGAGTTTCTCAATGATTGCAGCGTCCAGTGACATAAAATCTCCCTATCTAATCAGTGCCTACCCGGCGTATCAGCCTCTCTACCAGAATACGTTGGCGTGGTAACATGCTGAACCTAACTAAAGGGTCACAAAAAGTTCACCAACCACATCACGAGGACCCCATGAACGCCATCGAAAAAACATCGCCGAGCCCATTATTCAACATGTGCACACGTGAGGCCACGCTGGATTCAATAAAAAAGCACCCGCAATATGTACCACCACAAGTACGCGACATTGCATACACCCTTGCCCCCACGTACAACCTGTGGGACTCAAGCAACCTACTCAATGACCAACAAGCTACAACTGTGCTGATTGGCCTCATCGTATCGGTCGAAAAACTTAGGTCGCCGATTCGGATTATACTGGCTCGGGAATTTTGGGATGGCACACTGGGAAATGCCTTTCAGGCAGCTCACCCGTTACAGTATCGTCTGATCCCCTGCCTGGATCCCAAGTCTGTCACCATCGAATACCTTCCTGAATAACCCCGCTAAAACAACAAACATAAATCGAAACAGCACGTTCAAGCGTTGAAAGTTCATTCGGTGCATTATTTTCCCCCGAACTCCTCATCGTTCATGACACGCCCAGCACCACCCCGGCCTTTAGTCAGTTTGGCAAAGCGTTCTCGCTTCGAGGCACAGGTCACACAGCGCACAGCCTGCACTGCAGCGACCCGCTCCTGGGGAATAATCTCGGCGCAATCCAGACAATACCGGCGGCCCTCTGCGTCTTCATCAGGTTCCTCCTGGGGCACCAATGCCTCGCGTTGCCGAGCCAATGCTTCTTCCAGATACTCTTCTGTATTCTTCGCGCCAATGTCGGCCGCATCCGTTAATCGCTCACCCTGAATGATCTCAGCCATATTCACCCCCTACCGTGTTCTTTCGTTTCTTCAAATGCGATTACCCGCTTTTGGGGCGCCGTCCGCGTTTCCCCTAGCCATCAATTCGCATTTAATCCTCCAAGTTTTTCAAAGCAAACAATGCGCTTATGACATCCCCAAAAACGATCACTTTACAGGCCTGCGCAACCATGACATTGCATGGCAAGTTAAACCGCTCGACCAGATATCCAGACCTGCAGACCAGTGCACCATATGCGGTTTTGGAACCGTTATGCGCATGCCGCTCATGAGTCAGCCGCGTATCCAACGTGTAAGCCACCACTGGCTTCCCCAAGGCATACGCCGTCGCTATTTTGAACACTGTGCCAGCATCGGGTTCGTCGCCGCGGAACGGAGTTATGTTGGCCACCACGGCATCGCAGGACCGGATCATGTCCAGACATGCCTCAAAAATCGCATCAGCGTCATTCGCTTTGCCTGGTTCGGTGATTCCGCTCACACCATGACGATCCAGACTTTGGCTTGCTGGTATGGGCAACAACGCCTCAAATCCCCATGTCTCGCAGGCACTCACGATTTTTCGAGCCATGTCGGGCCACTCGATTCTAAAAATGTCAGGACCGGCCATATATATTTTGCGCAATCTATTTTGCCCTGGTGGAATCCGGAAAACGCTCAGGCCGCCTCAACCGGACGCCCCACCGTAACGACAGTACCATAATGGATGGCACTAAAAACCTGATGGGCCGCTTTATCCGGCATTTCCACGCAGCCCACACTTTTCGGCCAGCCGTAACCTGCGCGCAGAAAATAATGCAGGGCGCGGCCCAGCCTGAAGCTGTCAATGCGTCCAGCAAGGCCGCTCCCGTCATGTCAGATCAACAATCTACCTGATCGCGCAGATCGTTTCCTGGCTTGAAATGCACCGCTTTTTTGGGCGGCACATGAACCCGTTCGCCCGTCTTGGGATTGCGTCCCAACCTTGCGGGTATATCGTGCAGACTAAAAGAACCAAACCCACGAATTTCCACGCGCCCACCTGCAGCCAGAGCATCCGCCAATGTGTCGATGATATGATTCACAGATTCTTCTATGACATCGTGATCCAGGGAACCAGTAATGCTCTGTTGCTTGAGTTTTGTGTGCAGATTTTTAATCAATTCTGACTTGACCATGCCACCCTCAAATTGTTAGACATTTTTTTGTCCTCAAACCAGCACAGCCAGCCGGACCGTGTTCCGAAACAGATCATCCTGGATAACGGGCAGTCCGGGGCCACTCAGCCGGATGCACCATGCCGCACCATGCTGATCCTCATAGATCATGGCGCAGGTGTCCGGGTGATGGGTTGTCATAATTTTAATAAGGTCCATAGCTTTGATGGACTTTTGCTCAATGGGCAGGGTGGGTAGCAAAAGCACCTGATTACGATCCATAGTTGCCACCACCAAATTTCCGCCCCATCGCCCGGCTGACTGCTGCCTTTTC
>JAAOMR010000376.1 GCA_018853935.1 Acidithiobacillus ferrivorans
GCCCGGCATTGACGGCATGAGCGTCGATGAATTGCCGGACTACCTCCGCCACCACTGGCCGGGAATTCGCGCGCAATTGGAGGCGGGCCGTTATCGCCCGCAGCCGGTCAGGCGTGTGGAAATCCCCAAGCCAGATGGGAAAAGCCGACTGCTCGGTATTCCCACGGTGTTGGACCGCTTCATCCAGCAAGCCATTGCGCAAGTTATATCGGCCCAATGGGAACCGCATTTTCATTGCCACAGCTACGGATTCCGCCCTGAACGTTCGGCCCATCAGGCCGTGCGCGAAGTACAGGGGACAATCCGCGCAGGTTACGGCTGGGTGGTGGACATGGACTTGCAAGCCTTCTTTGACCGGGTCAACCATGACCGGCTGATGGCGCGACTGAAGAGCCGTTGCCTTGA
>JAAOMR010000377.1 GCA_018853935.1 Acidithiobacillus ferrivorans
ACCGAAACGTCTATTGTGCATACAATAAGGCTATGGATATCACCTATGATCCCGCCAAGAATGAACGCAACATGCATGAGCGCGGGCTGAGTTTCGACCGGGCTACGGACTTTGACTTTCATACTGCGATCTACCGAATTGATGACCGACAGGATTACGGCGAGACGAGGTTCCGTGCCATGGGGTACTTAGAAGGGCGATTACATGCGCTGGTGTTTGTGGAGCATCCCACGGGCATTATGAAAGCACGAAGCAATCATGAACCCGACGCGGACAACCCAGAATGGACCGCGAACGACTTCGCCAGCGCGCAGCCGTTCATTGGTCTACCGGAGTCGCTTCGCGCAAAGTTGCCCCCTCGTGGTCTACAGAAGGCGCCGGTCAAGGAGCGTATCACCATGCGTCTGTCCAGGGATGTAGTGGCCAAGTTTCGTGCATCCGGCCCCGGTTGGCAAACGCGCATCGATGCGGCACTCAAGGAATGGCTTGAAACGCACCATCAGGCGTAGCTGCTGATCGCGTGGCTTGTCACGGTC
>JAAOMR010000378.1 GCA_018853935.1 Acidithiobacillus ferrivorans
ACCGAAACGTCTATTGTGCATACAATAAGGCTATGGATATCACCTATGATCCCGCCAAGAATGAACGCAACATGCATGAGCGCGGGCTGAGTTTCGACCGGGCTACGGACTTTGACTTTCATACGGCGATCTACCGAATTGATGACCGACAGGATTACGGCGAGACGAGGTCTCCGTGCCATGGGGTACTTAGAAGGGCGATTACATGCGCTGGTGTTTGTGGAGCATCCCACGGGCATTATGAAAGCACGAAGCAATCATGAACCCGACGCGGACAACCCAGAATGGACCGCGAACGACTTCGCCAGCGCGCAGCCGTTCATTGGTCTACCGGAGTCGCTTCGCGCAAAGTTGCCCCCTCGTGGTCTACAGAAGGCGCCGGTCAAGGAGCGTATCACCATGCGTCTGTCCAAGGATGTAGTGGCCAAGTTTCGTGCATCCGGCCCCGGTTGGCAAACGCGCATCGATGCGGCACTCAAGGAATGGCTTGAAACGCACCATCAGGCGTAGCTGCTGATCGCGTGGCTTGTCACGGTC
>JAAOMR010000379.1 GCA_018853935.1 Acidithiobacillus ferrivorans
CGGATTTTGTCATAGCTGCGGGAAAGACTGAGCAAGCCCAGGCAGGAACGATATCCCTGCTCGGGATGGGGTTTGCTCTCCAGCTGCCAGCGCACTACATCCCGGGTCGCAGGGCCGATGGAGAGTGCCCAGTTCAACAGCCGTCCAGGGGTCCATTCGCTATGCCGCTGATGGGCCTTGGGCATGTGCTCCGTGAGCGTGCTGCAGCGGCCACGGCTGTCCTCGCGTAGGTGGCTGGCCACCCGCTGCTGCTGATGGAAGATTTCCACGGTTCTGGCGCTGACCAGCAAATCCACCCGTTCATGCGCCAGAAGGTACGAGACCGAGTAATAATGCCCTTTATACTCGACGTGGTAGTCGATGCTGACCTTGGCCGTCTTCCAGACGGC
>JAAOMR010000038.1 GCA_018853935.1 Acidithiobacillus ferrivorans
CTGCGGACCTCTACTCTTCGCGGCATTGCGGGTATGGCTGAGCGTGCTGGTATTGATCCCCCTGTTACTTGTCATGAAACGTCCCATGGCTATGCCGCCAGCACGCTATGTGATTCCCTTCGGTCTGCTCCAAACAACGGGCTTTGTCGGCTTTGCCCTTTGGGCGCTGGAGTATGGTGGGGCTGGCCGAACCGCTGTACTCGTATACATGATGCCCATTTGGCTCATGCTCATGGCATGGCAAGCGCTTGGCGAACGGCTCAGCGGGATTGCGTGGCTCGCACTAGCGCTCGCACTCCTGGGCCTGCTGGCCATACTTAAACCGTGGGATTTTTCTGGGAATTGGCGCGGCACCCTATTGGCCTTACTCGCCGGGATCTTCTGGGCCGCATCAGCCATCTGGCAGAAGCGTCATGCTCCGCCGGGGCAAGATCTTTTTACTGTGACTCTCTGGCAAACGGCCATTGGCGGATTGGGGCTTGCCCTCATGGCCGGGATCGTGGACCCCCTCACCATCCATTGGACACCGGCTTTTATCGGCGCGCTCCTTTACAACGCCCTTCCCGGAACCGCACTGGCCTATTTTCTCTGGGCCTACGCCCTGCAGAACTTACCTTCGGGAATCGCTGGTATGGGCACTCTCCTAGTACCTCTCATCGGCGTGGCAGCAGCATGGTTACAATTGGGGGAACGTCCTGGAATATGGGAAAGTGCGGGTATGGTCGTCATTTTTATGGCCCTGGCATTGGTAAGTTGGCAACATTTACGGTCAGATGCTCGCGAACCTACACCTACCCCTCAGGAATAGGTTATGTCA
Source organism: Acidithiobacillus ferrivorans (assembly GCA_018853935.1). Taxonomy (GTDB): domain Bacteria; phylum Pseudomonadota; class Gammaproteobacteria; order Acidithiobacillales; family Acidithiobacillaceae; genus Acidithiobacillus; species Acidithiobacillus ferrivorans. Next base: position 818 of record JAAOMR010000038.1, read on the forward strand.
TTTGTCACGAGAACGCGCCGATGTGAGGACTTTTTGGGCGGCAACCAGAAGGCTCATTGACAATTCGAATGACGGTAAACGCTGCACTGTGGACATTCGAATTATGGGTACACATTACGCGCGAGCCGAGGTTTTTATCTTTTGGCATCACTACACCAAAATAGGCAGCCGACGTTTGGCTGCCTGGTATCGCTTGATCTCACTTTATGTGTCGTCCAATGCCAATCATTGGCCGACATGTTAAATGATATTGAAGCCCGTTAATAATCAGATATCTACTGACTTATGCGTCACATATAGTGAGACTGTGCGACACATAAACTGAAATTAATGAACAAAGCCGACGCATTAAATGATACTGCTCTTAGCCCCTAACCATGAGAAAAGAGCCAATGGTATTGGCAGCGCGGTTCGAGATTGATGTTGGATCCTGCAATGGTGTTTGGTTCAGTGCGGGCTAAGACTCCGGAGATCCGTTGCACTCGCCTCGCACGAGGCGAGTTAGGCTTGGAACCGGCTCATCCGAATTCAGGATGGGGCGAGGAGCCCCTATTATTCTCGTCGCGAGTGGAGAGCATGTTTCATGTAAATGAAACTGTAAACCAATTCAATATGACTTGGTATGGCCCTATTGATGCAAGATTTACAAAGGTGGCGTTTCTAGCCGTTTGGCGGTATCTAATTGAATCCATGAGCAAGAATAATTAAACCATCATATCCTCTTTAAGGATCACTGTCTCTCAAAGACTAAAGACAATACTGATGAATTATAACCTCTGTATACCATAGTGCGCCAAGATTCTAACATGGCGCTGGTTATTTCGTCGCCCGGTGCCTACGGGCTGTTCTCATCACGACGTCTATACGATGATGGCAGTGTACAGCCTTATGGTAAGGCCCAGACTGAAGCTGGTCAAGCTGTGGCCGTAGGATGATAGGTTTGTCCATCGCATTTGTCGGCATAAAAGGGTATCCGGATTTGGCTATGTTTGAAGGGTCACAGCCGCCCGGATTCGAGTAGCTCGATCAGTGTGTTTATGTCGGCCCCGTAGTTCTTCGGTAGGCCTGGTGGTTCGTGTGGTTCAGCAGCCTTGGGCGGCCTTTTTCTTGGCGGCACCCTCATCCTTGCCAGCCCTTCGGATGGCATACCGTAGCCTATCGCGTCATCCGGTAGGTCATAGCCCATTTCAACAGGCTCCGGCTCGCGCCTGCGCTCGAACTTCGGGCGACTGAACTTGTGCTTGTGTGCGCCTTCAGTGAAGAGAATCTTTGCGCGCAACGCCTCGAAGCTGTAGCCGCGCCCCAGCCGGTTCATCACCCGAATCAGGCTGTTCAAGCTCTCGGTGTAGGCGTTCGTCACCGGGTGCTCGAAGGAGTTGAGGATGAAGGGCTGCCAGTTGGTGAAGGCCCGGATCAGGTCAGAGTAGGCGTCTCGCACCTCGGGCAACACAGCCTTGCTCCAAGCCTCGTAAGCTGCGATGGCAGCCTGTGGGCTACCTGACCCCTCGTAGATGCCGTAGATTCGATTGCTGTTCATGATTGCGTCCGAGAAAGGTTGTCCTGCACGGTCTGAATCTGTGCATGCAGGATGGGAAAATCGCCCTGAATTGTCTTCCAGACGATTTCCAAATCCACCTTGTCGTACCCGTGCGAAACACGGTTGCGCATCGTGTACATAACCAGCCAAGGAATGTCGTCATGCAGGGTCGCGAACTCCGGGACCACGCGCTGGATGTTGTTCGACGCCTCGCCAATGATCTCGATGTTGCGGATCACGGCGTCCTGAACCAGTTCGCTGTTCAGGAATGCGACCTCATCCATATCGGCGGTGTAGCGGTCGATGCGCTTGATAGCCCGCAGGATGTGGCTGAGGTAGTCGGGGACACGCAGTGTCTTGGTCATACCGGCACCGCTTCGGATAGAACCACGCTGCGGAACGTCTCGGGCAAGGCCATAGGCGTCAGCACATCGACGGACACGCCCATAAGGCGCTCCAACTCGACCTGGATGGCCGCGATGTCCATCAGCGTGGTCTCCGGTGTCGGATCGATGAGGATGTCCAGATCGCTGCTGTCCGTGTCCAGGCCGCGCAGCACGGAACCAAACACCCGAGCATTACGGGCGCGGTGAGACTCGACTACATGCCGAATTGCAGCACGGTTCGATGCCAAGGCTTCAGAGGGCTTCATGCACTCTCCCACAATAAAATCCGGTTTCATGATAGTCGAACGCAGTAATAAAAGCATCAAAATCAGGTTTTACGCCAAGATGACAGAAACTTGTCCGCTCTCCTGAAACACAGCCAAATCCGGATATCCAAAAATAACCAATCGTGATATCTCGGTTGAGAGAACCATTGCTGGCCCCCCTACAGATCCCTGCGGGCGCAATTCACGCCCTAGGATCCCAAACCCTGGGTGATTGGCTAGGGGTAAAAGATGTGTGGCAATAGCGGCCGCACTACAGCAATCCGTTCTAATCGATTCCATCGTGCGAGATATTCCTGCCCCTGACGCAGAAGCGTGCGTTGACATAAGTAGTCCTCCCATGATTCTGACTTTCTGCCATTTCACAGGTCTTGCGCTATTTATGCTCATTACTGGGTCCGCTATATTCCTTCAATAAGCGTAGTCGATCGAAATCTGTGCGGCGATATAGCTTGACCCCAACGATCTTGGATTCCATGACTTTCTCCGGTGCAATCAGCCCGCGACGCTCCCAGTTTGGTAATAAACTGCGGTGCGACCCTAGTAGCTTCCCAGCTTCATCCGCTGTAATAAAGATGCGCTTATAGCGTTGGACTTCTTCTAGACATTCTCTGCGGATAACGCGACGTACTCCGAGATCAATTACTGTGACCAGATGGGTATGCACCCAGCGATACTCGAACGCTGAGCGAGTCTCACCAACAATCTTAGCCGCGTCATCAATAGTTATGAGGTTTTGGTCGTCGAGCATCGACTTTAGCCGATCGAAAGAATCCCTATTGATCTGAAGCGCGCGTCCACCGTATTCCGCAGCTTCCAATAGCCCTTTCGGAACCAAGCCTTTTGTTCGTTGAACAGTTAGCCCCAATGCTTTTGCCGCTTTTGCTAGAGAAATTGTACTCTCGATGGTGTGTTGAGCCAGCCCAAGCTTTTTCCGCCCTGTTCTTGTCGGATAATTTTCTAGTGCTGCGACGGCACCCAGATCTAATGCTTCCAAATCTTGGCGCAGAAAAATGTAGGTAAGCCCTCCGTCGACTTTCGGGCCGGACACAGGACGAATCCCAGTCGACATAAGCTTTTCTGCAAAGTTTGTCACGCTGGCGCCAATCTGCCGGGCTAGGCTGCCGGCGAAGATGTAGTCTTTCTCAAATTTTTCAGCGTCGGAAACGCCGATGACGGTCATTCTCCGGCTATTCGTTACTCTTTTCTCGGCAGGAATAACTCCGGCTTTAATAGCGAACCGAATATTTTCCGTGTGAACATTACAGCGTTCAGCGAGTTCGGCGACAGTCACGCAGTCATCCCAGTGGGCACATACTTTCCGCGCAGGGGCCACGACAGTTAAACTTTCTAGGCCTGACGCCAAATCAAATCCTCCGCTCACGAGCGCTCCCGCTATGATGTCGCTAATGGCTTCTGCTAAGGAGTGCCGTGGACCTGGGATTTTGCGGTACAGGAAAACCGATATGGCATCCTTTACTACGGATTTACGGTTCTCCAAATCCATGAGTAGCCGGTTGAGAGATGAATTCTCAATGCGCCAGGCGTGGCCACTTTTATTGCGTTTCCCACACAAGATATTATGGTGGACAAGTTTCTTTGTTAAATCTTCGGTGAGTCCAAGAAGCGCTGCGGCCTCCCGAATTCCTGTCTGTCCTGGGACTTCTTCGATTGACGATGCTGGCAGCCAACCTCGAAGATCCAGCTCCCTTAGAACCAGCACACCAAATTCCTGGACCACCGTATTCCCTGACGCCAATAAAGGCAAGCATGTGATTCTTGGATGAACGGATAGACCACCACATTCATTATCCAAAATATAATTTGCGACCAGCGGGACGAGTGACTCTGGTCGGCGTATGCCAGAAACTGCAAGTTCGACTAGTTTGTGCTGCTCGGTAAGGGATCCAACCTTGTCCAGAATCGGGAGCAATCCTTCAAATAACGCGTCCAGCGCAGCAAAAACCTTCTGATCCCCCGTTGTAGCAAGTTCTTTCACGAAGGCCGTTGCATCAGTATCTATCGTCACCGGGGCCGACAAGGATAAATCATACCCACACCGACAAGTTGCAATACCAGGCCTGTTCCAAGACAAGTGAAGTCCACATTCTGGACATCGGTCGATAAGGAGGACCCCATGTTTAGGGCAGCTGGTAACCAGACGATGATCCCATGTACGCTGCAGGTACAATTGTTTTCTAAGGCAGAGAGGGCAAAAAGCGCCGGAGACGAATCGCATGGATGACCAAGGCGTCGTGACACTGGCCCATCGGATGGGGGACACCTCTGTCACGCCATCACGATGGTACGCCAAATTGACCCCGACACCTTCCTTCATGCCAGAGTGTGCATGATCTCCTCAAGAGCTTCCGGTCGCACAAACAATGTCCGCAAATGATTTTCATCGGAATTTCGTATGCAACGGTAGGCAGTTAGCAGTTGGACAGGAGATTGCCAACCATTTTCTTCCGCAGCCCTCAGAAGAAGGCCTCCTGGTGACTCCTCTGGGTATGGGATTGGACGGACAAGAAGTGCCATTAGTTGACCCCCCTGAACCCATTTTTTATATTCCGTACGAGATCTTCCTGTGATAAGCGAAATGGATTAACCTTTACCAGAGATCCGCCCTGGCTTACTCCTATATCATAAGCGGCTGCAAAATCTTCCATTGTTGTGGTCTCACGCCGGGCGCGCAAGGTAACAATTACTGTCTCTTTCAACAATCCGGTAGCGTAAGAGGGATTCCCTCCACTGGCAGCATATAGAGCGAGTGCTTCCGTTTTACTGCTGAGGTCGGGAAAGCCGGCAAGGTTACAGTATTCGGGTATTGCTGCGCCGAGTGCCTCAACAAATAGGCGGAATTCCCCTTTTTCCTTGCCACCAAAGCCAAGGTTCTCGAGTCGAAAGCGGCGTTGAAACCGTCGGGCGAGCTGTGGGTCTGCATCTACCAGCACCTCGCATTCCGGCATCCCTACAAGCACCACTGGCACATGCGTCTTGTTTATCAATGTCTTTACCCAGTTGGAAACATCTTGCCGGTACTCTTCGCGTCGACTGCGCTTTTCATCTAGAAGATGTTGAAATTCATCCAGCAAAATTAATCGTGTTTCACACGCTTTGAGTTGTGTTATTACTCTATGTGTGAGATTTATGGCTGTTCCGCGATCAGGGTGCACATCCCCTAATGCTCCTAGCAGCGACGACGCGACGCCACGAATGGTTGCGGGACTGGGGATTTCTGAATAAAAAGCAGGAATAACGGTGACTTCTTTGCCTTCGCGCACATCTATGCGCCGCGGTAGATGTTGCAGAACGGCGTTACATACCGTAGTTTTTCCTGTTCCCGCACGTCCAATCAATACAGCATTTAAGGGCTCTGCAGCGGTTAATGACCGCCGCAAGCAATCTTCGATGCCAGCTACTGCTCGGTGAGCGGAGGTGTGGGCAACATAAATTTCGTCAATTCGGTTGGCGCGTTCTTCGATTTCGAACTGTTCCATTTTCAATGATTCCTCATTAGACATATTGTGATTTGTTTCCATAATATAAATACATCAATGCTGTTCCAGATGATTGCTCTGCGGTACAGTACACAAGACACCTATTCCAAAAGAGATATGCTTGGTATGGTTATCTTTTCTGCTACAATCTAATTGAGACTACGTTGCTAAAGATGTCAGTTGACATCTGCAACTGCGGTTGTTAAAAAATCTGGTGGTGCCAAGATATCAGTAGCTGCAACATCTTCTTCTGTTGGGCATCTTCGTCTAATATGGTTCATTTATTGGGATCTCTAATGATTCTCTGAACTTCAAAAGATATTTTTTCTGGCGCACTGTTTTTTGAAGTTTCAACTATATCTATGGGGTCTGTGTCACTTTTTTGGCGTCTATACCTGTTCTCCCTGGTTTCGACGACACTTTCCTCGTTTTTGCCGTCATCCGGTGGATCTCCTAGAGTATCATCTGGTTCCGGTAGATCTTCGGTCTGTTTTATAATTTTTCATCCGCATCGAGTAATCTTTTTTTCTTCCCATCGGTCAGGCGAGCAATTTGCTTGTTAGCATAAGATTCACCGTCTTCAACAATTTTTTTCCAAAGCTCCCAGCGTGCCTTCTCCCATGCAAAAGGTGGCAGTTTTTCTAAATCCGCCTTTCCTTGATCCTTGATCTCCTGGCATACCTTCCTGTGTTCGTAAAGAGTTAAGCCTCGGGTGTATTCTGGGCGAGTAGAATCGGCTTGGATAAAATTTCCGTGACTCCGCGGATCTTCCACAAATACTCGATCCAGATTTAACTCATCCACAAAGACCTTGACCTTATCGGGAAGTCCGTGGGATCCCAACTGCTGTTCTAACATTGCGAGTGCGTGGGAATACCAGTGCTGGTTTTCGTACTGAATGCGGCCACGATTTATGGAGCGCAAAACTACCGAACGTGCGATGATATCCAAGTCGTCCATAGGAAATACCAGCGGCGAATGGTCTTTGGAACTTTCTTCCCACGCATGAAACGGTGTTCTACCAAATCCACGATGAAGGCGTACGTGGTAATCCATTTCCAACCATTCAAAAACGCGTGACTTTAAAATATCCATGGTAACGCATGCATATTTATTTGATAGATAATCACCGCGATCTTTCGGATTTGAGAAAGTTGTTCCTTTCAATATATGGATAAGTTGGTGGTTCAGGGTCTTGAAGAATCGCTCGATATGCGGTTTACCATTCGGATCACGTGGTGCACAGGTTTCAATCTGAATTCCTGTCCTGCTGCAAAAATTGCGCACCGCGTCACTGCCATAATCCGAACCATTATCGAAGACCACTATTTCCATGACGCCGCCCATGTTTTGCGTGCATTTCTGGCTACAAGCCATCTTCAAGGCCATTAAGAGCGTTGGAGCAGAGAAAGGCGTGAATGTGATTACCAGTGCGATAATCGCACGGGACCACACATCGATCACCGCAGTGCAATATGGCCTACCCAGCACATCTCCCGTATCGGGATCGACAATAAGTACATCTAATAGTGTCCCGTCTGCTTCGGTCACTTCAAGCACACGTGTTACTAACCTCTGAGCACCTGCCGCCTTGTGACGACGGTTCGCGGCATGCGGGCCAAACCTGGCGAGGTCTCGCTTATATAAATCGATTTCTGCTACACGTCGTTGCACAGTTCTTTCGGAAGGAAATGTTAAATCCGCAGGTGGCAAGTCATTATCGCCGAATTCTTCCATGAGATGCCCCACAATGTGAGAGCTAACGCGGGCCACGCTGAGTCGCTGGCTATTCAGATAATCCCGCGCGATACGATCTGACATGATTCCCTCTACGCGCGGGTCAAACCGCAACGAGCGATTCCCGCGGTCTCGAAATCGTGGAGCTAATGAAAGCGGATTCTCATTGGCCAGGATGTATTTCCTAATCCATCTTAGAACGGTAGACGTCCCCGGTGGATCCTCCTTCCGCTCCTTGGCAAGATTAATAATCAACGGTTCAACATATTCGTGTGATCTAGCGACCATAGCTTTAGTGATGGGACGGACATAGCTGAGACGCCGGTTCATTTCTGTCATTTCCACCTCAGTCAACTTTGATGGCCGCTCTAGATCGTTTTCATTGAGTTTTTCGCCTATCAGTTCTGCTATGTTCCGATCACGAAGCTCCTTGAATTTAGCGAAGGCCATATGGCGTATTCGACCGCCTTTTACTTCCGCATATCGAATACGACCAGCCTCGACGGCGAAAATTTCGAACTCGATTTTTCGGACAACGAACCGCTGTCCAATTTTCATGGCAGTTTCTGGGATCAATTTTGGTTACTCCTCAGCCAAACGAGCGAATGGGGACCTACCGGAAGATTTTCGTCGTAGCACGCAAGTTCTTGAAATAGTAACTTCTCCGCCACCAGTGGTGGAATCCCGGCCTGCTGCAATGCTCTTTGAAATTCGCGCAGCGAAAGTGCACCTCTCAATTCCTGCAAGATTGCCAGCGCCAGATTCGATATGAGTTCACTATCCGGTGCTCTAGCTCCGCGATAAAGATATTTGAGATTTCCCAGCCGCGGTGCCTGATAAATCATATCTTCCGTTTCGACTCGAAAACCAATATCGAGGCGGGCGAGCGCATCCGTCAGCCATGAATAAAAAGTTGCAATATCTGGATCGGTCATGACGCCGGAGAACTTTATTTCTCTTAATTCAATCGAACCATCGGAGCGTAAAAAGGCAAAGTCCGCCGTGTACCGACCCCTTGGTCCGAAGTCCATCGTTACGGGCTGGCTACGGTAAATCTGTATTGTGCGGTCGTGCTCAAGGAAGAGGCAATACGCCGCCTCCAGTCTGCTCTCACAAGGGATAAGACCACCATTCTTTGTGCTCGGAAAAAATACAATATTTTTTCCAGGTAGTCCCTTGCGCAGTTTGCGGACCCCGTGAAGAATGCTGCTCGGTGGCTTTTCTGCAGAAAAAATTGTTTGCAAAGCTGGCCGCAAATCATTATTCAGATCAGTGATGGCTAAATGTCCACTGATGTTGTTCATAAGGTCCCCATTAAAAATACATTAAAACGATTGCTTGCATGCTGCGTATGAAATAACATATTTACCTGTATTGGTGTTCTGTATTGGCAAAGCATCGACATTTCTCGCTGTTCGTTAAACTCACTTTCCCCTTTAAACTTATCGTAGTTGGTAAGGGCCACATGTCGACACGCTCGGAGATTGCGAGGCTGAAAATAATGCAACGGGGTGTCAGTAGCCCATGACGCCTTCTTTTTTGATGCGGATTGATACAGCAAACTTTAAGATATTGATTTCCTGTGGGGCACTTGTGTTCGTCCGGACTAATGCACGCTGCTGGTCCGGGTGATCCCAGGAACGGCTTTATAAAAATTAGGTTATGCGATTGGGGATCGTCGTTGGGCAATGCTTTCAAAATGGTATCCTCGAACAGGCCGTTAAATGTCTGCGTACCTGAGCGCCTAACCTGTGGGGTTTACTGCTGAACGGCCACCCTTCCGACTGCGCTCTCAGTTGCATTGGTACAATCTTCCAGATAATTATTAGATGTGGCACAGTGGCTTGGTAGAAGGTAAAATTGGATACCAACTTTACTCCACCGAAGTTTTATATCTATTTGATAAATAAATGTATTCAGAAAAACTTGAAGAATTTAGAGGTGCTGTAAACCAGTCTTTGGCGAACGCGACCAGCCCTCGTCGGGACGAAATGGCGGTTCTGGCCACAGTGCTGTGGTACTGGCGCGTGCGAGAACTGTTGCGCCCTATACTTGGGAATAGCCCAACGCCTTACGCGATTGAACGCTACCTGGAACCAGAAGGGTTCGGGCGTACTCAATTCAACGAAGTCTTTCGCCGGCGGAAGTGGGACAAGTACGCCGTCGGTTTGCACCAACCATCAAAAACGACGGTCAGCAAGGTGGAGGCCATGGTTCCCGGGAGTGCGGGGATACTTAGGCACCCGATGTGGGAAGTTCTACGGCAACCAGATAGGGTTCTGGAAAAGAAGGAGTCGTGGCTTGGTCGGCTGGCGCCGGATATTCAACGGATAGTTTTCGCGAACGAATCAAAGCTTAGCATACGCAAAGCGTTAACTAGCCCTGACATCAATGAAAAACATCTCCAGCAATTAGAAGTAAGGGCGGGGTTCGATTCGGTAACCTGCCTAGCCATTCTTTTGGCAGAGAACATTTATTCATATCATGGGAATAATGCTATTCATATTAGCGATTCACTGTACCGTGCATTGTTGGTGTCTTGTGCATTTGATTCCTATTTGTTGATGGCTGGATACATCTTCGAGTGTTTCCGTGATAGGCTTTTGAACCAGGTGGTGGTTGACGACATGAGGCTGGATCTGGATACCGTGGATTTCTCCGAGTCTGCTTTCCTCTTATGCAGAGAACTATGGAAACTCATGGGTGATAGTAAGATAGGGTGGAGTCGTGAAGATAGGGCTCGGGCAGGAGCGCGAATGCTTAGAGGAAAATTTGGGTTTGATGCTATGTGGGGATTATCCCTTCTCCATGTACCAGTAGCACCTAACTCAGAAAATTTTCACAAGGCCACAAAAGAGTATGAACGGGCTCGAAAGTTTCGTGATTGGGGGCTGCACAATTTGCGCAATGGGATAGTTGGTAATATTCCACCACACGATATTTGGTAAGAATCTAAAATGAAGCGCCATAGACATGCCCGGAATTTGGTTGGCGCCCGAGACGTTAACGTGGCTTATGAAACCAACCATACAGCTTTTTTGTCCTTTGTCGTCTATCGCTATGGCCGTCGGCGGATCACTGTCTAGATGCTATCGTCGGCTAACTACATCCATAGTATTCCGTACCCGTCTTATGATCAGCGGATCACTGAAAGGAAGGCTACATTTAACTGGATCATAGATAGCCGCAGTGGGTTCTTTGCGTTACTGACGGTCGCGTTCGTGGCGGTGGCCCTAGATGTGTTTGTCAGCACTGATGGCATGGAGCATGAGTAGCCATTATCGGAT
>JAAOMR010000380.1 GCA_018853935.1 Acidithiobacillus ferrivorans
CTTGAAACTACAGGAGGTATGGGCCATTAGAATTCGCCTGCAACTGGCCCAACAGATCCGTGAATTAGCCCTCTTCAACCTCGCCATCGATAGCAAATTGCGGGGCTGCGACCTCGTGGGACTGCATGTTTCCGATATCGCACATGGTCACACCGTCATGCACCGCGCCATCGTGCTCCAACAAAAAACTCAGAGGCCCGTCCAATTTGAGATCACCGAGCAAACCCGAGAGGCCCTGACCACATGGATCGCCCATGCCAAACTCAAGGATGACCAATTTCTCTTCCCCAGCAGGAAACACGCCTCACCTCATCTTTCCACCCGGCAGTATGCGCGTGTTGTAGAGCGTTGGGTTATTTCCATAGGGTTGGATCCGTCCGCCTATGGCACGCATACC
>JAAOMR010000381.1 GCA_018853935.1 Acidithiobacillus ferrivorans
GACCGTGAAACGCTGCAGCGCCTATGATAGTTGAGGGTCTCCCTCCGCGAAAGTCGGTCACCGCCAGACACCTATACCTCATCAACCCCGACTCAATACAACGAGTCGGGGTTGTTTTTTGTCGATTGGCCGCCGGAATGCCTGGTTTTTCCGCACGCGAGTTTAAACAACCTGCCCCGCTGCCTGTCCTGATGCCCAAGCCCAGTGGAAGTTGTAGCCGCCGAGCCAGCCGGTGACGTCGACCACTTCGCCGATGAAATAGAGGCCCGGCACCAGCTTAGACTGCAAAGTGCTGGATGATAGTCCGGCGGTATCGACGCCGCCCAGCGTGACTTCGGCGGTGCGGTAGCCTTCGGTGCCGCTGGCGATGATGGGCCATGCGTTGAGCTGACGACCGATCAGTCTGAGCTCCGCGCTGCGATATTGCTGCAGCGGCCGACTGTCGAACCACTGCTCGCAGAAGCGCTGCGCTAGCCGTTTCGGCAGTGCATCGCCGAGCACGGTTTTAAGTGCGGCGAGCGGTCGTGCCGTGCGCTGTTCCAACAGCCATTCACCTACGTCCTGGTCCGGCAACAGGTCTATATGCAGGCTGTCTCCAGGTTGCCAGTAGGAAGAAATTTGCAGGATAGACGGACCGCTGAGGCCACGATGGGTGAACAGGAGGCCTCCGCGGAACCTCTGCCTGGCCACACTGGCTTCCACGCCCGGTAACGTGACGCCGGCTAGATCCTTATAATGCGCCTGATGGCTACCACTCAGCGTCAGCGGCACCAGTCCAGGGCGGGTGGGTAGCACGTCGTGACCAAACTGGCGGGCGATTTCGTAGCCAAAACCCGTGGCACCCATACTGGGAATGGACAGGCCGCCGGTGGCGACTACCAGTGCTTCGGTCTGCACCTCGCCGCGCGTGGTGCGCAGGTTGAAGCCCTCAGCTATTTTGTGAACGCGTTCGATGCCGCAACTGGTTTCAATCGTCACGCCGGCTGCGGCGCATTCGTTCAGCAGCATCTGTACGATCTGCCTGGAGGAGCCATCGCAGAACAACTGGCCGAGTTCTTTTTCGTGATAGGCGAGGCCATGTTTCTCCACGAGCGCGATGAAGTCCGCGGGTGTAAAGCGCGCCAGCGCGGACTTGGGGAAATGGGGGTTGCTGCAGAGGTACTGGCTCGGCGTTATCCCGAGGTTGGTGAAATTGCAGTGGCCACCGCCGGACATCAGGATTTTCTTGCCGACCTTGTTGGCATGATCGACCACCAGTACGCGCCGTCCGCGCTGGCCAGCCGCGATCGCGCACATGAGCCCGGCGGCGCCTGCACCGATGATCAGCACATCCACCTTCACCCGTTCACCGCGGACTCAATGCGTGATATGAGTTCTTATTTTTGTTAATTCCCATTATTTTTTATTGCCTTGCTTATACGACTCGAACATTTGTCTCGGATCCTTGCTGCAGGGTAACCCCGTTCAGAAAAATCGGCTTCTTCTCGCCTTGTTGTTTTGCCATGATGACGAATATTTGTACATTATCAAAGAGGGTTGTTGATTTGTCGGCGGCCATCCTTATCACCCGCTTCCTTGACAATACCAACCGGTCGGTCTTAGATAGGGTTCACGCTGAAATATTACGGAGACCGGTATGGAAGTTATTGCTGCGGTAAGAAATCGTCGTGCCGTAAAATCCTTTGATCCACATCATAAAATGTCCGATGAAACACGACAGGCGCTCTTGGAGGCAGCGGTATTGGCACCCAGTGCGTACAACATTCAGCATTGGCGGATCGTGGACGTGCGGGACCCTGCGCAGCGGGCGGCTATTCGTGAGGTGGCCTGGGGCCAGACGCAGGTGACAGATGCTTCAGCGCTTTATGTGCTGTGTGCCGACCTCAACGCCTGGCAGGAGGAGCCGACGCGGTACTGGGCGACATCGCCGCAGCCGGTGCAGGACTTTGTGTTGCCAAAGCTGGATGAATATTATCGCGGTAAACCGGAGGTGGCGCGCGATGAGGCGATGCGCACCCTGGGTATTTTTGGCATGACCCTGATGCTGGTGGCGCAGGATCTGGGCTACGACTCCTGTCCCATGGACGGCTTTGATTTCGATGCGGTGGCAAAGATTATTCGTCTGCCGGCAGACTTTGCCATCGGCTATATGGTGGCGGTCGGCAAGGGTACAGGCAATGCTTGGCCGAGAAACCGGGAAGCTGTGGAGAAACTAGTATATATCGATTATTTTTGAGCCCTGAGTGGATCCTGGCGGAGGGAAATGCTCTATACTCGTAGCTCATCATAGCGAGCAGGTGACCACCTGCGGGAGAGTGAAGAATGCCTGTCAACGAAGGGACTGCGGATCGGGTTATCCGCGTGATTGTAGGCTTGGTCATTATTGTAGTGCTGGCAGCTTTTCTGCCGGGCGCGAACAAATGGTGGGCGCTGGTGGGTTTGGTGCCGCTGATTACCGGGCTCACCGGTTTCTGCGCGCTGTATCCCTTGCTGGGCATCAAGACCTGCCCCATGAAGCCGCGAGCAAAATCCTGATCCGCTGAGTGCTGTTTTCCGGTACTTCCGGGCGCTGCGTAGGAAGGCGCGGCGGCGACCGAGCCTTCCTTGTTAAACGCCTCTGGATATACCTCGATGGGGCGGGTGAAGTCCAAGCCCGTGCTGCCCCGTGCGCAAGCCAACGGGGATGTCGATGATGCCATTGCTTATTACCTGAGGAGGGACGCGCGGCCAGCCGTTCTCGGTTTCATTGATCAACAAGCTTTGGAAGCGGCTTGCACGCAAAGTGGCCTGGGAGTCCGCAAACGCCTTGACATTCGCCCCTATCATCGCTAATCTTCCGCCCCTCAGTGAAAAACCCGAAGCTGGAGTTGTGTGATGAAGACCTATTCTGCCAAGTCTCATGAAGTGCAAGGGGACTGGTTCGTGGTGGATGCCACCAATAAAGTTCTGGGCCGCCTCTCTTCAGAGTTGGCCAAACGTCTGCGTGGCAAGCATAAGCCCGAGTACACGCCCCATGCCGATACCGGCGATTACATTGTCGTCATCAATGCCGACAAGATCGCGGTCACCGGCAACAAGGCCAAAGACAAAATTTATTACCATCACACCGGCTACGTCGGCAACCTGAAGAGTGCTTCCTTCGAGAAGATGATGGAGACGCACCCGGAGCGGATCATTGAACTCGCGGTCAAGGGCATGTTGCCCAAGAATCCGCTGGGTCGGGCGATGTTCAAGAAGCTCAAGGTCTACACCGGCTCCGAGCATCCTCATTCGGCGCAGCAGCCGCAGCCCCTGAACGTTTAAGGCGAAGACTTTATGGAACAATATTACGGTACCGGTCGGCGTAAAAGTGCAACAGCCCGAGTGTATTTGCGCCGTGGCTCAGGCAAAATCGTCATCAACAAGCGTACTCTGGAAGATTACTTCGGCCGCGAAACCTCGCGCATGGTGGTCATGCAGCCTCTGGAATTGACCGGTCACGGTGGCCAGTTCGACATTCTGGTCAACGTCAGCGGCGGCGGTGCCAGCGGTCAGGCGGGTGCAATCCGCCATGGTATCACCCGCGCCCTTATGGTTTATGATGAAACCTTGCGGCGGCCTCTGCGCACGGCGGGTTTTGTCACCCGCGACGCTCGCGAAGTGGAACGTAAGAAGGTCGGCAAGCATAAGGCCCGGCGTAGTCACCAGTTCTCCAAGCGTTAATCACGCGCGCTTCAGACTGGAAAACAAGCCGCCTTCGGGCGGCTTTTTCCGTTACAGCTAAGATCATGTGGAGGGGAGTATGATTCATGTGGGCATTGTCGGTGGTACGGGGTACACCGGGGTGGAGTTGCTCCGTTTGCTGCTGCCGCATCCGGAAGTCGAGGTGACGCTCATTACTTCCCGTGCCGAGGCTGGGCAGCGTGTGGACGAACATTTTCCTAATCTGCGTGGTCACTGTGATCTGTGCTACACCACGCCAGATCCCGCGCTGCTGGGTCAACTTGACGTCGTCTTTTTTGCGACGCCCCATGGGGTGGCGATGGACCGCGCCCCGGAGCTCTTGGCCAAAGGCGTACGGATCATCGATCTGGGCGCCGATTTCCGCCTGTCAGATACGGAAATTTTTGCCCAGTGGTACGGTATGGCGCATCGTGCGCCCGAAGCGCTGGCCGAAGCCTGCTATGGTTTGCCCGAATACTACCGGGCGCAGGTCAGTGAAGCGCGGCTGGTGGCCAATCCGGGCTGTTATCCGACGGCGGTTATCCTCGCTTTTGCGCCGCTGTTAGCGGCTGGTTTGCTGAATGAAGAGCTGTTGATCGCAGACTGTAAATCGGGGGTCAGCGGCGCGGGCCGCAGCGCTAAGCTTGGTCTGCTGCTTCCTGAAGCAGCAGACAGCGTCAGCGCTTATGGCGTGAGCGGCCACCGGCACCGGCCGGAAATTGAGGCGGTGCTCTCTGCGATCAGCGGCACCGAATTGGAACTGCAGTTCACGCCGCACCTTATGCCCATGATCCGCGGTATCCATGCCACCCTCTATGGACGCTTGCGTCGACCCATGAGTGACGCGGCATTGCAGGAACTCTATGCGCGCCGCTATAGCGACGAGCCCTTTGTGGATGTGATGCCCTTCGGCAGTCATCCCGCCACCCGCTCTGTGCGGGGTGCTAACGTCTGCCGCATAGCCCTGCACCAGCCACGACCGGGACAGGTGGTCGTTCTCTCGGTCATTGATAATCTGGTTAAAGGGGCCGCAGGGCAGGCCGTGCAAAACATGAACCGCATGTTCTCGCTGCCGGAAGATTTGGGGTTGGCCCATGTCGCGCTATCGCCATAACGCCGTTCAGAAGTTCTCTGTGTGGATGGGCGACAGTGTAATATGCTGAAAACAATATTAATGTTTTATTTGTGTACAAAACCTGTAGCCATTTTTCTACAGGCTAATTATATAACACCATGAAAACAATAGGTAATAATTTTGGCATCATTTGTGCTTTTCCATCGGAGCATCCCATCTGGAAGCGGCATACGGTCCTTGATCGATGCCTGTTCATGGTGGAGTTATTTAACAAAAACAAGGAGTTTTGTGATGATTAAGCCATTAGTATTCGCTGTCCGTCCACGCTGGCTGGCGTTTGCTGGCCGTGTGGTGTTCGCTTGCGGCTTGGCCTGCGCGCCAGTCGCCGCATGGGCGGACGATGGGCCGTCTCTGGGGCTTGTTATTCCGGGATTGAGCGTATTCCTCGGTAATGCACCGGGTTATTATGCGCCGCCTCCCCCGGTCTACTACGCGCCGCCCCCGCCCCCACCGGGTTACTACGTGGCGGCGCGGCCGGCGCGAGTCTATGGTCCCAGACGATGGGAACGTCGGGGACCACCGCCTTGGGCTGGACGCTGGCGGCATGACGATGACTGATTGACGACACCGGCATGATGCGGTGGGTTGCCGAGCATAGGATGAGACGGTTCTGATACGGAGGTTCAAGGCGTGCGCTGATTTGGTGCTGAACGCACCACTATGGTGCGACCGGGCCAGGGTGCCCGGCTGAAAGGTTATAATTGGTCCCTTGTTTTGTATGGATAGAATGAACATTATTGGACAATGTTGCTGATGGCATGATGTTTGCCTTTTAGCAACAGTGGTTAATTTTTTCATACAAACTGAAGGAGTCGTTATGTTGCACCACAACGCTATCCATACTTCCCGCTCTTTGCGCAGATCGGTACTCGCTGCCATCGCCCTAAGCCTCCCTATGATCGCCGGGGTAGCTCAGGCCAGTCCCCTGTCCATGCCTGCCCCCCTGACCTTTAGTGCTGGCCCTCTTGGTAAGCTGGATGTGCAGGGTATCGCCAGTGGTATGGCTTTTTATCAGGATTTTCCACAGGGCGCAGCCGGCACTATTGGCGCTAAGCATGTTGGCGCTGATATTACTAACGGAATGGTCATTATTCAAAAGAATACGGGCACTCTGCAGTTTTATATCCAGGCGGGTGCCTACAGCTTCCCCACGCTGGCGGCTGCAATGCCTTCCTCCACGAGCGACATTAACTTCTTCGGTGCCATGCCCGTCGCCTACTTAAAGTACGCTCCTTCTTCTGATTACTCTGTGGAGGTTGGCAAACTCCCTACGCTTATTGGCGCCGAGGGTGGTTTTACCTACCAGAATATCAATATCGCACGTGGCCTGCTGTGGGATGTCGAGCCGATTGTCAGTCGTGGCGTTCAGTTTAACGCCAGTAACGGTCCTATCAGCGCCTCAGTTTCCTTGAATGACGGTTATTACTCCAATCGTTATAATGTCATGAGTGGATTGCTGAGCTATGCCATCAATGGTTCCAATACCGTGAGTTTCTATGCGCAGGGGCCACTCGGTAATGTCCGTACGAGCTCCCCGGATGTTGCTTATTCGTCGACTGGGACTGCCAGCGACATCTATGGCGTGGAGTATGTCTACAGTTCCGGGCCGTGGATGATTGAGCCCTACGTGCAATATATGCATACCCCGCAGTCAAACCGGTTGGGCATTGCGCACTCTTTCTCCAATTATGGCGCTGCTCTGCTGGCTGATTATAGTTTCACTAATACCATATCCCTGGGTAGCCGGGTAGAATATTTGGATGTTGGCGGGAAGCCTGGGGAACAGATTAGTGGCGTGGCGGCCAGCTTGACGGACTTGCCTGCTGATTCCCACGCTTGGTCCATCACGCTGACCCCAACTTACCAGGATGACGGCTTCTTCGCACGGGCGGATCTCTCCTACGTTGCGGCGTCTGCTCCTGCCGGATTGGGGCTGTCTGGCGGCACGAATACCACCCAGCTCCGCGGCATGTTAGAGACTGGTTTCATGTTCTGAGTCCTGCTTTGTGATCAGCACCCCGAGACTATCGGGGGGCTCGCCGAGAAAACCCGCCACAGAAGTAGGGCGGGTTTTATGCGTCCTGGCGGTGCATACCTGGGTATGTTCGCCCTCTATCGGGGCAATTCTTGCCAGCTGCGGGTAAATACGCCTTGATTTTGCGGCTTCTATGCGCTGGCATGAGCTTTGCTAGGTTGTTGGTGTGGTATGGTGAACTTGTGTATCCTCCTCTAGCAATATTCATGGGCGGCCCTCCCGCCCATTTTTTATGCACCTTGTATCATTCCAAATATTTTCCCTTCTGTTATAAGTCGGGTCCAATTTGAGTTTGGGATCGTCCCTGCGGGCGCGATGGTGCTTTAATATGCAAGCACTCTTGACGTTTTACTGCACCCTAGGCCATTATTCCCAAGATTTTGCTTTCAACATTCACTCGCGACCTGCATCCCGGCGATGCGGTCCATTTTTTGCCTGGAGGACCATGGACGCCACGGACCAGAAGCGCCTGTTGCGTGAAATGCTTTTTGCCCGCCGTTTCGAGGAACGTTGTGCGGAGGCCTATCACGAACGCCAGATCGGCGGTTTTTT
>JAAOMR010000382.1 GCA_018853935.1 Acidithiobacillus ferrivorans
GGACTCCGACAGTGTACCATAACCTTCTGCATGATCCCAAAATATTTCAGTTGTTGTACCGCGTTGATGAAGCCCTTGCCGAAGAAGCCAGGACCACCCGGTGTGCCTGTGGTGGGAAGTGGCATCGGGCAGACTACCCCCGCAAGCCGAGAGGTTTACGGGGTTTCAGGATGCAGTACGCCTCGCGCTTCAGCTTCTGCTGTAGGTCACTGCCGCAAGCGCAGAACATGACCTTCCGTGCGGTTTTTCGGGCGCAGGGTGTCGCTGACCGGCAATATCGCGCCACCGATGTGCGGCGTAATGGCGCCATTTCAAAGTGCCTGGAATGGGGTCTCGAACGGTGTAAAGAATGGGTGTTTTTGGCTTCTTTCGCAATGGTGTGTCAATCAGCGTCAGCCATTGAACCTGCGTCAGCACCAAACATTTGTCACCTATGGAGTGTTATAACGCTTCGTTACTCAATGGACTAAAACATGAATATCAAATTCTTGATCTGATCAAAGGTGAACAAACCTGACGCTGATTTCTGGTCAAAACTTGATACACTTAGGCGCTGTTTTACATTTTGGAGAACACATGCCACCGATAGGCCACACACCGTCACGCCTACGCTGCGTCCTACCGCTTGCTATGGCAATGAGTATCGCGCCATTCACCATATCGACGGCCATCGCCGGCGACGCGACCATGCCACTGCCACCGGCTGCGACGGCCCATACGGCAGGACGGCCCGTAGTGGCTGGTACGCCAGGGCGCTTCATCTCTCTGGCCTACTGGCAGCGCATCATGCACGCACCCGGGGTATTCATGCTGCCTCCCAAGTCAATCTACGGTGCTCCGTCTGGGCTCGGCAACATGCCCGCGATTTATATTTTCGCTGATCCGAACTGCATCATCTGCCACGAGGTCTACAACGAGGTCTATCCCCTGATGGAGGCGAACAAGGTCATGGTGTTCGTCATCCCCATCGGTATGATAAAGCCGACCAGCGCCGGCAAGGCTGCTCACATCCTTCTGCCGATGGCCGAAGGTAAAGGCGCAGCTGCCATGATGCGTTCCGCTTATTTGTTGGCACAGGATGAGGTGGCCTATGACACCAAGACCCGCGAAGGGGGGCTTTCCCCATCACACAACGCGGCCGCGCTTCGGATGGTCGATGAAGACAATCAAGTGCTACTCCACCTCACGAACCGCTACGGCGGGTTCCCGCATGACCGTATCGAGGTGCCCACCATTGTGACCATCGTCCAGGGCAAGCCAGCAGTGTTTTTCGGCGCGCCGCCTGTGGGTGCAGCCAAGTTCATAGCCGAACTGAAAAAATAAGAGGACGTTGGAGATGACATATGTTAACGCGACCATTTGGTTCTTTTCCGGCCCGAACACGTTACCGCGTTTCAGCACTTCTTTCCTGCCGATGCTGAGTGTGCAAAATATCTCGAAGCAATACAGA
>JAAOMR010000383.1 GCA_018853935.1 Acidithiobacillus ferrivorans
CGCCGTAGCCCGCCAAACCACCGACGCCTGCACCAATGGCCGCACCGGCAAGCCCCGCGCCGGTCTGGTTGCCAATTACCGCTCCGGCCAGAGCACCCAACAGCGCGCCACCTGTAGCGTCAGCGGTCTGGCCGTTGGACATGTATGGGTTCCCCGCGCAACCGGTCAGTAAAAGGGTGATGGCAGTCATGCTGGCAATGGTAAGGTTTCTATTGATCTTCATGGTAAGTCTCCTTTGGGGCTTGTATTGGCCCCGGTTCTTATTGAAAATACCGAGCCAATTTTTCAACCCCTTAATGAATCCTTCACTGAATCGGCTCCAAAACAACCGCCGTGCCATAAGCCACCACCTGCTCCATGCTCTGGCCCTTGCCGGAATCGAATTCTCCAGAATCGAAGCGCATGCCAATGACGGCATTGGCGCCGATGCCGTCCGCCTGCTGAAGCATGGATGCGATGGCCTCCTGGCGGGTGGCGGAGACCAGATTGGCAAAGCCGCTCTGCTCGCCGCCGAAGGTCGCTCTAAGATTGCCCAGGGCGTTGCCGACGAAATTGCGGGATTTAACCGAAACACCGTAGACCGTCCCCAGGGCGCGGACGATCTTGAAGCCTGGGATGGATTCTGTGGTGACGCAGGATGATTGGGGCGCGTTGCTATTCATGATTTACTCCTTTTTTAGGTTGAAAAGCGTTTTCTTATTACCTGTAAGGACTCACGCAGCCTGATTCGCGTCAGATTCCTCTTCCTTCTTCCGTTTGCCCGCCTCAAGAGCCCCAGCCAGCACGTCGCTGGTGATTTCCTGCTTGCTGGTCAGGAGCGCCTTGATTTGTTCGTCGATGGTGTCCGGGATGGTGGGAATATAGATTTCCACCCGGCGGTTTTGACCGATGCGATAGGCCCTGTCCTCAGCCTGGGTCTGGTCCGCAGGGGTCCATGGCCGGGAGACGAAGAACACATAGGTCGCAGCAGTGAGATTCAGGCCCACCCCAGCGGCCTTGATGTTGGCCACGAACCAGCGACAGGACGGATCGGCCTGAAAGGTCTGAACGGCCGCATCCCGCTGCTTGCGGGACTCCTTGCCGGTAAGTCGAACCGCTGATCCTGCAGGTAACTGGTCCATGAACCATTCCACGGTCGCCTCGAAGTTGCAGAAGATGATGGCTTTAGCGTCGGGCTGCAGGTCATTCATCATCTCCAGGATCGGTCCACGCTTGACCTGTTCAAGCCATTGCCGGGCGAGATTGATTTTCTGTAAGGGAATCAAGGTATCGTCATCCATGAAGCTCATATACATCCCCATGTCTTCATCATCGGCGGACAGTAAAGGCTCCTGCCGGTACTTGCCCTCCAGGGTCAGGACGTCATTCTTGAGCCGCCGGATCATCCATTCACTGATCCGGTCACCCAGGCCCTTGCGGTCGTTGCGTGATTTGCTGAAGTGCTTGGAGAATTCCTTGAGGTCGATGTCGCCCGCCG
>JAAOMR010000384.1 GCA_018853935.1 Acidithiobacillus ferrivorans
CGCGGGATTGTCAGCTATCCAGATCATCGTGATCTGGCTGTTCAGTTTCGTCGGAATCGGTATTGCGGACACCGGCTGGAACGTCATCGTGCCGAATATCGAAAACAACGCCCTGGGATCGCTGGTAGTCCCCCGGCAAAACATCCGCGATCTGGCCGGATCGGTCCTGAAAGCGCAGGTCTGTGAACGGGCCGTCAACACCACGACCACGCATTATCATTTGGGCAATCTCATCAGCCGTAGCGGGCCGACGCCCGAAGTGCTATCGGATGTGGGGAAAACTCTGGTGGACAATCCGGCGTTACTCCTGCCCGGCATGTCCAGTCTCGTTACCGGATATTATGTGCCTAACTACGACGGTTATGTATGGGGGTCTGCATCCGCTTCCGTCATAGCGCAATTTTCGCCGGTGCTTCCCGCTGCCGGTCTTACGGACGTTTGCGGGCAATTGACCTGGGAAAGCGGCCTGAAATATGTCGCGCCGGTAGGCGGTGCTGCGGAAAGT
>JAAOMR010000385.1 GCA_018853935.1 Acidithiobacillus ferrivorans
CGGCGGTGACGGCTTCCCGTCCAGGAACCGAAGCACCAGTAGCACCTGCACGTCCTCCTCGCCGCCACCCTGGCCGCATGCAGCTGCCCGACACCTTGCCCCGAGTGGAAGTGCATCACGATCCTCTGACCTGCACCTGCGGGCAGTGCGGCGGCCTCTTGGAAACCGTCGGGGAAGAAATCAGCGAGAAACTCGATTACATCCCCGGTCATTTCCAGGTCATTCGGCATATCCGCCCCAAACTGGTCTGCCGCCCCTGCGGTACCATCGAAAGTCCGGCATTGCCTGCCCAGGTCATCGACAAGGGCTTACCCACGGCGCGTATGATCGCCCACGTGATGACGGCGAAACATGTGGATCACCTGCCTTTATATCGGCAGGAAACCCAGTACCTGCGGGCGGGCGTACCAATCTCCCGCGCCACCCTTTGCAGCTGGCTGGGCCAGGGAGAATACTGGATCAGCCTGCTCGCTGAGGCCTGCAAAATGGCTTTGCTGGAAGGGGCTATCTTGCACGCCGATGAAACCCCCTTACCGGTGCTCAACCCCGGCAGCGGCAAGACGGACAAGGCCTATCTCTGGGTGTATCGCAGTCAGGAGGATGCCCCGCATCCCATCGTGGTCTTTGATTATGC
>JAAOMR010000386.1 GCA_018853935.1 Acidithiobacillus ferrivorans
CAGTTATGGTGGCTTTCATGACATCGTCTTCACGCCAGCTTTGCACTACTCTGGCGCTACTCGCGGTGAGAAAACCGCAATGGTCTTTTGAAAGCCTGGCACAGGAATTACGGGTGGACGCTAGCCTGGTGAAGTCCTGCTGGCGTACCTTGTTGGAGAACGCTTGGCGTCTCTATCCCCTCCGTGCGAGATCGAAGTCAGGACACTGGCAGCCCGATCCGTCGGTCAAGGCCATGATTGCTTTGGCGGCGTATCGCGCGAGACCCGATCAGGCCGGGGACATCGCCTGTCAGTATGGGGTCAGTCTGCAGGATGTGAAACACTGGCGCCGTATTTTGGTGCGCCGGGCTGACCGGCTCTTTTAGCCATGTTGCTGTGGACAGACGTGCTGGCATCAAAGAGCGTAGAAATCGGTTCCGCGACGTATCCTTCCGTCATGATCAGCATCGTGTTGTTGAGTTTTGTGGCGCTGCTCGTCGGATTCCATGTCCTCTATCACTACCATCGGAAACGGGCTCGTGGCTTTTTCTCTCAAAAACCGGCCACGCTCACCGACGAGTGGCTGGCACAGCAGGTCCGTTCTGTAGTGGCCGCCGACAATCCTTTATTCGGCAGCCTATTCGCAGGTCCTGTGAAAGATGACCACACCTGGGTATTACTGAAAGAATTCAATCATCATTTGTTGTGGGTCTGCCTGCAAAATGCTTGGTTGGGCTTCTGGACCCTGAATGCGGAAGGTGCGCCGCAGTGGCGGATTGTGCAGTTGCATGGCAATAGCCTGAACCAGTATTTGCGGAACGGCTAGGGTATCGTGACGTTGACTTTTTTCCCCAGTATGGGTGTTGTGGCCGTGCTGAGCGTGTCGATATTCTTTGTGGCCATTCATCAAGCCGTTTCTGATCAGCAGATAAACGCCTATATGCTACAATTTGCCCATGGAATTGGGCATGCGCCGTGAGCTTTTTCCACGGTTATTCAAACGCGCGGATAAACAGCACGATGCGGAAGGTCTTTTATCACTAAGCGGGCAGATGGGTGGCATCTACAGCATCCAATTCCGCCGAACTGGCCAAAGTGTTAAGAGATCTTCCGCATCGGCGCTAAATTGGATAACAGGGTGGTGGGGGTTGCGATGGACGTGACATATGAAAGTGGAAAACGCCAAATACCGCTGGACTGTTCAGCACTTGATTCGCTGCAGGCGGCATTTGGGATGTCGTAGATGAAACGGAGTTACTAAAAGGAATCTATAAAGAGATCGACGAACAGTGGACGTCCTCCCCGCCCTCAGCCTACGGCTGCCGCTCTCAAGAGCGGGAAGGACGGGGCTGCCATACCGCAAAGCATTGGCTTTTTTCGCCCATTGATGGCTCAAAAGCCAAGCGCCGCTTTACCCCCCCCTTGAAAAGGGGGTTTTAGCGTGATGGCGCATTGATAAAACCGCGACTCTGCACGCAGTGGGCCTGTGAGGCTCGTTGAAACGAAAACCGGGTTAAGGGGCCAAGTTCAATGAACAACTGAAAATATTTCCTGAAAGAACAGGTTCCAGCGTTTCGGCTTATGGCAAAACCAAGTCATTGCGGACCAAGCAGACAGTTTGTTACCGCTAGCGGTCAGGCTGAAAGCCCAGCATGAGAATGTTAAGCGCGGTTCGCGGACTTCTGAACAGAGATTGCATGATGGTCTGATCATTTTAAACCATGGAATGGGGGGTGCTATGCTGGCGGGTTTCTTGATAGGGGGACTATGGCTCGTGTTTATCATGTTGGCCGTATGGGTCTGGCGCGACGGCCAGCGTCACATTACTACTTTGCGCAAAGCTGCACTCCGGAAAAGAAAGGTGGACCCTCTGCGGATTCTGATTCACGGCGCCCCCCTTGGGGAGAAACGGCCCATTTCTACATTTTTCGGCTACCATTGGGAATCTCGGCGCGTCGGACGCTTCATTAAAAAAGCAGACAGTAAATCCGGAGAGAAATAGGCATTGGGAGGCGACTGTGGCGTGATTTGGCACACGGTGATGGTTGTTAATCAGGCTGCTGCCTCACGCGGACGCGTTGTGCGTCAGATTTTCACTCAATGAATAGCACGTAGGAACAATGATACCGGAAACTGTCATTCTCTATCTGTTCGTAGCCGCATCATTGTTGGCGGTGGTGGCCAACCGACTACGCATACCCTATACGGTTACCCTGGTCTTGGGCGGACTGTTGCTGGGAACGCTCCACCTGTTTCCTGCGCCGGTCCTGACGCATGATCTTTTGTTCACCATCTTTCTGCCGGGACTGGTTTTTGAGTCGGCGTATCATCTATCCGCCAGCGCTTTATGGCGCGATCGCCTAGCTATTTTTGGCCTTGCCGTACCCGGCGTGCTGGTGTCCATGGTGGTGACCGCGTTCGTATTCCTCTGGACCAGTCGTTACTTGCCGGATTTGACGGTAGTGAGTATGCCGCTCGGTGTTGCCTTGGTGTTTGGCGCCGCCGTCGCAGCGACGGATCCGATTTCGGTTGTGGCCATCTTTCGCGAGTTGCAGGCACCACAACGGCTTACCTTTCTGGTGGAGAGCGAAAGCCTGCTAAATGATGGAACGGCTATTGTTTTCTTCACTTTGTTCCTGGCAATAGCCGTGGGGAAACCAGTGACAGCGTCCGCGCTGACGGTGGAGTTTTTGGCCGTGGTTGGTGGCGGTGCTTTGCTAGGCACCATCTTCGGATGGCTGAGTTCAGAAGTTATCAAACGGGTCAATGACGGCATGGTGGAGATCACCTTCACTATACTCGCTGCGTATGGGAGCTTTCTGGTTGCCATGCAACTGGGTTATTCCGGGGTCATCAGTACGGTCGTGGCAGGCCTGATTTGCGGAAACTATGGCGCCAAAAAGGGTATGTCTCCCTCGGTCAGGCTCGCGGTGAATACTTTTTGGGAGTACATCGGTTTTGCGTTGAATTCCCTGATCTTCTTGCTGGTGGGGCTCACCATTCGCTTACCCGATTTACTCCGGATATGGCCCTTGGTGGTAGCGGCATATGTGGCCATCACCCTTGCGCGAGGGGCAGTCATCTATAGCATGGGGGCTTTGCTGAGCCGGTCGCGCGCGCGGATGCCGTGGTCGTGGAATTTTGTACTGATCTGGGGTGGCATTCGTGGCGCCTTATCCATGGTGTTGGCCTTGAGCCTTCCGCAGCACTTCCCCTTCCGGGAGATGTTGATCAATCTCGTTTTTGGTGTGGTTTTGTTGACCATTTTGATTCAAGGTTTGAGTATATCGCCAGTAGCCCGTGCCTTGGGGGTGCTCAGCCGTAGACACCTCCCCGCCGATTTCGAGATGCAGCGCATGCGCCTTACCCTGGCGCAAATGGGGATACAGGAAATTGATCGATTGCGTCACGATGGCGTGCGGGATCCAGAGGCGCTCGATGCTTTAACTGCGCACTATAGCCAGGAAAGCGATGATGCCAAGGACAGGCTCTCAAACCTCGATATTGCTGATGAGGATCGTTTCCGCGCTGACTTTTCTCGCCTGTATCGACGGCTGCTGACCATGCAGAAACAGCGATTGCTGGATGCACGTCAAGAGAGTCTCATCGGGCACGAGAATTTTGAGCGGCTGACAGCAGATGTCGATGCCGGACTGCTGGAGGTTGAGACTAATATTGATGGGGTGATAGAGCGCTTGCTGCTGCCGGATCAAGAAACACTAGAAAAGAAATCGCCATGAATTTTGGGATTTATATAATATTGCCTATAAAATAAGTATGTTAGCATCTCACGTTAAATAGATGGTAAAGCGGACGACTGCTTCCGCTGCCCTGCCGCCGTTGAGCCCCAGGGCTATGTCAATCTCCAATCTAACCTCATGATGCAATAACCCAAAGACCCAGGGCTCCAGCAAAGTCTTCTGTAACCCGTTGATTTGGCCTTATTCTAGATGCCTCCGACGCTCCGTACCTTGTTGAATCTCTGCGGGTCAGATTCCCCGCTGCTTGCAGCGAAAACTGGCAAATAGTGGCCGAGCGAATACCCCGCAGCTTGCTGCGGGGTATTTTATTACGCGAAAGAATTATTGTGCCTCATTCCTCAAGGCTTAATATTCTGAGCTTTCCATCAACAAAACAAACGTGTAGGAGCGAACATGCCGCAGCCCTGGCCGGATAAGCCCGGGACAAATCTACAGGGGTAGACATTGTTGCAGGTTCATTGGGATGCTATCATTAATTCTGATTGGCATATAGATATAACATATTAGTATTTCTGGTTTTGCCTCTACTCGACTAGGCTTTGCTCTTAATTAGCCTGCCAGCATGACTGTGGATCAAGCTGCCTGATTGGGCGGACGACGCAATAACGGGGCGATGTTGTGGGGCTGATGTAGCCTGCGCGAGAGGTTTCGGGCAGAGTTTTTTTGCATGAGAAATACAGTTAACTAATGCTGTCATTTATAAGAAATGTTGTTTTGTTCACTTAACGGAGTACTAAAAGATGAGGATCAACCGTCAGGAGGCACTTCAACGGGCAACTGTTCTTCCAGGAAGTAGTAGCCTGAATGCCGCCACAATAGCCGTTGGAGAACAATTGTCAGGGTTAAACCCACTTTCTCTGGGTATGGCGTTGGCGGCTTTGGATAACAACCAGATCGGCGAAATGGCGGGTTTCCTCAACGATAGTAAAACCTGCAGGGAGCTTGAAGTTCCCTGCGAAGAAATAGGATTGGATCTTGAGGAACTTCGGGAGTGGGGTTTGACTAGGCAGCAATACTGTGTGGCGCATGAGATTGCATTGATTGCCCATATGGTGGATCGAGTCCGGCTGACCGCATCAGTCCAGGCGCTGCGCAAGGCATCCTAATGCCTTCGTTATTTTAGATGTCTGCAGCGCGGATGTGCAGGATATTATGGTTAACAATTATGCTGGTGGTGCAATGGATCTGATTTATCAAACAGATTTTCTGCTGGATTCCCGAAAGCAGGAAGATCTTCAACGTTTTGCAGAGGGCTTAAACCGTGAACAATTGCTGTGGGCCAGCGGTTTTCTTACAGGTATTGGTATAACTGCCACCACTCAAATCCGAGCAGGAAGTGCTGAAGTGTGTGTCACAGTTTTGTTTGGCACAGAGACTGGGAATGCCAAGAGCTTGGCAAGTGCTTTAGCGACGAGGCTCAGCGCTGTGGGGGTGCAAGCCATTGTCCAGGATATGTTGACCTATGGCCGTGCCAAGTTGCGCAGGGATCACGTTGTGCTTGTTATCGTGAGTACCCACGGTGACGGCGAACCGCCAGATAGTGCCCGTGTTCTTCATGCTGCACTGACAAAAGGACAGATCCCTGATCTGCGGGGCAAACGCTTCGCTGTATTGGCCTTGGGCGATGCTAGTTACCCTCGATTCTGCCAGGCAGGAAAGGACTTTGATACGGCTCTTGCCGCCGCCGGAGCTACACGCTTGCTCCCCCGGACAGATTGTGATGTCGACTACGAAGAGATCGCCACACACTGGATGGAACAAATCATTGGCGCTCTTGCCACCAACAATGCCACGCAAACTGCGATGTTCCCAGCCCCTACGCCGTTGGCGAAATCAGATCATATCTCCCTCCCTGCAAATCTTGTAGAAAGAGTAAAACTCTCAGGCCACGGATCCAGCCGGGAAGTCTGGCATCTAGAACTAGATACCGATGAATCTGACCTGCATTACACGCCGGGTGATAGCATTTCCCTGGTTCCAGGCAATGCACCACAAATCGTGGAGGAGTTGCTGGATCGACTTGAACTGGATCACCTCGCCTCTGTGCAAACCCAACATGGGGAAATACCGCTGGTGGAGGCTCTCACCTCGCGCTATGAAATCACCAGAATCACCAGACCTTTTCTGGAGTGTTATGCGCAACTGAGTGAGGCAAAAGTGCTGCACAGTATGCTTTCTGAGGAGAGTGCCAACGACTTTGGCGAGTGGACATACGGTCGGGAAATCATCGATATTATCGGCCAATATCCGATCAAGGGACTCTGTGCGCAATCTTTTATTGATTGCTTGCGGCCGTTGCCAGCACGACGGTATTCCATCGCCTCAAGCATTATGTCCTCGCCGGGCGAGGTTCATCTGACGGTTGCCGCCGTGCGTTACAGCAGTCACGGGCGGGAACGTATAGGGGTTGCCTCAACATTTCTGGCGGAACGACTGGCCGTCGGCCGGTCCATTCCCATGCGTGTCGAGGTCAACACCGAATTCCGGCTGCCTGAAAATCTCGGCCAGCCGCTGATCATGGTCGCTGCCGGAACCGGGGTGGCGCCTTTTCGTGCTTTCCTGCAAGAACGGGAAGCACTGGGTGCTACAGGGAGAAACTGGCTTATCTTCGGGGACCGCCACTTAAGTACGGATTTTCTGTATCAACGAGAGTGGTTACGTTGGCTCAAAGACGGACGCCTTACCCGGTTGGATGTCGCATTCTCCCGTGACCAAGAACATAAAGTGTATGTCCAGGATCGTCTGAGGGAGCGTGCGGCTGACATATACGCATGGCTGGAAGAAGGTGCTGCTTTTTATGTTTGTGGTGCTGAAGCAATGGGTCGGGCCATCCAGCAGGCACTGATTGATGCTCTTCGCTCCGCTGGGCGCACACAGGAACAGGCCGAGAAGTATATTTTGACATTAAAACAAGAAGGGAGGTATCAACGCGATGTCTATTAACGATAAACATCTCTCCGAAGTGGAACGCATCAAGGCCGCAAGTCAGGGGTTACGAGGTACATTGCTGGAAAGCCTGCATAAT
This sequence comes from Acidithiobacillus ferrivorans, assembly GCA_018853935.1. Lineage (GTDB taxonomy): Bacteria > Pseudomonadota > Gammaproteobacteria > Acidithiobacillales > Acidithiobacillaceae > Acidithiobacillus > Acidithiobacillus ferrivorans. Next base: position 6,766 of record JAAOMR010000386.1, read on the forward strand.
CCTGTCACCGGCGCGGTAGGAGAAGATGACGTGCAAGTCATCAAGTTCCACGGCATTTATCAGCAGGACAATCGCGATCTACGAGTTGAACGTCACCAGCAGAAACTGGAACCTCTGTATCAATTCATGGCCCGCCTGCGGTTGCCGGGCGGCGTATTAAGTGGAAAACAATGGCTTGCTTTGAGCGATATTGCGCATACCTACGGCAGCGGCAGCCTGCGTATTACCAGCCGGCAGAGTATACAACTTCATGGGCTGTTCAAGTCCCAACTCCAACCGACACTGCAAGCGCTTGATAAGGCATTGCTCGACACGGTTAGCGCTTGTGGTGATGTGAACCGTAATGTCATCGCCAGTGCCGCCCCTCAGGGGTCCGCTTTCCATGCTGAAGTGTATGCGTGGGCCAAGAAAATTGCTGCACACTTGCTGCCACAGACTCATGCTTATCATGAAATCTGGCTTGACGGTCAGCGGGTAACAGATACAGAAGAAGACCCCCTCTATGGGCTTACCTATTTACCTCGCAAGTTCAAAATTGCGATTGCCGTACCACCACACAATGACGTCGATGTATTCACCCAGGACTTAGGATTCATCGCCATAAATGAAGGTGGGCGATTGGTGGGGTTCAATGTGTGCGTGGGCGGAGGGCTCGGCCGCAGCCACAACAAACCAGACACCTACCCACGGCTAGCAGATGTCTGCGGATTTTGCATTCCGGAACAGGTTTTGGGGATTGCTGAAGCGGTGCTTACCACTCAGCGTGACCATGGAGATCGGGGTGATCGGTCGCAGGCCCGCCTTAAATACACCGTGGACCGTATGGGCCTGGCTGTCTTTATGGAGGAAGTGCGGCAACGCACTGGATTCCCTTTGTCTCCGTCGCGTCCCTTTCACTTTGAGACGTCGGGGGATCGTTTTGGGTGGCTGGAGAACGATGATGGAACAGCCTGTTTGACGCTATTCATCCCTGGGGGAAGGGTCGTAGACATTGATGGTGGTCTCCCGCTGATGAGTGGCTTGGATGCCTTGGCGCGACTACACCATGGCGAGATCCGACTGACCTGCAATCAGAATCTGGTTATCGCCGGCATTGCTCCTTCAGAGCGCGCCCAAATTGAAGATGAACTCCGTGAGTACAGGCTGGATGGTCTGCTCGGGTTGGCTCCCATCAGGACCCAGGCGATGGCATGCGTGGCGCTGCCTACCTGCCCTTTGGCGATGGCCGAGGCCGAACGCTATCTACCGGTTTTTTTGGATCGACTGGAGACATTGCTTTCAGAAATCGGACTGAAAAGCGAAGCCTTGACGGTACGTATGACGGGATGCCCCAACGGTTGTGCCCGGCCTTATCTTGCGGAGATTGGCCTCGTCGGCAAGGCACCCGGACTTTACGATCTATACCTGGGTGGGGACCGGGTGGGCTTACGTCTCAACACGCTTTATCGGGAAGCCTTGGATGAAGAAGCCCTTTTGACAACGCTGCGCCCGTTGTTGCTGCGATTCGCCAGCAAGCATCGGCCCGGTGAGACGTTCGGGGATTTTGTCCACCGGCACGATGTATTACAGACAGACAGTAACCATAACCATGTACCCATGAAAACCCCCTGAGGAACTTATGAATGTAAATCTCAAGATACAAGACGTGCGTCTGCTTTTCACAGAAATGCGTGATGCACCGTACGCTCCGGCAGCTTTTGCGAGCAGCTTCGGGGCAGAAGACATGGTGCTTACGGACCTGATTGCGAAGCATGCGCCCTGGATTGAGATATTTACCCTCGATACCGGTCGTCTGCCGGAAGAAACGTACCAGCTGATGCAGGAAACCATGAAACGATATCCCGTTTCCATGAAGATGTTTTTCCCTGAAGATCTCGCGCTGGAACACTATGTTCAGGAACACGGGCCAAACGCCTTTTATGAAAGCCAGGAGTTGCGCAAGACCTGCTGTCATATACGCAAGGTCGAGCCCCTGAGGCGCGCGCTGCAGGGTAAAAAGGCATGGGTGACCGGAATGCGCCGGGAGCAAGCGATTTCTCGGCAGGACCTCTCCGTCCGGGAATGGGATGGAGTTCACGAATTGCACAAGTTCAACCCCCTGGCCGATTGGCACGGCGAGGAGGTCTGGGACTACATCCGTCGTTTTGAGGTGCCCTACAATCGCCTACATGATCAGGGTTACCCCAGCATCGGCTGTGCCCCCTGCACGCGCGCCGTCGCCCCCGGCCAGGACATCCGCGCGGGTCGTTGGTGGTGGGAAAATCCGGACACCAGAGAGTGCGGCCTGCATGTCGTTGACGGCAAAGTGATCCGCGCCAGATCAGCAACACCACAAAAAACACCAGGA
>JAAOMR010000387.1 GCA_018853935.1 Acidithiobacillus ferrivorans
TCCTTAAACAGCGTGATGGTTGTGCCATTGGTGCGGAGGGTCATGAGGAGGTCGGGGATTTCTGGCACAGGGGCAATATCCCAGGAGGAAAATTGGGCCTCAAGGCGTTCGTCAACGGAAAGTGAGTTTTGCATGGTTTTACTTTACCACAATTGCCATTTTCTGCCCCTTCAAGATCGGAGCAGCACGAAAGCCACCAGAGCAAGAGCGCCTCTGATCATTCAGTGCCGGTGTTATAGGGCATCTCCGGATGGCCCACTCTTGGGTGTCAACGACAGAATTCATGTATTTTTTTAATTGGTTGCAAATATTATTTTGTCGCCAGAAGCCGACAAGATAATTGCCCGCTGGCTCAGTCTACCCCCGATTCCATGTCTGGGAAAGACGACAGATGCGTGTGAATAGAAGCGTGCAAGCATCTGTTTTAGCTGTGTGGCATGATCCATGCTATAGCTCTGCCGCAATATGACCATTTCTATTCATTGAGGAGACACCATGAAACGTATTTCTGCTATTGTTGCTGCTATCGTCGTCAGCTCTTTTTCATTGTCTGCTTTTGCCGTCACCGATGCCCCAGTTAAGCATGCTGTTACCAAGCATGCAGTAGTCAAGCATGCCCCGGTGAAGCATGTAGTGGCCAAAAAGAAGTTTATGAAGCACAGCATGGTCAAGAAGGCACCAGTCAAGCACGCTATGGTTAAGAAGGCCCCAGAGAAAAAGGCTAAATAATATAGCACGCTTGCCGTAACCAAAACCCCGCTGAGACTATCTTGGCGGGTTTTTTATTGGCCTATACCCGTTCCCCATTGCATTCTTCCTTCAGCTTTGGACTGGCATGAAACGTCACAACCCTTCGGGCCGAAATTTCAACAGGCTGCCCATTCTTAGGATTCCTACCCGGACGCGCCCGCTTCTCCTTAATTTCAAAGGCCCCGAAGTTGCTGAGCTTTACTTCCTCACCAGACGCCAGTGTTTGACGGATGGTGTCGAAGAACACTTCGACCAGGGATTTGCTGTCTCTACCGGCAAGCCCCAGGGTGTCTAAGAGGTGATCTGCAAGCTGTTTTTTGGTGACGGTCATTTATGGGTGCCTAATCAGCTTCCGGTACTTTAAATAAGACTGAACGAAACTCCGATAGGCTGCCAGCAGGCAGAAGGGTGCGCTTAAACAAGCGACACCGGTTTGGTTTGATCATGATTATTATCCTGGCGCATCGCGCTATGATGCGACTTGCGCCGCGCCAGGGCAAGCGGCCTCCATGGGCGTTTACTGCATCCGGTGGCGGAACAGCCAGGTTGCGGCGGTCATGGAGCCCAGAGCGATCAGGGCCAGCGGCCAGTATTGCGACCATAGTTCGTGAACACCATCGCCCTCCAGAAAAACCCCGCGCACAATCATCAGAAAGTAGCGCATGGGATTGATATAGGTGAGGTCCTGCACCAGTTCCGGCATGTTGGCGATGGGGGTGGCAAAGCCGGAAAGAAAGATGGCCGGTACCAGAAAGAGGAATACCCCCAGCAGGCCCTGCTGCTGGGTGACGGCGAGCGACGAGATCATCAATCCGATGCCGATAGCGGCGAACAGGAACAGCGCCATGCCCAGCGCCAGCGCCAGGATGCTGCCGATGAAGGGTACCTGAAACCAGAAAATCCCTACGAGGATGATAAAAACGCCTTCCAGCGCGCCAATGATGAAGCCGGGCAGGGCCTTGCCCAGGAGGATTTCCAGGGGATTCAGCGGAGTGACGAGCAACTGATCGAAGGTGCCCTGCTCGCGTTCGCGCGCTACCGAAAGCCCAGTTACCAGCAGGGTGACCACCAGGGTCAGCAAGGCGACAATGCCCGGAACGATAAACCAGCGGGATAACAGATTGGGGTTGAACCAGGAGCGAACCACCAGTTGTGCCGGAGGCTTGCCCCAGTGGTGGGTGGTGGCCCAGTGGGTGTCGAAAGACAGGATGACGCTGTTGACATAATTGAGGGCCAGGGTGGCGGTGTTGGAGTTGCGCCCGTCAATGATGACCTGCACGGATGCCGGGTGATGCAGCAGTAGATCGCGGGTGAAGTTCCGACCGATCTGCAGCACCAGCAACGCTTTCTGATTGTCGATCAGGGGCGCGACCTGCCCATCATGGGTAATCGTGGCTACTTGTTGAAAAACGGACGAGCCTTGAAAGCGTCCTAATAATTCCCGGGAGGCAAAACCGGAATCCTGATTGTAGACCGCGTAGGGGATATGGTTGAGATCGAAAGTCGCGGCATAGCTGAAGACCAGCAACTGCATCAGAGGCGGACCGATCAACACGAAGCGACTCTTTTTGTCCCGCAACAGCGCCAGAAACTCTTTGATCACCAAAGCCCAGATCCGCGCCAGCATCAGTCCAGCCTCTTATGGGAACGTAGCAGGGTGACTCCGAGGAAAAAGGCCGCCATCAGGGCCAGGGCCAGACTGTTCCAGAGAATGACGGGCCAGACGTCACCCGCCAGAAACACCGTCTGCAAAATGCTCACGAAGTAGCGGGCGGCAACGATGTGAGTGACGACACGAATGGCAGCAGGCATGGATTGAATATCGAAGATGAAGCCAGAGAGAATAAACGCGGGCAAATAGGTCACGATGATGGCGATTTGTCCCGCCACGAACTGATTGCGCGCGGCGCTGGAAATGAGCAGGCCCATACCCAGCGCCGTCAGCAGGAAGAGGGCCGAGCAGGCGAGCAGGACCCAGAAACTGCCCACCAGGGGCACGGCGAAAAGCCAGACCGCCATGGCTACGGACAGGAGCATGCCGCCCATGCCCAGAAAAAAATAGGGAATGAGCTTGCCGAGGAGTATCTCCTTCATGGTCACCGGACTGGCCATGAGAGCTTCCATAGTGCCGCGCTCCCATTCCCGGGCCACTACCATCGCCGTCAGCAGGGCGCCGATGAGCGTCATGATGACGGCGATGAGCCCCGGCACCAGATAATCGCGGCTGCGCAGGGCTGGGTTGAACCAGATACGGTCCTGGCCGGTGACCGGCACGACCAGCGCGGCTCCGGCGCTGGCGGCGCGCTGTTGCAGCCAGCCTTGCCAGACACCTTGCAGGTAACCCTGCAAGATTCGGGCATTATTGGCATCCTCACCGTTGACAAGTACACCGATGCTGGCGGTGTCGCCCTGCAACACCTGGCGGCTGAAGTCAGCACGCAGCCAGAGGATGCCGTCGGCCCGATGCTCCATCACTGCCCGGCGTGCGGCTTGAACATTGCCGTAGACTTGTGGCGTGAAGTAAGTCGACTGCTGCAGCCCGCTGACAAAGGCGCTGGTTTCCGCGCTGGGCTGGTCCACCACCACGGCCACCGGCACATGGCGCGCATCCAGAGATACGCCATAGCCAAAAAGAAAAAGCAGAAACACCGGCATGAAAAAAGCGATGGCGATGGCGGACGGGTCGCGCCAGATCTGGATGAACTCCTTGCGAATCAGACCGCGCAGGCGCTGGAGCTTCATGATGCTCTCCGGGTCTGGCTTTCGTGTGCCTGAATGAGATGGATGAACGCCTCTTCCATACTCGGCTCAGGGTGCACCGTATCCTTGGCCTGATCACGAATTTCCTGGGGGCTGCCCTGAGCCAGCACCTCGCCCAGAGACATCAGGACGAGGTGGTCGCAATATTCGGCCTCATCCATGAAATGGGTGGTGATCAACACCGTCACCCCATTTTCGGCCAGGGCATTGATGCGCTGCCAGAATTCGCGGCGGGCGAGGGGATCTACCCCAGAGGTGGGTTCGTCCAGGAAAAGAATGGGCGGCTCGTGCAGGAGGGCACAGGCCAGGGCCAGGCGCTGCTTGATCCCGAGGGGCAGATCGTCGCCATTGACATGGCGATAGTCGGCCAACTGGAATTCCTGTCGCGCCCAGTCTAGGCGCGTTTGCCGCGCCTTGCCGCGCAGCCCGTAGGCGGCGGAAAAAAAAGCCAGGTTCTGATCACTGCTGAGGTTGCCGTACAGGGCAAACTTCTGGGCGACGTAGCCGATGCGGCCCCGGGCCTGGGCGGTGGCATGGCGCATATCGACTCCGGCAATCTGCAGGGAGCCGGAAGAAGCCGGGAGCAGACCGCAGAGCATGCGAAAAGTGGTGGTCTTGCCCGCGCCGTTGGCACCCAGCAGGCCAAATATCTGGCCTTTGCGAACGCTGAAGGTGTTGCCCTTAACCGCCTCGAATCTGCCGTAGAATTTGCCTAAGTCGCGCACTTCCACCACGGTTTCCGCTTCCGTGGGCGGCGCGGCGAACGGCCTGTCGTGCATGATTTCGGTATTCGGCTTTTCGGGGGTACCTAAGAGGTCGACAAAGGCATCTTCAAAGGTGGGTGCGGCAACCTGCCAGTTTTCTCCTGTCACGGCGTGGGGCAGGGTATCCCGACAGAGCACGCGCACGCCTTCGGCGAGAATACGGGCGTCCTGAACGCCGGGCCGGTGTTGCAGGGTTTCCCGCAGGTGGCGCTTGTTCATCACTGCCTGGGTGACCAGGAAGCAGCGCCCGTTCAGTGGTTGGTGGAAGGCCTCGGGACTGTCCTTTTTCAGGAGCTTGCCTTGATGCAGCAGAATGATTTCATCACAGCGCTCCGCCTCGTCAAAATAGGCGGTGCTCATGAGCACCGTGACGCCCTGTTTCCTGAGTCCCTGGATAATCTCCCAGAGTTCGCGGCGGGCAATGGGATCAACACCCACCGTCGGCTCATCCAGGAGGAGCAGTTGCGGGGCACGCAGCAGGGCGCAAGCGACGCCGAGCTTTTGTTTCATGCCGCCGGACAGCGCTCCGGCGCGCCGGGCACCAAAGGGGCCGAGGGCCGTGAGTTTGAGCAGTTCCTGCTGGCGGGCTGCCGCTGCCACCCGCGTTAATCCTTGCAAATCGGCGTACAGGTTAAGATTCTCCTGTACCGTGAGATCTTCATAAAGACCAAAACGCTGCGGCATGTAACCGATAGCGGCTTGCACCTGCGTCGCCTGCCGACGGGTGTCGGCGCCGAGGACGGATACCTCGCCGCTATCCGGGATCAGCAGCCCGGTGGCGAGACGCAGCAATGTGGTCTTGCCCGCCCCGTCGGGTCCCAAGAGGGCAGTGATGGAGCCGGGGGGAAGACTCAGGTCCAGGTTACTCAAAGCCGATACCCGGTTTTTACCGCGGGCGAAGCTTTTGCTGACCTGACTGAAGCGCAAGGGCGTGTCGGTCATGGTTCAGCGTCCGCAGACGTTCGTGTTCCGATTCTGTGGTGGGTTGTTTCGGAGCGGAATCTGCACCGTCACGGGCATGCCCAGGCGCAACTGGTGCCTGGGATTACAGGCATAAATACGCACCCGATACACCAGCTCGGTGCGCAGCTCCGTGGTTTGTACGGTCTTGGGGGTGAACTCGGCAGTGGGCGAAATAAAGCCTACCCATCCCGCAAAATGCTGGCCTGGGAAGGAGTCGCTGTCGATGTCGGCTTGCATGCCGAGCCGCACCTGTCCCAGTGATTTTTCCGGCAGATAAGCACGTATCCACACGGGATTATCTAATGCGAGGGTAAAAACGGGCACCTGTGGACTGGCCATGTCCCCCGGTTCGAGAATGCGGTCCTGCACCACGCCCTCTTGCGGCGCGAAGAGTCTGGTGTCCGCCAGTTCGCGCTGTGCCAAATGCAGAGCGGCCTGTTCGGCGACGAGTTGGCTGCGGGCAGCGGCAATGTCTTCTTGGCGCGGCCCTTTGATCGTCAGGATCAGGCCCTGTTGAGCGCGATCCAGATTGGCCCGGGCCGTTTTCAGGGCGGCGGCCGCATTATCCAGATTCTGCTTGGGCACATATTGCTCCGCAGCCAGCGCCTGCTGCCGGTGCCAAGTGATTTTCGCATTGGCCAGGGTGGCCTGGGCGGCAGCAGCGTCCGCTCGGGCCTGGGCGATTTCTTCGGGACGGGAACCGGCCAGCAGGCGGGCCAGTACCTGTTCCTGCGCGGCAACACTGGCCTGATCGCGATCCACCGCATCCTGAAAGCGGGTCGGGTCGAGTTCCGCCAGCAACTGGCCTTTATGGACGCGGTCACCTTCCTGCACAGCGAGACGCAGGATGCGTCCGCTGTCGTCAAAAGCCGCCTGTACCTGGCGGATGTCCACATTCCCATAAATGATCACCTGATCGCTGGGAGCCGTCGGACGGGTTTCCCAATAGATCGCCCCGGCACCGATGGCGAGAATGACCACTGCGGCAATGACCAACTTTTTTTGGGCGATAGTCATGCGTCATATACTCCCAGGCTAGTGGACTATGGGTTTGCACGCTTGTTCAGCAAGGTATTTATCTGATTGGAGAATGCCACATTGTAGTCCTGCTCGGCGCGGATGTAATCCGTGGCCATCTGCTACCTACCTCATAGTTCTTGCGCGTGCCTTCCAGGGAAACTTTGGCCTTGGTGGCGCGCAATTGGGCCACGCGGTCCTTAAGGTTGAGGAAGGCGGTCTGGGGGATGATGGGCGCGGTTACCCTGGCACCACCGGGATCTCTTTGACCGCCACCAGACAGATATTCCATCAGTTAAGACTTATAAAAAAAATAATTAATACTGATTAGTATTTATGGTTTGCCCGCACTATAGTCCGTCAATCGCTGCAGACGTAGCGATTGACGCCGGTGCCTCCGGCGTCGGGCAACTGCATGGAGGTGGCATATGGCCGTCAAGACCTATAGCGCGGGTGTGAAGGATTACCGGAACACCTATTGGGAACCGGATTACAGCGTCAAGGATACGGATATCCTTGCCGTGTTCAAAATTACTCCCCAGGCGGGCGTGGATCGTGAGGAAGCCGCTGCTGCGGTTGCCGCCGAATCCTCCACCGGCACCTGGACCACGGTGTGGACCGATCTCCTCACCGATCTCGACTACTACAAGGGCCGTGCGTATAAGATCGAAGACGTTCCTGGCGATGATACCTGCTTCTATGCGTTCATCGCCTACCCCATCGACCTGTTCGAAGAGGGTTCCGTGGTTAACGTCTTCACCTCGCTGGTCGGTAACGTGTTCGGCTTCAAGGCTGTCCGTGCCCTGCGTCTGGAAGACGTGCGTTTCCCGATCGCGTACGTCAAGACCTGCGGCGGCCCACCCCACGGCATTCAGGTCGAGCGCGACATCATGAACAAGTATGGTCGTCCGTTGCTGGGCTGCACCATCAAGCCCAAGCTGGGGTTGTCGGCCAAAAATTATGGGCGTGCCTGCTATGAGGGTTTGCGTGGCGGTCTGGATTTCACCAAGGACGACGAAAACGTCAACAGCCAGCCCTTCATGCGTTGGAAGCAGCGTTTCGACTTCGTCATGGAAGCGATCGAGAAGGCAGAGCGGGAGACTGGTGAGCGCAAGGGTCACTACCTGAACGTCACCGCGCCAACCCCGGAAGAGATGTACAAGCGTGCGGAATACGCCAAGGAAATTGGTGCGCCCATCATCATGCATGACTACATCACCGGCGGTTTCTGTGCCAACACGGGTCTGGCCAACTGGTGTCGCGATAACGGTTTGCTCCTGCACATCCACCGCGCCATGCACGCTGTGCTCGACCGTAACCCGCACCACGGTATTCATTTCCGCGTGCTGACCAAGATTCTCCGTCTGTCCGGCGGCGATCATCTGCACTCCGGTACGGTGGTAGGCAAGCTCGAAGGCGACCGCGAGGCGACCTTGGGCTGGATCGACATTATGCGTGATAAGTTCATCAAGGAAGACCGCAGCCGCGGTATCTTCTTTGACCAGGACTGGGGTTCCATGCCGGGGGTGATGCCGGTTGCTTCCGGTGGTATCCATGTTTGGCACATGCCGGCGCTGGTCACCATCTTTGGTGATGACTCGGTGTTGCAGTTCGGCGGCGGTACTCTGGGCCACCCCTGGGGCAATGCTGCTGGCGCTGCTGCCAACCGTGTTGCGCTGGAAGCCTGCGTGGAAGCCCGCAACCGCGGTGTGCCCATCGAGAAAGAAGGTAAGGCCGTCCTCACTGACGCTGCCAAGCATTCTCCCGAACTCAAGGTGGCCATGGAAACGTGGAAAGAGATCAAGTTCGAGTTCGATACCGTCGACAAGCTGGACGTCGCCCACAAGTAAGCACGTTTATCGTGTACCCCGGCGGGGATACTTTGTTTCCCGCTCCGGTGGGCACGTCTTGATGCCTAGGAGCTTTTTATGAGTGAAGTGCAGGATTACAAATCCCGTCTCTCCGACCCGGCGAGCCGGAAGTTCGAAACCTTGTCTTATTTGCCCGCTTTAACCCCGGCGCAGATTCGTAACCAGGTCGAGTATATTGTATCCAAGGGCTGGAACCCGGCTATTGAGCACACCGAGCCGGAGAATGCCTTTGATCACTACTGGTATATGTGGAAGTTGCCCATGTTCGGTGAAACCGACGTGGATCACATCTTGAAAGAGGCGGAGGCCTGTCACAAGGCCAATCCCCATAACCACGTCCGTCTTGTCGGTTATGACAACTTCAAGCAGTCCCAGGGCGCTGCTCTGGTGATTTATCGGGGTAAGACCGTATAAGTAAGTAGTTCCGTGCCGTATCTGTAAGGGCTTCGTGCCAAGCAGATACGGCGCTTGTCGAGAGTATTCTGTAGCCTGCCTTCGCGCTATCGTGAATATTCTCGTCAAGTGCCGTGTTTCCCTGTCCGATATTGTCCGAGGAGAACCATCTCATGCGCGATCAGCTGGCCGAATACTATATTAAAGAAGCACCCTACTACCGGGCTACCGGTGATGAAATAGAGCTGTATGAAGCCGCTTACGGCGTGCGTATGCCGATGATGCTCAAGGGCCCCACCGGCTGTGGCAAAACCCGTTTCGTGGAGTATATGGCCTATAAGCTGGGTAGGCCGTTGATCACCGTGGCGTGTAATGAAGACATGACGGCCTCCGATCTGGTCGGACGTTTCCTGCTCGACCCGCAAGGCACCCGCTGGCAGGATGGTCCGTTGACCATGGCGGCGCGTTTGGGTGCCATCTGCTATCTGGACGAAGTCGTGGAGGCCCGTCAGGATACCACCGTGGTCATCCATCCGCTGACCGATAATCGCCGGATTTTGCCGCTGGAAAAGAAGGGGGAATTGGTTCATGCACACCCCGATTTTCAGTTGGTGATCTCTTACAATCCGGGCTATCAGAGCCTCATGAAGGATCTGAAACAGTCAACTAAGCAGCGCTTTGGTGCTCTGGATTTTAATTACCCCGAGCATGCGGTTGAGACGGAAATTGTTTCCCATGAGACGGGTGTCGGCAAGGACGTCGCCGGTAAGTTGGTGTCTATCGCCGAGCGCGCCCGTAACCTGAAGGGTCATGGTCTTGATGAGGGTATCTCCACCCGTATGCTGGTCTACGCCGGCTCGCTGATCAGCAAGGGCGTCGAAGCAAAGGCCGCTTGCCGGGTGACGCTGGTGCGTCCGATTACCGATGACCCGGATATGCGCGATGCCCTGGATGCGGCGGTGACTACTTACTTCTGAGTTCTCACGTTCGCCTTGCAGTAAACAGGGTCGCAACGATCACGGAGGACGCATGAAACGTCTGGAAGATTATGCAGAACTGCTGGAGGTTTTTGGCGAGGAAAGCCAAGCCGTTCTGCAGAGTAACTGGCAGGAGGCCGCCCGGATTTTCAGTCCGGCCGGTCTGGATCAATACCTGGATGGCGCCATGGGTATGCGCTCGCTGGGCAAGGGCGATGGCTTGGTGAGCAGTTATCTGGATGCCGCCCCCCACGTCGCCCGCGAAGTGGGAGAAGATGCCGTCTGGGAACTGGTGGGCGCCGTTATGAAGATGGCGTCCAAAACCAGTGGTGCGGTGCTGGAGGCGGTGCTCTCCACCAGTCCGACAGCCGCCAACCGTCTGGCTGATCTGGAGCTTTTCAAAAGTTATCTCGGCATGCTGGACCGCCTGCTCGCACAAGTGCCCAGAGCCGTACGGCCGATGCTGGAAAATATCGACCAGCTCTTCGGTTATTTGACGCTGGGTGGTTTGCGCCGCTGGGCATTGTGGGGTGCGCACGCCCATCGCACCGATTTTGCGGCGCAAATCGCGTATTTTTCCCTGAAAAGTCCGGAAGCCTTGGCTATGCTCCAGCAGGAGCGCAAAGGCACGCTATTTGTGGATATCCAGCGCCGCCTGCGCATGTATCTGCGCGCGTTGTGGGGACGGGATTTTTTCCTGCGTCCTACCAGCGGTGACTTTGAAGACCGCGAAGGTTACCGGCCTTATATCGAAGGGATTTTCATCCATCTTCCCGATGCCTACGACGATTGGGAAGGTATCGATGGAATGACCCGCTATCGCGCCGTGGCGGCTCACGCCGCGGCGCATGTGGCTTACATGCAGAAGGCGATCTCGGCTGAGGCGCTCAACCCGGAACAGATGGCGGTGATTGGTCTGTTTGAAGATGCCCGAGTGGAGGCGCTGGCCATGCGCGCTTTCCCCGGAATCCGGGCTATCTGGTTGCCTTTTCACACGGCAGTGGCCGGGCCGGTCGCCAGTATGGGAGAGCTGTTTTCCCGGCTGGCGCGGGCTATTATCGATCCCGCCTATGAGGATGGTAACGCCTGGGTGCAGGAGGGTCGGCAGGCCTTTATGGCGGCCGAGGCGCGTTGGGACGATCCACAGCTCTCCTGGGACTTGGGGGTGCGTCTGGCGGACAGCCTGCGTAAGGAGAAGGTGACTTACCACGCCCGAACCGATATTCCCGATGTCCTCTACCGCGATGACAACCGCTATATCTGGGAGTTTGAGGAAGTGGATTGGGAACATGAAGCGACGATCCTCCCCGGTGCCCAGGTACGGAAATACGTCAACGTCATGGAAATGGTCAACGAGGTGGATACCGAACTGGCCGGTGACGATGCCCAGGAAGTCTGGGTGCTGCAATCGGAGCTCTTTCCCTATGAAGATATGGGGTTAAGCTATAACCAGACGGAAGGTAAGGAGCCGCTTTCCGATCCTTTCCATTATGCGGAGTGGGATTATCAGATACAGGCCAGTCGTCCCCACTGGGCGACGGTACTGGAACGACGTCCACGCATGGGCGATGTAAACGGCGTGCGTGAAGTGCTGGAAAAATATAAGCCCGTTTCCAGCCGCCTCAAGTATCTGATCGAAGCCTTGCAGCCCCAGGGCGTGCAGCGTTTGCGCAAGCAGGAAGACGGTGACGAGATTGATATGGAAGCGGCGCTGCGCGCCCTCGTCGATATCCGCATGGGTCTGGCCCCGGATACCCGCATTCACATGCGCACGCTGCGCAAGCTGCGCGATTTGGGCGTGCTGGTGCTGATGGATTTATCGGAGTCTACCAACGATAAGGTCTACGGTTCGGA
>JAAOMR010000388.1 GCA_018853935.1 Acidithiobacillus ferrivorans
GCGGTGAATACTGTTGGGTTAGAACCCAGTGAATTTTGCCGAAGCCGCCGATATAGCGGATGTGTTCTACGCTGATACGATAAAAGAAAAAATCATGGGCGGAGAAGTAATCGGCAGCTTTGGGGAAATAGCGTAGGTAGCGCTCACTAAAAGCGCCCTTGTCAGGGAGGCGCGCAGCGCGACCCACTAAGGTCACCCGACCTGCGGTGAGCATGTCCTCAGCGCAAGGGTGGACGATCAGACTCACACGGGGGTCAGCATCGATGTTTTTGGTGTGTTCCGCCAAGGTGGAAATGAGGATGACAGGGTTCCCTGCGTCGTCGAGCACAAAGGGGCTCACAGAGGCAAAAGGGTGGCCTGCCAAGCGTTTGGATAGCGAGCAGAGCACGCCGTTATGATAAGCACGAACGAAACGGCGCACTTCCGCGCCCAGGGTAGCTTTTTGCTTAACCGTGCTCATAGCGGCACCTCTAACAGTAGGGGGAAGGAATCCAACTCCTGAAGTCTATCCAGATCTGTTGAGTGCGTCGATAAATCCAATAATCCAAGGCCCCGCGATTGGAGTAGACGAACGCAGCACGATTGAGCGTGCGACGGTTTCTGACCAGATTTGAGTGTGTGCAGAGGCAGCAGGTTTCCGGTTGGAGCGAGATGCGGTATATTTTGTGTGACTTTTACCTAAACGCTGTAAAACAGCGCCTGAGTGTGTCAAGTTTTGACCAGGAATCAGCGTCAAGTTTGCTCACCTTTGATCAGACCAAGAATTTGATGTTTATGTTTTAGTCTATAGAGTTACGAAGCGTTATAACACTCCATAGGTGGCAAATGTTTGGTGCTGACGCATGGTCAATAGCTGACGCTGATTGACGACTCACTCGAAGTAGCGAAGGGCCAAATTGACCGGATACCCTGCATCTGTGAAAGGGTCCCAACGTGCGGGAGGCACTGACTGATCAGCAATTCGCCCGCAAGAACTACACCTACGAGTTTGGCGTGGGTCGACAAAATATCAACGATTAGAAGTGCCTTTTTAGAGAATCACGCATCAGGACTCCTGTTCCTCCCCCTCCGGGGTGCGGCGGATCACGCGCTGAAAAAATAGGTTATTGGGAATGATAATGATACGCCCGTCATCCTGACGCAATTCAGTAAACATGAGGTTTTCTTCGCACACCCGGCCACAGAGATTTTCCGGAAAAATCTCGACGCGCTGTCCCAGGCGCACGGGTTGCCAGAACCAGATGAAAAAGCGTGCAGTGATGTTGCTGACCATAGTCCATGTGGCCAGTAGACCAACGCCAACGATGGTCAACATGCCGACAGCGGTCGTCCAGAGAAAAGACACGTTGGCTCCCCAGGCTCCGAGAATAAATATCAGCAATAACAGGCCAACGGCCCAGCGCATCACCCGCTGGAGAATGGCAGCGTAACTTCTGGATGCGGGACTGGAATGTGGCAGAAATTTTTTGAACAGGCCATGGAGACGACCAATGGTCTTGTCCAGGATACGGGTGATGATCCAATATCCGATGATTAACAAGATGCTGGCGAGCAGTCTTTGCATCCACCATTCCGGATGATTAGCAATGGTTTGTATGGTTCCCAACATATGGCCCCTTTTTTTAGTGGTGTGGTGCTGGGCGATCTGCGCCGCAGACTAGCCGCATTATCATGCCTATTCCAGCGGCAAAGAGAAATACCAGCGGATTGATGACGCCCTTGCCCATTATTCCGACATCCGTCCCAATATTGATCGCGTGCACGGTGATCTCTCCTACAGTTAAGCGCTACGCAGCGCCGCACCGCACCTTCTGGCTGGCATGTTGAC
This sequence comes from Acidithiobacillus ferrivorans, assembly GCA_018853935.1. GTDB lineage: Bacteria > Pseudomonadota > Gammaproteobacteria > Acidithiobacillales > Acidithiobacillaceae > Acidithiobacillus > Acidithiobacillus ferrivorans. Next base: position 1,829 of record JAAOMR010000388.1, read on the forward strand.
GGCGTTGCACATTCAGCATGATCAACATTTGCGTCGGACCATTGCAGAGAAAATCAGGCTGCACGCCTTGCTGTCTGCGCAGGCGATGACGTCCGCCTTGTGTGGCCCGATTTGGAGGTATATTGGGCGTGCCAACGATCCACCGCCCGGCCACCAGATTATGTGGCAGGGATATGCGCAGGTGCGCTGTGCGCGGGTTTCGTCCTCAAGGAAGACGTACCTGAGTAGAACTTATGGGTAATAGGTATGCCGAGGAATAGGGAAGCGATTGGTGTGTGTTATGATAATGGCCGATCGGCGGAAGGGCGGATGACACGACAGAATGACAAACTGGCAGCTTCAGATGACTCCTGCGCTCATCTAAGCGGCCCCGTGCTTTGGCGGCAAAGTTTTCCAGAGCGCGGCCGACACTTCATGAAGTGCGGAATTTTGGGTTAACAGTCACCTTGACTGTCACCGCCTTGGGAACTAGGGTTAAAACCAACTGGACGGTATTTTCGGCCTCATCACGTTATTTTGAAATGCAATGGCGTGGGTAGGGTGGGTATTTTATGACGGGGGTAGGCTATGAAGATGCAGGATTTACGGGGAAAGGTGGCAGTAGTCACTGGCGCCTCAAGTGGTATTGGAGCAGCTAGTGCGCGCCTGCTTGCCGCCGAGGGCATGCATGTGGTTCTGGCGGCGCGCCGCCAGGATCGACTTGAAGCGCTCGCAAGCGAGATTGGAGAAGCGGCCCTTATTATTCCTACCGACGTCAGTAAAGAGGGCGATGTAGCAAATCTCTTCGAAAAGGTCAAAGCGCATTTTGGCGGACTGGACCTCCTTTTTAACAATGCTGGATTGGGTTATAACGCACTTTTTGCTGACAGCAAGACGGAAGAATGGCGTGAAACGATAGATGCCAATCTTTATGGCGTACTTCGCTGTACCCATGCGGCTATTCCTCTCCTGAAGGGGCGTCCGGGCGGAATGATCTCGACCGTTTCCAGTGTAGGCGGGCGTTACGGCTTACCCGGATGGTCTGTCTACAATGCCACCAAGTTCGCTGTAGTAGGCTTTCACGATGCGTTACGAAAGGAACTGGGTCCGGAAGGCATCCGGGTGGCGCTTATTGAACCGGGGGCCGTGTGGACAGAATGGGGCTTTAATGTCACCGAGGAAGCCATGCATGAACGACGGCAATCTTTGGATGCCTTACATCCTGAAGATGTAGCGCAGGCGCTCGTATATAGTTTTGCCCAGCCGCCTCATGTGCTGGTGGAAGAAATACTGGTGCGACCAGTCAAGCAGATTGTGCCCTAAGAATATGCCATGTGTTAGCGTGGTTGCACTTGGCAGAAATAATTCTCCGTGTCATTGCTATCTTATGGCTCTTTTCTGTCAACTCGAATTACTATCTCATGACTAATATCCACCCATTTCCCAAACGCCGGGCAGCGTCCAAGCCTGCCAAACGGCATACGTATAAGCTTGACCACAGCTCTCCTTTCTATTTGCCTTCTGTCCAGGGTGAAAAGGTGGACGTGCTCATCACCGTGATCGCTGGTTGCAACGTCTTTCTGGCTGCGGACCTGGTGTCCGCGGAGGACGAACCTACCGGCAATTTTCATCGAGCGCTGGAAGGTTATGAGACCTTGCTGCTGGCTGCAGACACCATCATTCAGTTTGGCATGACAGAGGGCGCGATAGACCTTAGAAATAAGGCGGGACGCTTGGCTGACTGGTGTGAGCAGACCCGCAAGCTGCTCATCAAGACGCATCAGGCCATACCGGATCCGGAGATGATCATGATGGCCGACGATACCGTGCCCGACTTCCAGGCGGAATATCTGACGGGTGTGGCTTATCTGGCTGCCATCACTCTGGCGTTGAACATGCTGGACTTTTACCAGTATTTTATTGTCACCGGCAAAGACACACGCAAGGCCATGTTTCAGGATTTTCGCGGCGCCATACAGGAAGCTGGCGACGGTATACGGTCACATGTCCGGCATGCAGGCATTGCGGCCCATGAAATTGATCTCATGCACAAGAAAGTCCGCGCACTATTGGAGGATCGGTGACCGCCTTAAAATAAGCCTGCGGGATATGTGGTGGTTCACATCTCAGGACGTTACAGTGTCATCCCGTACCGCCGTTCGCCGCTTTTTAATGGTTACCTTTGTCTGATGTTTCTGCCCATAATGAGCGGATTCCTTCGGGGGCTGCTTGGCGGACTTTTCGGGCTGTTGTAAATCTTGAGGATAGTGGAAGCGGTTTTTTTGCCAGTTTCTCTTGAAATGCCCGCTGTGGGATTTGTTTATAATCCCCTGACCCTCGTGGATATCGACCATTTCCCGTAGTTCCTTGCCGGGCTTGAAGTGGAAGGTCCGCTTAGACGGAACGAGGACCGATTCCCCCGTCCTGGGGTTGCGCCCCTGCCTTGCTGAAAGATCATGGTAGCTGAATACCCCAAAACCACGAATCTCGACCCGGTTGCCGTCAGCGATGGTCTCCCCTATATATGACAGAATCTGATCAACCGCCTGGTGTATATCCTGCCGGGGTAGATCAGGAAACTGATTCTGCTTCATCTGCAAGTGGATGGACGCTATCAATTCGGACTTGGTTGGCACGTGGGATCCTTTTTTTAGAATGTGTTCAGCAGGAAAGAGTCGGTGTTGAGTGTTTTATCTTTTTAATACAGGGTAGTGGCTAGTATATCAGTAAAATTTGTCATGTATATGGGGTGATATACCAATAGGCCGCATACGGGTGGCACCTCAGCAGATTCTCTGCTGATGGTTGACCTGTGAGCAAGGCCGTCAACAACATAAGGACGGGCCAGACCTGATAGCTCGCCAAGTTGCAGGCTGATGGCCTGTCCAGCATACTGGCCTCATAAGGGTACGCTGTGATCGGTAAATGGATTCCAGTCCTCCATAGAATAGGGAAACCGCATGGCCCCATAACAGAATCCTGTCCTTATCCTCACCATCAACGGCTGCCCCGGCATGCGTGTGGTACGTGTCATCATCGTCCTGACGGCGCGATGGGAGGACGCGCACTATCGTCCGTGTCCGAAGGGCGTCTGACGCTATAGCAGTTCGAGGAAGCGCAGCGCAAATTCGTCTCGCGCATGATCGAGTCGGCCAAGGCAGCGACCATTGCAGTCGGGCAAGCGCGGTCATCTTCCATCGCTGGTGGCGGCAAGTCGTCTACCGGGAAAACGCGGGGCAAGAGGCAAAAGGCTGGCCCCGCTGGTCCTACCTGCCCAGCCTGCAAGAAACCAACCATCACCATGAAGATGAAAAAGAGGAGCGCATTCTTCAAGTGCGAGTCCTGCCAGTCCTGCTGGTGGCCGGACAAGCAGGACGCCAAGAAGCTCGGGACCAAGTGGGAGAATCGGTAATCGTCTACCCGGTAGACGCCCCGCCCGTCCCGTCCAGGTCTCCTCTGTCATAAATCGTCTACCGGATAGACGATGGATCGGTCGCCGGACATACCCGCCGTCGATGACGCGGGTTCATAAACGCAAGATCGCTTTACCTGGGATCCCAATTACCCCTTGCAGCTGGATCGGTACGGATTAAACTGTTGGATATGAATAAAGACTGGATGGTATTGACAACGATCAACGCGCCGCGACACGTCATGGTGACAGGCGATGATCTGGAGGCTTGGCTGCGCGGCACCGCTGAGGCGGACACCATGGGGCTACAGGCGTTCTTTTACGAGTGTGACCTTGGGGCACAGCTCGGCTTTCTGCACGGACGCCACATTCCTGTGGAACAGGCGCTCGCCATACTGGATCAGTACGTCCGGCCCGGGTTTCCGATGGGTTTCCATTTTCCGCTGGATGCATGGGCTGCGTGATGGATTCTGGCCAGCTGCAAGCCTGGGAACCACTTTTCGACAGGGCCATGTCGGCGATAGATTCTCTACCGGCTCATCTGCCCAAGCTCGAATGGACCATCGGTGGCGGCACGGTACTTATGTTTAAGTATCGCCACCGGTTAAGCCGCGATGTCGATATTTTTATCACGGATGCGCAATATCTAACCGCCTTATCGCCACGTTTGAATGACAAGGTGGAAGATCTCACAGCCCATTACCGCGAAGATTCCCGGCATGTCAAGCTGATTTTTGATGGTCTGGGTGAAGTGGACTTTGTGGCCGCCCCGCGTCTGGTGGTGAACTCCACTCAGGCGGCGACCATTCGTGGTCGCAATGTCCTGCTGGACAAGGCGGAAGAGATCATCGCCAAGAAGTGCTTCTACCGTGCGGACGGTTTTACGGCGCGCGACGTATTTGACATGGCGGTATTCCTGACAAAGGATCCTGCCGCAGTAAAAAAGAATATCGGTATTCTCACTGCGAGAGCCGATGACATCCAAAGACGCTTGGCGTTTTATGCCACAAACAAGGCACATTGGGATAAGGAAATTAGCCGCGTCAGCACATTACCCGGTTTCAGTCACTATCCGCAACAGGCGTTGAGCAAGGTACAGAAATTTTACGCCAGCCCGGAACGGTGGCTAAAGTCTCAGTCGCTGGCCAGATAACGATTCCTCCGTGAGGCGAAGGCTACTCGGAAAGGTGCTCTGTCGGCTTGTAGATAGCGATTTATGGATATCCCGCGACCCGTATCCAATCGCGGCAATGCGTCACGGCATCTCCCAGGCCGTAGCTCGACATGTGCTGAGCCATAAAGTCTCACCAAAAGGTGGCTGGAGGCTGGACGGTCTCATTGCGTCGGTTACGGGTCCCCTGTCTGCGCAGCAGCAAAGGAATCGTCGGCGGGAAATCCATCAGGACGTCGAAGCCCTTTTGAGATTGGGGATTAATCTACATGATGGCAGGGTTCACATGACCCGAAAGGGGGCCGTGTGTAGCAAAACCGTGGGACCGTGTAGCATACCCGCGGTAGCGTGTAGTAAAACCGCGGCCTATTTAGGCCTGGTTCAGGATAAAGAAATTTTACGCGGGAGCCCTCAAGGGGGCGGCCACAACAACGGATCTATGTGCCAGCGGGCGGCGTCTACCGGGTAGACGGCCAGCATGGGCCGTGGTGGACCATGTTCTCGCGAAAGACACCGATATCATTCCCCCTTCCTTATCTTGCGTTCCTCTTTGTCCTTTTCCTGGAGTCCCATGGGATCGTTTCGTCTACCCGGTAGACGATGCATCTTCTGGGACTGAGGCTTCTTTCTTTAGCAACCACATACATCTCTTTCTGCTGCGATTTGATTTCGGCGCTGGTCAAATAAAATGGGCTTACCGACGATCCCGACTTTGCCTCGTGTGAGGTATTCGATTCTGTATCTGAACTTTCTATGGTCAATCTCATGCGCGGCCTTACCACGTTTCGCGGCGATGTCTGAGCAATGGATGCCGAGGGCCGAGGTAATCTGCGCCCGGCAGGCGTCTACCCGGTAGACGGTGAAGTCGGGGGCATCAGCCGGTGCCGCCAAAGGGCAGGGTGTATCCCCGGTCATCTGATGATTCACCATATTACAAAGCTGCTCGGTCGATAGGGATCGCCGGGATGCGCGTCCATACCGTGGTGGCACCCGCCGATCTCTGTTCCAGCTGGAGGGGGTCCCTTTGCGCAGCCTGCGATGCCGTTATTGCCCCTTGTCTCCCGCCGATTTGCTACTCCAATGTCGTCTACCGGGTAGACGATGGCCCCAGAATCGGTAAATAAAAGCGTCTTCCCGGAAAACGCCGCCCCAAAAAATCGTCTACCCGGTAGACGAAAACGCCAAAAGAAGCGTCTACCGAAAGAAAAGCGGAACGCAAGATAAAGAAGGGGTAATGCGGGCGTCTTCCGGGAAGACGGAACCGTTTTGCGGGAAAACCGAGCCCGCGCCGACCGTCTACCCGGTAGACGCTCTGCCGATGCGTAGGGCGGATCACATGCCGCCCTCTGGGGGCAAGAAGGTACCCATATACCCTACCGCCTGTTAGAATCCAGCGATGGATCGATGGAAGCGGTTTCCCACTGAAGGACAGTCTGAATGCATCAAGCGCTGATGTGAACCCGTCTACTTGTTGCCGCCAATAAGCGGTCTTCTCGTCCTTCGTTATAGCCATCCCTCCTCGCTGAATGCGAGGCAGGATTGGCCAGGTCAGAATATTTGGGAAGGTGGGTTGCTTAGACGGTTACGATAGGAAAGCGTTCCGGCCATACAAACCTTCCTGCCATGATCTCCAGAACCGTCAGGAAGCCGTATCCGCTATTGCTTCCCGCCAGCCTAAAACCATTTGCCGCGCTACCTGGTTGCGGTATCAATCACTCAGCCATTCTGTTCGCCATCCGCCATCCGCCATCCGCCATCCGCCATCCGCCATCCGCCATCCGCCGTCGGTCAAGGTGATGGTTGACATCCAGCAGTCCTCCCCCTCACAGTCCCGCGTATGGGTGCTCCACCTGGGATATGATCGTGAAAAGGGCGCGGCGAATGGCTTCTGGTATTACAATCCTTCTCCATGCCGCTATCAAGGCACGCAACAAACAACGGTAACCTATGGAAAACGTCTTCAATTTTCGCGAACAACTCATCGAAGAATACAGCACCTTTTCCCGCAGTTTTGCGCGCATTGACGCCGCAGACATCCGCGAAACGGTGCAGCGTGAATATGACAAGGGTCGCTACTGGCCGGAACCCCTCATCCAGATCAACCCCAACTACAAGCGCGGACACTCGGTCCAGGAACTGGTCAGAGAAGGTCTTCTGCACCCCGACTGCGCAGATATTTTCCAGGTGGACAAAGCGGAACAACGGCCACAGCCGCTCCAGCTCTATACCCATCAGGAGCAGGCGCTGGCCAAAGGGCAACAGCGGCAAAGCTACGTAGTCACCACAGGCACCGGTTCGGGTAAATCCCTCTCCTTCTTTATCCCGGTCATCGACAGCATCCTGAAAGGAAAAGAGGCCGATGGCGACGGCACCCAGCGCACCCGCGCCATCGTCATCTATCCCATGAACGCGCTGGCCAACAGCCAGTTGGAAGAGCTCCACAAATTCCTGTACGGCTATGCCGCCGACCAGCAGCCCTTTACCGTCGCCCGTTACACCGGACAAGAATCCTCTGCTGAACGCAAAAACATAGCGGACAACCCGCCCGACATTCTTCTCACCAACTTCATGATGCTGGAACTCATCCTCACCCGTTTTGATCAGGACGACCGCCGCGTCGTCGAGCACTGCCACGGTTTGGAGTTTTTGATTCTCGACGAATTGCACACCTATCGGGGGCGTCAGGGAGCTGACGTGGCTCTGCTGGTGCGCCGCCTGCGCGAACGCCTGCAGGCCCATCATCTCGTGTGCATCGGCACTTCCGCCACCATGTCCAGCATGGACGCGCAAGCAGATCGCAACAACACGGTCGCTGACGTGGCCAGCAAACTTTTTGGCACCCGAATATCGGGGAATGATGTGATTGGCGAAACGCTGGAACGGGTGACGGATCCCCTCAAGGACGCCGCTGCCATTCAAGCTGCGCTGCCTGCCGCCATACGCCGGGAACACCATAGCTGGGCCGATTTTTCCTCTTTTCAGGCAGACCCCTTGGCCATTTGGGTGGAACTGAATCTGGGTATCGAATTGCGTGAAAACGAACCCCCGCGCCGCGCTCAACCCATGAATGTCAAAACGGCCAGCGAAAAGCTGGCGGCAGACAGCGGCTGTTCCGTGGAGGAAAGCCGCAGCGCCTTGCAGCGCTTCCTGCTGGCTGCCCATGAGATCAACACGCCTCAGGGGCGCCCCCCCTTCGCCTTCAAGCTACATCAGTTCATCAGCGGCCCCGGCAAGGTGCTCACGACCTTAGAAGCACCCGGTACCCGCCACATCACCCTCGACGCCCAGCGCTTCGCCCCTGGCCGGCAAGCGGAAGGGGTGGAACTCTATCCGGCGCATTTTTGCCGGGATTGCGGTCAGGAATACTACCCGGTCTGGCATTCCAAAAATGAACCGTCGAACTACCAGTCCCGTGAAATAGACGACATCACTACGGACGACAATGAAGAAGTTGCTTACGGCTTTCTTTGCCCGATCCACCCCGATCAGCAATACCAAGGTCAACTGGAGGACCTGCCGGAAAACTGGCTCGATTTCACCCGTGATGAGGTAAAGGTCCGGCAAAACTACAAAAAGGCGATTCCGCAACCCGTGCTCGTCAATGCCCAAGGACAGGAAGGGCTAGGCGAGCGCTACTGGCACATCCCCGGCAAATTCCGCTTTTGTCTGAAATGTGGTCAGGTCCATGAGGCCCACGGCAAGGACATCAACCGCCTCGCCAGTCTTTCCGGTGAGGGCCGTTCCTCGGCCACCACCATGCTCACCCTCAGCGCCCTCCGTTTGCTCTTCAGTGCTCCTGAGCCGCTGGCGGGTCGGG
>JAAOMR010000389.1 GCA_018853935.1 Acidithiobacillus ferrivorans
TGGGCTTCACGGTCAGCCGCAACGGAGCTAGGCTGAAGGTGGCCGACAAGGCCATCGCAAAGCTGAAGGACCGGGTGCGGGAACTGACCCGTCGTACGCGAGGCAACAACATTGGCGTTATCGTGGCAGAGCTGAGGAAAGCCCTGCTTGGTTGGAAAGCGTACTTCGGCATCGCCGAAGTGCTGAGCCCTCTGCGCGATATCGACAAGTGGGTACGACGCAAGTTACGTTGCTATCTCTGGAAACAATGGGGATCGGCCGGTTACCGGCAACTGCGCAAGCGTGGCGT